>JAVKDQ010000066.1:0-67383 GCA_040222155.1 Roseovarius sp.
GAGTTGGGCGGGATGGCGCTGCGGTCGCTTCCTGGATGACACAGGCATGCACGTGAAAAAGCTTGAAAGTATGAGCGAAAACGCATGGTCAGACGAAGAGAACGACGCTATCGTCGCCGCGTGGTTTGCCATGCTGACTGATGATCTCGTAGGACGCCCTGTGAACAAGGCCGCACTGAACCGCGCTTTGCAAGAACAGACCGGTCGCAGCCGAGGAGCGAACGAGTTCAAGCATTGCAACATCTCCGCAGCCGCAAGGGCTTTCGGCCTGCCGATACTGAGCGGGTATCAGCCTCGCCTCAAATTCCAGATGTCACTCGCCGAGGCGATCTCCAGATGGCTGGCCCACCATCCGGAATGGCAGCTTCACGGTTCCGCGCCAGCGTCTCGGGAGGTCGCCGAACCGTCACAGATCTACGTCGATATCGCACCTACCCTACGCAACGCCCCGCCACCTGAGGAGTTGGAGCAAATGCAGCTGATCGCGCAGCGCTTTGATGTGGCCGGACGAGACTAGCGCAACCGTGCTCTGGGTTATGCCGGCGAGAAGCGCGTTCTTCACCACGAGGTTGCCAGCCTGCGCCAGTGCGGCCGTGAGGATCTCGCCGACCGCGTTCGATGGGTTTCTCAGGAGGAAGGCGATGGTGCCGGCTATGACATTCTGAGCTTCACCCCGCAGGCGCGAGAACGCCTGATCGAGGTGAAGACGACCAACGGCTGGGCGCGGACGCCATTCCACATCTCGCGCAACGAACTGGAAGTATCCGAGGAACGACGCGACGTCTGGTGCCTCTTTCGCCTGCATGACTTTGCGCGCGCACCACGTGCATTCGAATTGCGCCCGCCACTGTCGGCGCATGTCACACTTATCGCCACAAGCTACAGCGCGAGCTTCCATTGATGGGCGGCGCTCATCCGCGCCGCTTTTGCCGCACCATTGGCGTGGCCTATTCCGGAGCCGAGACGGCAGAGAGCAGCCTCAAGGGGCTGCGTGTCTATCAGAGCGTCGGCGACGACCCAACGGAAGAAGTGACGCCACCGCAGGGGACGAAACGATACTGGGCGCGGCATGCCTTGGCCGAATGGCTGATCGATCACCTCAGGCAGGAGCAGCCCTGCATTGTCGGTATCGACCACGCCTTTTCCTTCCCCATGCGCTACTTCGAGGTGCACGGCTTGCCGCCGGACTGGAATGCTTTCCTCGCGGATTTCCGCGCGCACTGGCCCACTCACCAGCCTCATACCTACGTGGATTTCATCCGTGACGGTAACGTTGGAAATGGGACCGCACGCGTGGGGAATCCCCGATGGCGGCGCTTGACCGAAGACGCACAGCCCTCCGCGAAGTCGGTATTCCAGTTCGAAGGCCAGGGCGCAATCGCGAAAGCTACGCATGCCGGTTTGCCCTGGTTGCAACATATCCGGCGCGCCTGCCCGGGGGCGCATTTCTGGCCCTTCGATGGCTGGCAGGTTCCGGACGGGGCATCCGTGCTGGCCGAGGTGCACCCCAGGCTCTGGAAGGGCAGCTATGAGGTGGATGGACTGACGCCAGCGCAGCAGAACGCCTTCACGGTGGCCAGCTGGCTGCGGGACGCGGACATGGATGGCCGCATTGCGGCCGCCCTTTGCCCGGCCCTGCCGCCCGCTGTCGCCGCCATTGGGCAGGTCGAAGGCTGGATCCTCGGGGCCGAATTCGACCCGACGCTACTCCGCCAGAGTCGCTGAGAGCGCCCAGGGCGCGCTTTTCGCTCTGCCCGTCACATGACAGTGCGAAACACGCCGGTGGACTCATGTGAGCGTCTCAGCCAGCCTGACGGGTGTCCGGGTCGGCACGGTAGAGATCATCCGACAGTTCCGGAATGGCGACATGGGTGCACGAATGGTCCTGCATCTTGCGCAAAGGACGTCGGCGCACCGGTCCGGCCACCCTTGGAGCCACGGACCTAATTAGCTCCTAAGTCGCATCGCATGACATCAAATTGTCGGCTTAAGCGAGCGAGACGGGCCGGGAAGCGGCGGACTGCATGTGACGGATGGTCAGTAAGTGCTGACTAAGAGCCCATTTCGTCGGCAAATCGGATGGGTCGCGCCGTGGTGCGGCCTATTAACTGGGGAACCCTCTATACTATATGCCCTCCTCCCACCTACTCTATTGCTTCCCTATCCTTACCCATACACGCAACAGGCCGCTTCATGGCTTCAGGAATCGGGGAAACGCCTCCGGCTGGTGTGCATCGTTTTCACCACAGGCTTCTGTGCCCGGCCAGCGGCAAGCCGCAGTATTATCAGCTAACTCTGGGAGAACCGTCTCCATCGCCGCGTCAGCTCGTCCAGCGCCTTGCCGGTTACGTCGTTCATTTCCTTCCAGGCTCTCAGCCCACGTCCCTCTCGGTCCAGGTTGCGCGGCAACTTCTCACCACGTGTGCGCATCTGCTCTCGGCCTTCCAGTGCACGTGCCCGGTGCCTGAGTCCCAGCCCGTAGACGCCACGTGTGTGCATTTGCGCCTGTGCATCCTCCAGGAGGTGCTGACAAGGATCTACCACGCCCAGCTTGAAGGACAGGAATGGCTTGGTGAGCTTTCTGAACGATATCTTTCCCAGATCGTCGATGGTGCCGAGGTCGCGTTGTTTCAGGGTATCAATCCCGGATAGCGTCACCTCGACGCGGGCGCGGCGTTCATTATCAGGCAGCACTGTCATGGTGTGATTGTTCCGGTTACGCTGGTCGGCGATCTTGTGCTGGATCGTGACATGGTGGGCGGCATGTTTGCCACCTTTCGCCAGCGTGGAATTCAGATACAGATCTTCGCCGGTGTTCGATGTCAGGATGCGAGCCCGGATCTCGGCAAAGTCGAGCGTGCGATCTGCGTCCCAAGTATTGGAATTATCTGGGAACAGGTATCGAATCTTTTTCTTGCGTTCGGTGGGCTGATTGGGATCGCGGTAAATCTGCCGGGCATCGGTATGGCGCGGTTTGCTGATATCGGCATCGAGAAAGCTTGACTGTGGGACCCAGTGATGCCGCTGTAGCAGGCCGACCATCTGTTCGCGGCGCCGAATGGCCTCCTTTGGATCATCGGTTTTCGGATAGAAGTCGACGGACACCTCGATCATGTGAAGTGTGACGGCGCCGTTGATCCTTGGGCCATCCCGGATTGCAGCTAGGATAGAAACCAACATTTCCGGCTCAGGATCCTGTATCAATATTGCGAAATGATAGCCGGTGCTCTTGGTGAGATCAGGTTCCGGCAGTGGCGCGCCCCAGTGCCTTTCGTTCTTTTTCTTGGTAAGGTCTCGGACTAAGACCGTCCTGCCCGTCTTCTCTTCGATCTGCGTCTTCAGCGTGATGTCATTGATCTTGCTGGACGTGGTGAGAAGAATCGCGATCCGGTCGATCAGGGCGTTGACCTTGAAGTTCTCGCGAACGTCGATCTTCGGTTCCAGCACGATCTTGCCGTTAGGTGACGTTGAGGACGGTGGGACGGCTTCGTATGTCAGAGTTGAGGGCGGCGCGTCTCGTCTAGCCGATCCACGATAATCGCGCTGCTCCAAGGATGAGGAATAGCCAAGCGATATTGTGAACGGTGATGGTGTCGCGCGGGCAGAAACTTCCGGCGCCGAGGGCTGCGATTGCACGGGATTGGCTTCGTGCCTGCCTGTTTTAGCCTTGAGCACGGCCTGTATCTCAGGGGATCTCGTAACCGTCTTGCCGCCGTGCATCACCTTGCGCGATTTCAGGTGCTCCAGGTAGGCAGGCAGAATGCGGCGCATTGTTCTTAGGTTCGCATCGAAGCGCTCTGGACTGCGCTTCTCGTCGAATACACGCTCCCACCAGTAAGACAGATCGTCTTTTGTGATGTCAGACTTGCGACTGCTCGGCTTTATATGCTTTTTCCTTCCCGAGCGGAAATTCAGCGTGCCATTGTCAGCTGCGGTCCCTTGGTGTTTTAGGCGCGCACGCTGATACAATCCCACCATACATGCCGCGACGCATTTCAAGATCTCGCTATAGTCTGGCTGTCTGCCCGGTGTTTGCTTCAATCCTGGTCGGCCGCCCAGCAGCCAATCACCGAATAAAACCAACTCGGCTGCCGGCTTTGCTACTCCGTTAGCCCGAATGGCGCGCGCCAAGTCTTCAGGAACCTTGTCCGAGTCCATGGGGCGCCGTGAGTGCACCAGAGTGTTTATGCGGAGAACGAAATCACGGAATTCCTTTGCTTGAGTTAACTCGGCATCTTCGAACAGCTCCGATGTGGCAGCAAGTCTTTGTGCTGTAACTTGCTGCGCGATTTGCTTGGATGTTGTCTTCCCGGCTATCACTTGCCACTCCCGTTTCTCGGCTTTGCACGAATTCCATTCCAACGAGCTCATTGCGTGGCACAGGGGATAGAGCCTCATGCATTGAGGTCAATGCGCACTGCCCTGGTGCGATCAGGAATCCAAAGTTCACTGTATTATTGAAGGCCGGTGAGGAATGGCTGGAAGCCGTCATTCAGGCCTGTCGCCGGATCCCTCGGAGCAATGCGAAGTCCTAGAATGACAAAAGATACGAGACAGGGATGCAATCAATCGCCACACATCAATTGCGATCCAAACCTCCCAAACCAGTCTTGCGCTGTCACGCCTCACGGCACATCCTATGCGAGAAAATCAGGGGCGGTGATGAGCAACAACGACATAAAAAAACCTGGGCAGTTTCGTCTGGTCGATCGCCGAGCTTCTCCGGGGCGATTTCAAGCAGTCCGAGTATGGCAAGGTCATTCTGCCCTTCGTCGTTCTACGTCGTCTTGATTGCATCCTCGACGAGACCAAGCAGGATGTTCTCGACATGGAAGCGTCACTGCCGGATGACATGGACGACGAGGCGCGGCACACTTTGCTATCCGGCGTCGTCGGGCAGGATATTCGTCTCTAGAACCTGTCCCGTTTCACATTCGCCTCGCTCAAGGGGCAGGACGCGAAAGACATCCACAAGAACCTGATCGACTACATCACGAAGTTCTCGGGCAATGTCCGTGATATCTTCCTCGACAAGTTCCTGTTCACCGACCAACTCAAGCGCCTGAACGACGCCGGTCTGCTTTATCAGGTCTTCGACAAGTTCACCCAGATTGACCTGCACCCGAACGCGATCTCGAACCTTGAGATGGGGTATCTCTTCGAAGACCTGATCCGCCGCTTCTCGGAAATCTCGAACGAGACGGCGGGCGAACACTATACCCCGCGCGAGGTCATCCGCCTGATCGTCTCGCTTCTGCTGATCAATGACAAAGACGCGCTGACCGGGTCTGGTGTCATCCACCAAGTCTATGACCCCGCCTCGGGCACTGGCGGGATGCTGTCCATCGCCGAGATGGAGATGAAGGCGCTGAACGACCGCATTCGCGTCGAGCTCTTCGGGCAGGAGCTCAACCCCGAGTCCTTCGCGATCTGCAAGTCCGACATGCTGGTGACCGGACACAACCCCGAGAACATCGCCTTCGGCAACACGCTTACGCAGGACGTGCACGGGGGCAAACGCTTCCACTACATGCTGTCGAACCCGCCTTACGGGGTGGACTGGAAGAAATACGCCGATCCGATCAAGGACGAGGCAGCGGAACAGGGCATGGGGCGGCTGATCGCGGCTTCCTTTGCCCCAGCATGGCCGCAGGAAACTAGGTGAACGGTAATTCGACCGTGTTTAGCCCCGTGTAGATGCCTTTGACACGCTGATGGTCGCGCAGGGTTTCGACGCCGTTCTCATAGCCGATGCCCGATTGCTTGAACCCGCCATAGCCCATGCCTACCGGCAGATCGAGCATGGCGTTCACCCAGACAGTTCCGGCCTCGAGCCTGCGGGCCACGCGCTGCGCGCGCCCGTGGTCTCGGCTCGCGACGGCGGCACAGAGGCCGAACTCCGTTGCATTGGCGCGCGTTACTGCCTCGTCTTCGTCCTCGTAGCTAAGCACCGCCATGACCGGCCCGAAGATCTCCTCGCGGACGGCACGCATGTTGTCGCGGCACCGCGCGAGCACCGTGGGTAGGTAGAAGGCGCCGTGGGGCAGTTCCTTCACCTCTGCGTAGATACCACCGCAAATCGCCTCGGCGCCCTCCTGCACCGCCGATTGCACATAGCCATGCACCTTGTCACGATGGGCGAGGTCGATAAGCGCGCCATTTTGCGTGGCCTCTGTGAGGGGGTCGCCTGTGCGGATGGCCGTGGCAATTTCGGCGACACGCTCGAGTAACTCCGACTCGCGTGCCCTCGGCACGAAGACCCGCGTGGTGTTGCCGCAAATCTCGCCGCAGGACATGAAATTGCCGATCACGGCCAGCCGCGCGGCCTGTTCCATGTCGGCATCTTCGAGGATGAGGAAGGGCGATTTGCCTCCGAGTTCGAGCGAGGTGATCTTCACCGTGGCCGCCGCCGCGCCAAGGATCTTCTGGCCGGTGGCGACGCTGCCGGTCATCGCTACGTGGTCTACGCCGTGATGAGAGACAAGCGCCGCGCCCACGTCGCCCGCGCCCAGCACCACGTTGAAGAGCCCGGGCGGCAGGCCCGCTTCGCTCAGGAGTTCCGCGAGAAGGAGGGCCGAAAGCGGCGTTTTCTCCGAAGGCTTGAACACCATCGCATTGCCTGCCGCGAGCGCGGGCGCGGCCTTCCACGCGGCGATCTGGAGCGGGTAGTTCCACGCTCCTATCCCGGCACAGACACCTAGCGGTTCGCGCCGCATCACAAGTGTGCCGGTGGGATAGTCGCGCGCGCGGTGCTCGTCGGCCAGCGCCAGCGCGGCGAAGAACTCGAAGCCCTGCGCGGCGGTTTCCACGTCGATCGGGCCGATCTCGGCGATGGGCCGGCCGGTGTTGCGCACCTCGAGCGCGGCAAGGCGGGCACGGCGCGCGCGTAGCAGTTGCGCGGCGCGGCGCAGGATGGCGGCGCGCTCCTCGGGCGGCCATTCCGCCCAGCCCGCCTGCGCCTTGCGGGCGCTCTCGACGGCTATGTCGATGGTATCGGCGGGCGTCGAGATCAGCGTTGCGAGCGCCGTGCCGCGCGCCGGGTCTTTCACCTCGAAGCGCGCACCCTTGGCCTCGCGGGCATAGGCGCCGTCGATATGGGCTGAGCTGCCAGAGGGCAGCAGGTCGGCAAGATCCATGATCGTCTCCCGAGCGAGGGGGGTGAGCGCGGGGGCACGCTGCTTCAGGCGTCTTCGCGCACTTCCAGCAGGCCCACGCGATTTCCGGAGGGGTCCAAGATGTTGCAGACACGCAGGATGCCGGGGATCTGCTCGAAATCCCGCTCCACCTCCAGCCCGGGCAACCGGGCGCGCAGCATGGCGAGCGTCGTGTCGATGCTCTCCACCTGTATCCGCACTGGCCCGCCCTGGCCCGCGCCGTTGGGGCGCTCGGCCAGCTGCAGCCAGGTGTCAGGGGCGATCTCCCATTCGAAGAACGTATCGGAAAGAACGACATCCGGCTCCCGGCCCAGAAGCGCCGTATACCACGTCCTGTTTTGCGAAGCATCGCCGATGCCCAGTTCGATCGTCACGAGACTGCCCAGAAAGCGCTTCGGTTCCGTCATGTGATACCTGCCCGTCCATTAGACCCGATGTGGGCGCGGCCGGCGCGGGAGCGCCGGCCGCGCGTTCATTCAGCTCTTCGCCTGATCGAGCCAGCTTTGCCAGGTGGCCTCGTTCTCGGCGATCCAGCGGTCTATCTCCTCCATCAGATCCTTGCCGTCGACATCCACCGCCTTCATGATCCGGGCCTGCACGTCATTGTCGATCTGGTAGGCCTCGAGCAGCTTGTAGGCGGCGGGCCATGTCTCTTCGAACCCGGCCCAGGCCATCTTCGTCACTGTGTCGGGCTTCCAGTCGCAATCATAGGTCGCCTCTGAGTTGGGCCCCCACGCGGCATCGTCGATGCAGGCCTGCTCGAAGGCGGGCAGCTCGACCTGCCGCAGGTCGTATTCGGCGAAGACCCAGTGCGGCGCCCAGAACATCAGCACGAGCGGCGTCTTCTGCTCCACCGAGCGCTTGATCTCGGCGATCATCGCGCCCTCCGATCCGCTGGCGACCGGCTTGAAGTTCATCCCGAGCGCCTCGAGCCGATTTGCGTTGGAAGACCACTCGGCCGGGTAATCCAGAAACCGCCCCTGCGGGATCGTCTCTGGCGTGGCGAAGACCTGTGCACAATCGTTGAGCGCGCTCAGCGCCGGAAGACCCGGGCACATCTCCTCCACATGCGCCGGATAGAACCACGTCTGCAGCCCGTCGATGCCCAACTCGCCGATCGTCACCACGTTGCCGCTGGCGATTGCGTTGGGCATCACCTCGCCCACCTGCGTCTCCCAGATTTCCATGGTGGCGTGAATCTCGCCCTCCATGATCGCGCTGAACTGCGATTGATACCCGGCGGTGACGTATTCCACCTCGTAGCCCAGCTTCTCGAGCATCGCTCCGGCGATGCGAGTCGAGATATGCTGCCCGGTCCATTCGCCCATCGTCATCACGATGGGTTTGTCCACGGCGCCCAACTCCGCCGCCTGCGCCCCGCAGGCCGCGATGATCAGCCCCATACTTGCCATAAGTCGTTTCATGGTCTTTCTCCCTTGCTGGTTATCGTTGTCCTGGTCTCTGCCGTTAATGTGCCTGCCGCGCCTTCTCACATCCCGAGCGCTTTGCGTCTTTCCTCCGCGAAGCCCTGAATGAGGCGGTCTGCCACGAGCGCCATGATCGCCATCGAGATGCCCGCGGTGAGGCCCAGCCCCACATCCGCGTCAGCCAGCGCGATATACACCTGCTGGCCCAGCCCCGAGGTGCCCACCAGCGCTGCGATGACCAGCATCGCGAAGGCATAGAGGATCGTCTGATTGAGGCCGAGCAAGAGGGCAGGCACCGCGTAGGGGATGCGCACGTCGCGCAGCGTCTGCCAGCCGGTCGCACCCGACATCTCGGCCGCCTCGATCAGGTCGGGCGGGGTGGTCGAGATGCCGTGCTGCGTGTAGCGGATCATCGGGACGATGGCGTAGGCGCAGATCGCCAGATAGGCCGAGAACTCGCCCACCTGGAAGAACATCAGCGCCGGGATCAGGAAGACGAAGAGCGGGATCGTCTGGAGCATGTCGCAGACAGGGCGCACGAGCCGCCACGCGGTGGCGCTGGTGGCGCACAAAAGCCCGATGGCGCCACCCAGAACCGCGCAGGTGACCACTGAGACGCCGGCCAGATAGAGCGAAAGCAACGCCTGCGCCCAGAGCCCCGAGGTGAGCACAAGGGTCATGAGCCCTGCGAGCGTGGCGCCTAGGCGGAGCCCGCCGGCCACCCATCCCACCATCAGCACGGCAGTCAGCACCGCGACCCATGGCAGATGCGTGACACCCACCAGCAAGGTGAGGCAGGCGCAAACGAGCATGGGCCCTGCCACGCGGTAGCCCGCCGCGAAAAGGCCGGCCCCCAAGGCGACGGAGCCGCCGATCACGGCCCAGCTCAGCTCGGGTGTCCAGGCAACGCCCCAGGTGAAGGGAAGCACCGCGCCGTCGAGGCCGATCCGCACGGGCAGGAGGCCGAAATACATCACCGTGTTCTTGAGCGCGTTGAGCGCGGCGCCGTGCTCGGTGGAAAATGAGGTGAGCGCGGCATCGAGCCTGTCCACCATCCCGCCGAAGACGCCGAGCGTGCCGAGGCGCGCCGCCGCATCGCCGAAGAGCAGGAGGCCGAGGGCGGTGCACGCGGCGATCGCCACAAGGCCCTCCGGGCGAGAGGCCGGGCGCTCGCGGGAGAGGCTCGCGCTCATCCGGTCGATCACCACGGCGAAGACCACCACGATCAGCCCGGCCAGAAGGCTATCTGCGAATTGCGCCTTGCGGAGCGTCTGCAGCACTTCCCAGCCGATATCCTGAAACCCGCCGATCACGGCGGCGATGATCACCATCGAGAGCGCCGCCATGATGCACTGGTTGAGTCCCACCATGATCTGGCGGCGTGCGGCGGGCAGTTCGATCAACAGCAGGCTCTGCAGACGGGTGGCGCCCGACATGCTGGCGGCCTCGCGCAGCTCCTCGTCGTTGCGGTCGAGCCCCAGCAGAACGTTGCGCGCCATCGGCGGCGCGGCGTAGATCGACGAAGCCACCAACCCCACCTCGGCGCCGAAGCCGAAGAGCACGAGCATCGGCAGAAGGTAGGCAAAAGTGGGGACGGTCTGCATGAAATCGAGCACCGCAAGGATCACCCGGCGCGCGGGCGGAAACTCGAAGCCCAGCACGCCGATGAACAAGCCCGCCGAAATCGCCATCGGCACCGAGATCGTCACCAATGAGAGCGTGTTCATGCTTTCCACCCAGAAGCCGGATGCCAGCACGAAGCCCAGCCCGAGACAGGCCAGTGCGGCCAGCGACAGCCCGCCAAGCACCCAGCCGAGCGCGGTGGCGCCGCCGATGAGCAGCACCGGGGACAGGCCGGTGAGGAGCGCGTTGGCGCCGGAAAGCGGATAGCTGATCAGCGCCGCGACGCCCCGCGCCAGCGGCTTCAACGCGCCCAGCAGCCCCGCCATCACCGCATCGAGACCTTCGGAGATCGGCAGACGCCAGGCGTCGGGCCACTCCACGAGCCACGGGAAACTGGGTGTCAGCAGAACGCTAGTAAGCGCCACCAGGGCGATCACGCTCGCGGCGAAAGCCGCGCGGGATGCGGCAAGTGGGGCAAGGGGCGGTGCGGGCATCGCCATCGCTCTCAGCTCCCGCCCCTGTCCGTCGTGCCGCTATCGGGTGCGGCGTCGAGCGCGGCGGCAAGATCGCCGGGATGCACATAGCCCACGATCTCGCTGCGCGCGGCGTTCCAGACTGGCGCGTTCTCCCGGCGCCGCAGGCATTGCGCGAGCGCGGCCTCCACGGTCATCTCCGTCGTCAGGCCCGGGTCGTCGGGCATCTCGGCGGGAAACGGGCGCCCGGTATGCATCAGGTGGCGCAGATGCGCATGGCGGCCCTTCGGCACGTCGCGGCTGAACTCGGCGACATAGGCGTTGGCCGGGTTGAGCACGATCTCGGTGGGCGTCCCGATCTGAACGATCTCACCATCCTTCATGATCGCGATGCGGTCGGCGAGCTTGAGGGCCTCGGCGATGTCGTGGGTAATGAAGACAATGGTCTTGGCCAGCCCCGCCTGCAGCTTCAGGAATTCGTCCTGCAACTGCCGCCGGATGAGCGGGTCGAGCGCCGAGAAGGGCTCGTCGAGAAACCAGATGTCGGGGTTCACGGAGAGCGACCGGGCAAGGCCCACCCGCTGCCGCTGCCCACCCGAAAGCTCACGCGGATAGGCGCCCTCGCGCCCGGAGAGCCCCACAAGCTCGATCACCTCCGCCGCACGTTCCTTGCGCGCCCGCGCGGTCTTGCCTTGCATCTTTAATGGAAAGGCCACGTTCTCCAGCACCGTCATGTGAGGGAAGAGGCCGAAATGCTGGAAGACCATCCCGATCTTGTGACGCCGCAGCTCGATCAAGCGTTTCCTGCCCATGCCCAGAACGTTCTCGCCGTCGATCAGGATCTCGCCCGACGTGCCCTGCACGAGGTTGGAGATGCAGCGCACCAGCGTGGACTTGCCCGAGCCCGAGAGCCCCATCACCACGAAGAGCTCGCCGCGTGACACGTCGAAGCTCACATCGCGCACGGCGGGCACGAGGCCTTGCGCGGCCAGCGCCTCCGCCACGGCGGCGCTGTCGCCCACCGGCTCTGCGCGCGCCTTCTCGAGGCGGGGCCGGGCGTGCTCTCCGAAGACCTTCCAGAGATGTCGGCAGGTGATCGCGGCCCGCGTATCGGCGGCGGGCGTTTCGGCGGCGGGCGACTTGCCCACCTCCACCCCGCCCACGCTCATTGTCGCATCACCGTCATGCATCGTCTGGCCATGCCTCCCGTGGGGTCGCTCTGGTTCCTGCTCAGCTCTAGTGGCGGGCGCGCGCCCATTCAGCGCGCCGGCGCGCGCTTCCACGCCTCCGGGAGCGGCGGGTAAGCGCCCTGGCCCTCGTAAACCCCGTTGATCAGCCAATGCAGCCAGTGCACCGCATGCTCCTCGGTGCCATGGCAGAGGTCGGTCGCCACGATCCGGCCTTGGTCGAAGCCCAGCGAATGAAGGCCACGCTGCACGGATTCGCAGATATGCAAATCTTCCATGCCGAGCACCTGCGAGGCGTATTCCACCCGCGACGTGTTCTCGACCTCGCCGGGCGGATACATGATATGCCCGCTGAAGTCTGAGCGCTCATGCCCCAGAGGATGCACGATGTTGACGATCAGGCTCCGCTCGCCAGGCATGAAGTTGAAAGAGATGTTGGGCCAGAGGGTCCAGAAGAGCCCTTTCTGCATCGGTGCGTTCGGATCGATCTGGTAGGCCTTGTTGTCATGCTTGATCTCGGTGGCGAATTGCGTGGCCCAGTAGCCGTAAATGCCGCCCTCGTATTTGTCCATGTCGGTCATGTCGGCCCATGCCGGATGCACGACCCGGCAGTGATAGCATTCGAGAAAATTCTCGATCGTCACCTTCCAGTCGGATTTCTGGCCCTCCTTGAGGCCCGCCACGTAGCTGCCCCGGATTTCGAGCTCATCGTCGAGCCAGTCGACCTTGGCGCGCATATCCGCGAGCATGTCGCCCGCGATCTCCTCGAGCGGCACCGCGTCTGGGTCGAGATTGGCGAAGACGAAGGGGCCGAGCCACTCCACCCGAACCGGCGAGAGGCGCACCTCGCCCCGGTCGAACTCTTCCATCCGCGAGAGATAGGGGCCGGAGCGAAGCTTGCCGTCGAGATCGTAGGTCCATGCGTGATAGGGGCAGACGATCACGTTCTTGATGTTGCCCTCGCCGCTCAGAAGCTCATGGGCGCGGTGCTTGCAGACATTGTGGAAGCCCTGCAACTCGCCCGTCTTGTTGCGGATCACCACGATGTTCTGGTCGGCGATCTTGGCGGTCACGTAATCGCCGGGGTTTGCGAATTGCGACTTGTGGCCGACGTATTGCCACGTCTTGTAGAAGATCTGCTCTACATCCTGCCGGTAATACTCCGGGTCTATGTAGCACCTGGCCGGCAGCGTATGGGATGTTCCGGGGTTTTCCGTGAGCGGCTTCTGCCACTCCGCCTGTCTCACCGTCTTGTCGAGCACTTGGTAACCTCCCGTTGCTGACTTGATAAAAATTATGCTAAACGTTCGTTTAGTATTTGAGGGGCGATTTGGTGAGTCTGTCAATGGGGTTTTTACAGGCAGGGCGAAACGAGCCGGCAACGCCTTGAAACAAAGGCATGAAACGAGATCGGCGAAAGGCCTCTCGGGGCGCGGCAAGACGATGCGGCCCGCGCAAGCCCCTTGCGAAGTGGCTTGCAAATCGGGTGTGCTGTTGGCGGGCGACCGAACTGGAAGAACAGCAGATGAAGCAAGGGCAGGCATGGCGACCAAAGCATTGAAGACCGAAGGCACCCCCGGGAAGGGCGCTTCGCAGAGCAAGGGGCGCAAGGCGCTCGTCGATGCAACGATCGAGGCGATCTACCGCCATGGCCTATGTGGCACCTCCGTGGGCACGATCACCAAGCTTGCGGGGCTCTCACGGGCGATGGTCTCCTACCATTTCGAGTCGAAGAACGAGATGCTCGTCGCCGCCTACGAGACGCTCTACGAGGAATGGAGCGGGTATTTCGACCAGAAACGCTCCGACGACCCGCGCGAAAACGTGATCCTTCAGGCGGTGTCGCAATTCGCCTTTCCGATCTTCGACCCAAAGAAATTTTCTGCCTGGGTGGCGTTCTCCATCGCCGCTCAACGCGACGAGGCGCTCCGGCGCACAAACCAGAAAGCCTATGCGGGTTGGCGCGCATCGCTCATTCGCTCGCTCGAGCACTACCAGCGCGATACCGGCAACCAGGTCGACGTCGAAGACATCGCAACAACCGTGCTCTGCATGTCAGACGGCCTCTGGCTGCAACTGATGCTTGACCCCGAAAACATGACGCCGGAGCGCGCCAGCCGCCTCTGTGCGTCCGTTCTCGAGGCCCGGTTCTTCGAGGCAGAGAGCCGGGCCATGAAGTGACACGGCGCCTTTCTGGATCATATCGGCAGAACTTGCCCTGTCGGGAGGTCATGCGAGCCCTCCCCCGCCGGTATGGCAAGACAGGGCGCACTAAAATTCTTCACATCCAGCGGTTTGTCGTCAGGTGGTCTGGAGTGAAATGGAGTGTAAGCGAGGAGGCACGGTCTGGATACATGAGCGCATCCCGACAGCCCGGTCACTTACCTTCCAGCCCTTGACCTCGAGTATTCGCTGCATCGCTTTTTTGATGTGCCCGGGCTGCCATGCGACCGTCCTATAGACACCACTTAGCAAGCTCGGAATAGACAGCTGCTTATCGAACGCGTGTTCGATGCAGCTCGCAACTTAGCAACCATAAGCATTTGGCCAAACAACAACGTGCTCGGGTCGGTGCAGGACTGACCTCCAATTGCAGCGCGGTGCTGTATTCAGCTTTCAACGCGAGTGACCTCGAAAAGGGTTTCTGGCTCAATCCCCCGTTTCTCGGCGCTTCTTCGCACGGCGGACTGCATGGCTGCGCTGCGATCCAGCAGCCGGCGGAAACGGGCTTCGTCGAGCACCATAAGCGTTGTGGGGGTCATGGCCCGCACCTCGGCACGGCGAGGTATCTTCAATAGGATTGCCATTTGCCCGAACATCTCGCCACGCCCGAGGCGCCAAGTTTGACCAAAGGCTTCCAGTTCTACTGCGCCGGAGGCAATGAAAAAAACGTGCTTTGCGTCGCTGTCCTTGCGCATGATCACATCGCCCGGGTTGAAATAACGGGTCTTGAGAACACGGCCAAGACGCTTGATCCGCGCGTCGTCGAGGTCTGTGAAAAGCGGGAACTGCCTGACGAGCTCGACGCGTTGCAGTGCGATGTCGAGCCGCGGGCGTTCCTCGGCGGCAGCTCGGCGGACATCAAGGTTCTCCATCAACGCCGTGTAGACCTCGGCTCCGATCAGACCGTCCTCACGCATCGTTTTGTATTCTCGTTCCTCCAGCCGAAGGGCAGTGCGCCGGATGAAACGACGTTCGAGATTCTCAGCATAGCCGGGATACTGAAGGCGCAGCCCTTCAAGCGCGGTTTCCACAATATCAGCCCGCCGGGCGAGCAACTCATGCAGCAGATCTGCGACGCGTCGCCCATGAATGCGCCGGATACGCCCGTTGATGAAGACGCCGAGATCGCGCAGGATCAGTCGATGCGACAGCAAGAGCTCGAACCGGTCGGCGGTCATTCGGGCCAACGGTTTGGAGAAGCCCAATCGGCTGTTCAGGAGCACAGCAGCCCGAAAGGTTGGGCCATAAGCGACACTGCGCCGCGCCGCGCGGTTATAGCCGCTTCGTCCTTGGCTGCGGGCGCCTTCGATCAGACGGTCGGCATCAGATAAAACCTGCTCGGCCATCCGCGCCGAAATCGTGCGTTCCCGCATACGCGCAAGGATCGTGTCGCGTTCGTGGCCGGCAAGCGCGATCAACCCAAGTGTCACGCGGTCGCGGTCGAGAATGTCGGCGCTCGCCTCTGCGGATTTTATCGCCGTGTCCAGACGCTCGCCGAAGCGCTTGGCCTCTGAGCGCACGGTATCATGGCTCAGCTCGTAGTTCTCCGTGGTGCGCGCAACATCTTCGCGCACGGTCTGCAGCGCGACGGCAACCACCTGCCGGGACAGAGCTTCGTCGATTGGCGACAGGCGATCTAGGCCAAGCTTACCAACGACCCATCTAAGGGTGGTGCCCTGCACAATCAGCGTGAAAAGCGTAAATCCTGTGGCGAGGATGCCCACGACTCGCTGGATCCCGTCGGGCACGCGGAAACTCTCCGTTACCGCAAGCGCGAGCGCGAGCGTCACCGCACCACGCAAGCCCCCCCAGAGGATTGCAACGCGGTAGGGCCGCTCGACTGCAGGCGAGAGCTTCAAAAACGTCAGAAGCGGCAGGAGCCCGAACAGGATTACCGCACGCGCAGCGATTGCGGCGAGGACCACCACCCCGACCAAAACGAAATCGTCGAAGCGCACCTCTTCCAGCAGCCGAGGGATCAGAAGCGCGGCGAGGATAAAGATCAGCGCCCCTGCCCAATGGGCCAGCACATCCCAGAGCTCACGCAAATTCTCCCAAGCCTGTGGCGGAAGGCGTCCTGGCCCGGTCAGGTTGAGCGTCAGCCCGGCGGCGACCACTGCGATCACGCCCGAGGCGCCGATGCTCTGCTCGGCGCTGATGTAAGCCAGGTAGGGTAGCGCAACCGAGATCGACAATTGCGCCAGCTCGAACCGGCTGAAGAGCGCCATGATCCAGACCGCGATCCGTGCCGCCAGCCAGCCCGTGAAGGCTCCTCCGGCGATCAGGAGCGGGAATCGCGCCAGCGCATCCCCAAGGGACGGATCGGGCACGCCCAACATCACGAAGCCGATGAACAGGCCGAACAGCGCGATGGCCGCGGCGTCGTTCAGCAGGCTCTCGCCCTCGATGATCCGCGCCAAACGACGTGGAGCCGAGATGGATCGAAAAATGCTTACCACCGCAGAAGGGTCGGTGGTGGACACGATCGCACCGATCAGCAGACAGGCCGCGAGCGGCAACGCGCTGGCCCAGGACAGGGCATAGCCCACGCTCAGCGTCGCCACGACTACAGCCACGACCGCGAGCACAAGGATGGGCACCCAATCGTCGAGCATCCGGCGCAGATTCATCCCAAGTGTCGCCTGAAAAAGCAGGGTCGGCAAGAAGACATAGAGGAACACGTTGGAGCGGATCGGCAACCCCAGAATCGCTTCTGCCACGGGATTGAGTGCGTCAGTCAATTCAGTCCGGAGGAAGAATATCGCCCCCGCGCCGATCAGCACGCCGAGCACGGCGAGGATAACGCTGTAAGGAAGTCCGAGGCGCGCGGCGAGGGGCTCCGCCACGCCTATGACGAAGAACAGGGACGCGATGATAGTGGTAACGACAACGATTTCCATGAACTTGCAGTAGCTGGATTTTCAGGTGCTGGGAAATAGTGCGGCCAAATAATCGACTTATTAGGAGCAATGCATCTCCGAAGCCGTGTAATTAAGTTTGTCGTCGAGAAACACGCATTTGCGAAAGTGGTTTTTGTGAAAAGCAGCCACTCGAAACCAATGCCGCGACACTCAATTGCACGCCCTTCGGAGCGAATAGCTCACGAGTGTGCAGGTGTTTCCTATCACGTTTTGCCGCTGTTCGGATGAGCCCAGAACGACCCTCGCCCACTCCTCCATCATCTCCCGCCTCTTCTCCAACATGTCACTACGGCGATAAGCCCGCTCCACATCGCCACCAACACTGCGCGCCAAACCGAAGCCGGGCGCCGTATTACCGGCGTGTGCCGAGGGATGTTGCGAGATGGCGGGCCGATTACCCTCTTGAAACGCGGGGGAGCGCGTAGATACTGGTGGCGGGTTTCAGGGGGGATGCGCCGAAATGGCCACAGTTTTCGTCAGCCATGCCTCCAGGGATGACGCGCTGGCCGAAGACATCGTGGCGTGGCTTCATGCGAACGGGTTTCGCGAGACCTTCGTCGATCATCTCGACATTCTCGGCGGGGAGAGCTTTGCCGACCAGATCCGCGAGCGGGCCGCGAAATGCAGGGTCGTGCTCTGCGTGATCACGCCGAACTGGCTCGCTTCGTCGGATTGCTTCAACGAGTACCAGGCGGCCTGGTACATGGGAAAGGCCATTCTGCCGCTTCTGTTCGTCGATCCTTCTAAGCACGAGCCCGGCGAGCCCGGGCGGCGGCTGGCGCGGGTGGTGGCCGAAACGCAGGGGATCGACCTGCGCAAGGCGCTTCTGCCCGAGGGGCGGCTGGCGCTCGCGGAGAACCCCGCCACCGCGGGCCTGCTGATGCGCAGCCTCGAGGCGACAGGGGCGCGGGCCGGAGCGGGGCGGCGCAAGCGGCTGGGGGTGTTGGCACTTGCCGGGCTGGGCGGGCTCGCGGCGGCGGTGGGGCTGGCAGCCATGCTGACCCGGCCGGACTGGGCGACGCGCGTGGATGCGGAGGCGGCGTTGCCCGGGGGGCTCGGCCATTCCGAACGCTTTCGCGATTGCGAGACCTGCCCGGAGATGGTGGCGCTCGCAGGCGGGCAACTTCTGATGGGCGCGCCCGCCGAGCGGATCGCCGCGGGCGACCACTCGGCCGACCAGGGTCCGCAGAGGCTGGTATCGGTTGCGCCCTTTGCCCTTGGCCGGCACGAGGTGACGCGGGCGCAATTCTCGGCCTTTCTCGAGGCCTCGGGCCATGCCCGGCCTTCGGGCTGCATCACCTGGGAAGACGGGGTGGAGAGCGACCGCGCCGACAGATCCATTGACGATCCGGGCTATTCGCAGGGCCCGGATCACCCGGCGGTCTGCCTGACATGGCACGATGCGCAGGCCTATGTGGACTGGCTCGCGCGCGAAACGGGCAAGCCCTACCGGCTGCCCAGCGAGGCTGAATGGGAATATGCCGCGCGCGCTGGGTCGGATGCGCGCTTTTCGTTCGGGGCGGATGTGGAGGCGATCTGCCGCTACGACAACATCGCCGATGCCGACGCCCGCGCCCGCTGGCCCTCATGGGAGACGGTGGCCTGCAGCGACGGCGTGATCTTCACCGCGCCCGTGGGATCTTTCGAGGCCAACGGCTTCGGGATTGCCGACCTTTACGGCAACGCGCGCGAATGGGTGCGCGACTGCTGGCACACCACCTACGACAACGCGCCCGCGACCTCGGAGGCGTGGGTTGATGCGGGGTGCGACAGGCGCGTGGCGCGGGGCGGCTCATGGGACAGCAAACCGAGCCTCGTAGCCTCGTCGTGGCGACTCTCGATGCCCTCGGGCACCCGCCACTTTCTCTACGGATTCCGGGTGGCGCGCGACCTCGACTGAGGCCGAGCGCGGCGCGGAGAGGCGCGCGGGCCGGAAGCTCTTCCAAAGACGCGGGGAAAGCCGCTAAGCTCGGCTTCGGTGCTTGCGCACCAAAAAGAGATGCGAGCGAGGAAAACCGCATGCAACAAAGGTTTCTGCAGCGCCTTTTTGGGCGATTCTCCCTGCCCTGCCTGCTTCTGGGGCTGCTCTTCTTCGCGGCCTCGCTCACGCCCTCGCTTATTCCGCGCGGGCCGGCGGTGCAGGGGGTGCTGGGCGGGCTCCTGACAGCGCTTGGGTATCTCGCGGGGCAAATCATGGGTCTCCTGTGGAGCGCCGCCGACATGCCGCGCCTCTCGGGCCGCCCGGCGCGCGCCCTGACGCTCGTTGCCGCTGCCGCCATACTGGGCTTCTTTCTCTGGGTGCTGGGCTCGAGCCTCACATGGCAGAACGAGTTGCGTGCGAAGATGGGAATGGAGGCGGCCGACGGGCTGAACCTTGCGCTGATCCTCCTCGTAGCCTGCGCGACCTTTGCCGCGGCCTTTCTGCTGGGGCGGCTGGTGGCCGCGCTCTTCCGGCTGATCCGCGCGCGCTTCTACCGCGTGATGCCGCCCCGGCGCGCCAATGTGCTGGGGCTCGTCGCGGTGGTTCTGGTGCTGTTCGTGGTCAGCCGCGACGGTATCTTCGACCGTGTCGTGGCTGGGCTCGACGAAAGCTACGAGACGGCGCAGGCGCTTTTCGAAGAGGCGCCGCCGCCGCCCGAAAACCCGCGGATGACCGGCAGCGCCGGATCGCTGATCGACTGGGCGGCGATCGGCGCACCGGGGCGCGATTTCATCCTGTCGGGGCCCGATGCCCAGGCGATCTCGGCCTTCACCGGCAAGCCCGCGCTCGACCCGATCCGGGTGTATGTGGGCCGCGCCAATGGCGAAACACCGGAAGAGCGCGCCGCGCTCGCGCTGGCGGAACTGAAGCGGCAGGGCGCCTTCGAGCGCAAGGTGCTGATCGTGGCGAGCCCCACCGGCACCGGTTGGATGGACCCTGGCGCGCATGACCCGGTGGAATACATGCACGGGGGCGATATCGCCACGGTCGGCGCGCAATATTCCTACCTGCAATCGCCCCTCGCGCTTATCCTCGAGACGCGCACGGGGCTCGAGCAGGCCACCGCGCTGCAGGAGGCGGTACATGGCTACTGGAAGACGCTGCCACCGGAGAGCCGCCCGCGCCTCTATGTGCATGGGCTGAGCCTTGGCGCGTGGTCTTCGATGCATGCCACGAACCTCTTCCGCCTGCTCGACGACCCGATCGACGGTGCCTTCTGGGCCGGGCCGCCCTTCCCTTCGGCCTTCTGGAACTACGTGCAGAACCAGCGCAACGCGGGCAGCCCTTGGGTGCTGCCGGAGATCGGCGACGGCTCTCTGGTGCGCTATGCCTCGCATGTGGCCGATGCAGCAGATGGCGGCCCGTGGGGCGGGATGCGGATTGTCTTCCTGCAGTATTCCAGCGACCCGGTGGTGTTTTATGACCCCTATTCGCTATGGCGCGCGCCGCCCTGGATGCGCGATGCGCCCGCCGAGGACATGTCTGAGCACTTCATCTTCATGCCCATCGTCACGCAGTTTCAACTCGCGCTCGACATGGCCCTCTCCTTCGGTTCGCCGCCGGGCCACGGCCATGCCTATTATGCGCGCGACTATATCGGGCCTTGGGTGGCGGTAACCGCGCCGGAGGGCTGGACGGCGGAAGACACCGAGCGGCTCAAGGCGCGGTGCGACAACGGGTTTCAGAACGGTTGCTCCAACGGCGCGCAGTGATGCGGGGCTTGCCTTGCCGGCGGGTGTCGATGCAATGATCGGCCAAGGGGCGGTGCTCCCGCTCACAGGGACAGGTGGCGCGAGGCGGATATGGCGGATGATGGCCGGAAGAGCTGGGTAACCTCCAGCCATTGGGGCGCCTTCGAGGTGATCACCGAGGGCGACAGGATCGTGGAGACGCGCCCCTTCGCGCCCGACCCCTCGCCCTCGCGCATCCCCGATATTCTGCCTGAGGCGGTGCATCACCGGACGCGGGTCGCGCGGCCCTCGATCCGGCGCGGCTGGATGGAGAGCCGCGACCGGGCCCGGCGCGGGCAGGACAGCTTCGTGGAAGTGCCGTGGGACGAGGCGCTCGACATCGCGGCAGGCGAGATCAACCGGATCCGCAAGGCGCATGGCAACGCGGCGATCTTCGGCGGCTCCTATGGCTGGGCCTCGGCGGGGCGCTTTCACCACGCGTTGAGCCAGGTGCACCGGTTTCTGAATTGCGCGGGCGGCTACGTGGCCTCCTTCGGCAGCTATTCCACCGGCTGCGCGCAGGCGATCATGCCGCATGTCTTCGGCATCAACTTTCTCAAATACACCTACGCCTCGCAGCACAGTTGGCGCACCATCGCCGAGCATACCGAAACGCTGGTGATGTTCGGCGGCATCAACCCGAAAAACTCGCAGGTGAGCATGGGCGGGATCACCGAGCATGAAACCGGCCCGTGGTTTGAACGGTTCTTGCGGAAGGAAGGGATGCGGCTCATCAATATCGGGCCGCAGCGCGGCGATGCGCCGGAGGGCTGCGAGTGGCTGCCGCTGCGCCCGGCCTCCGACACCGCGATGATGCTGGCGCTGGCCTGGGTGCTGGAGAGCGAGGGGCTGGCCGACCATGCCTTTCTGGCGCGTTACGCCACGGGCTTCGAGCGTTTCCGGCCTTACCTGATGGGCGAGACCGACGGCACGCCCAAGACCCCCGAATGGGCCGCGCCGCTCTGCGGGGTCGACCCGCAGGCGATCCGCGATCTGGCCCGGCGCATGGCCTCGACGCGCACGCTGATCACGGTGGCATGGTCGCTCCAGCGGGGAGAGCATGGCGAGCAACCCTACTGGATGTCGGCGGTGCTGGCGGCGATGCTGGGCCAGATCGGGCTACCGGGCGGCGGCGTGGGCTATGGCTATGGCGCGATCGGCGGGATCGGCAAATCGCTGCTGAGGCTGGGCGGGCTGGCGCTCGAGCAGGGCGAGAACCCGGTGAAGGCGGTGATCCCCGTGGCGCGGATCGCCGACATGCTGCTCAACCCCGGCCAGCCCTACGATTTCAATGGCACCCGGGCGCCCTACCCGGATATCCGGCTCGTCTATTGGGCGGGCGGCAACCCGTTTCACCACCACCAGGATCTGAACCGCCTGCACGAGGCATGGACACGCCCCGAGACGGTCATCGTGAACGAACCATGGTGGACGGCCACGGCGAAGCGCGCCGATATCGTCTTTCCGGCCACCACGCCCTATGAGCGGGAGGATATCGGGCGCTCGAACCTCGACGATTATCTCTTCTTCATGCCGCGCATGATTGCGCCCGTGGGCGAGGCGCGCGACGATTACGAGATCTTCGCGGGGCTCGCGCGCCGCATGGGCTTCGAGCAGGCCTTTACCGAGGGGCGCGACGCGGAGGGCTGGCTCAGGCATCTCTATGCCGGGTTCGAGCAGGACTGCGCACGCGCCGGGATCGAGATTCCCGGCTTCGACGCGTTGCGCGCGCGCAACTGGATGAAGCTGCCCATCGTGCCAGAGGTGGATGAGCCCTCGTTTCTCTCGCATTTCCGCGAAGACCCGGAGGCACATGCGCTCGGCACGCCCTCGGGGCGGATCGAGATCTTCTCGGAGCGGATCGACGGGTTCGGCTATGCCGATTGCCCGGGACACCCGGTATGGCTCCCGCCCTCGGAATGGCTGGGCGCGGCCAAGGCGGAGGCGCCGCTGCATCTCGTCTCGCCCCAGCCGGGCGACAAGCTGCACAGCCAGATGGAGGCGGCGCTGGCCGATCGGGAAGGGGCACGGCCCGAGACGCTGGTGATCCATCCCGAGGATGCGCGCGGGCGCGGCATTGTCACAGGCGAGATCGTGCGGGTGTTCAACGCGCGGGGCGCCTGCCTCGCACGGGCGCTCGTTTCGGAAGATATCCACCCCGGTGTCGTCGCCCTGCCCACCGGCGCCTGGTATGGAGATCCGGGCGAGAACACCGACCCGCACGGCAACCCCAACGTGCTCACGCTCGACGTGGGCACCTCACGGCTGGGGCAGGGCTCGAGCGCGCATACCGCGCTGGTGGAGGTGGCGAAGGCGGGCTGAGGCGGGCGGCCGGAATTTCTGGACCTTCCGGGCCCGGCCCTTAAACTCGCCCGCCATGGGCTACGTGACATCCCTCTTCGCGCGCAAGATGGTGGCCGCCGCCGGACCGGGGGTGGATGCCCGCGCGCTTCTGGCCTCGGTGGCGCTCGACCCCGACGCGCCCGCCGACCCAAAGCGGATGCTGCCGGACACCGCCTATTACGGCCTGCTCGAGCGGATCGCGGCAGAGACCGATGCCACCGCCCTGCCCGTTCGCGGCGGCGCCTCGATGCGATGCGACGACTACGGCGCGTTGGGGCTGGCCTGGAAGGCCGCGCCAACCCTGCAGGGCTCTTTCGCGCGGGTGGAACGCTATGCGCGGCTCTGGACGAGCGTGGTGGAATACGAGCTCTGCCCGCATCCGCGCGGAACGCTCTTCATCCTCAGGCGCGAGGGCGAGCGGCGGCTGGGATTGCGGCTTTCCAACGAGGCGACGCTGGCGAGCGCGGTGTCGCTGGCGCGACAGGTCTGCCCGAAGCCCTTCGCGCCGCTCGAGGTGATGATCCGGCACAGCGCGCCGCGCGACATTTCGGAGCACGAAGCGTGGTTTGCCTGCCCGCTGCGCTTTGATGCCGAGCATGATGCGCTGCTGATCGCACCCGAAGCACTGGCCGAGCCCAATATCCTCGGCGACGAGGGCATATCGCGCTTTCTCCTCTCGCATCTCGAGGCCGAGCTCTCGGAACTGGGGGAGGAAGAGACGCTGGTGGGGCAGGCGAAGAACGCCGTGGCGCAGGCTTTGAGCGAGGGCGCGCCGCGCATGGCCGATATCGCGCGGGGGCTGGGGCTGAGCGCGCGCTCCTTTCACCGCCGGCTTGCCGAGCATGGCATGAGTTTTCAGGCGCTGACGGAAGAGACCCGGCGCGAATTGGCGGAAGGGCTGCTGCGCGACGGGCAGTATTCGTTGGCCGAGATCGCCTTTCTCACCGGATTTTCCGAGCAGAGCTCCTTCACCCGCGCCTTCAAGCGCTGGGTCGGGCGCACACCGGCGAGCTACCGGAAAGAGAGCTCCGGCCCCTGACCGCCTTGGCAGGATCCGTCAAAAGGCTGGCAGGCGCGGTCAATACCGCCGGGCGGTGCAACGCCTATCCCCTTGGTCATCACGGATGCGAACCAAGGAGGATCAGACATGCACCCGAAACCCGTTCTCGTCATCGGCGCCACAGGCAAGACAGGCGCGCGCGTCGCCACCCGGCTCGAGGCGAAGGGCCTGCCCGTGCGGCGCGGCTCGCGCAATTCGCCCACCCCCTTCGACTGGGAGGCGCCCGAGACATGGTCGGCGGCCCTTGAGGGCGTGCGCGCCGCCTATGTAACCTACTTTCCCGATCTGGCCTTTCCCGGTGCGGTGGAGAAACTCGAATCGCTCTGCGAGACAGCCCATGCGGCCGGGGTGGAGCACCTCGTGCTGCTCTCGGGGCGCGGCGAGCATCACGCGCGGCTGGGCGAAGAGGTGGTGAGGAACTCGGGCGTCGATTTCACCATCGTGCGCGCCGCGTGGTTCGCGCAGAACTTCTCGGAAGGCTACCTGCGCGAGCCGGTTCTGGCCGGTGTGCTGCCGATGCCCGGCGGCGACGTGGCCGAGCCGATCATCGATATCGACGACATGGCCGATGTGGCGGTGGCTGCGCTCACCGAGGAGGGCCACAAGGGCCAGCTCTACGAGGTGACCGGCCCGCGCCTGATGACCTTCGCCGAGATGGCGGCGGAGCTTTCTGCGGCACTCGGGCGGGAGATCCGGCATATCCCGATCAGTTTCGAGGAGTTCCACGCCAACATCGCCGAGGTGGGCGGTGAGTTCGTGGGCGATGTCTTTACCGCGATCGCACGGGAGACACTCGACGGGCGCAACGCGCATCTCTGCGACGGGGTCGAACGCGCGCTCGGCCGCCCGCCGCGCGACTTCGCCGATTTCGCCCGGGCCGCCGCAGGGGCCGGACAGTGGCCCGCCGCCGCCTGATCTCGCCCGAGCACATGAAAGGACATCCCATGACCCTCTCGCTCTTCGAGAAACTCACCCTCGGCCTCGCGGGCACGACCGCGCTCGGCATCGGCACCGCCATTCTCGCCGCACCGCAGGAGTTCTACGCCAGCTACGGCATCGAGATCGCGGGCGATGCCAGCCTGCTCAGCGAGTTGCGCGCCCCCGGCGCGGGGCTCGCCGCCTGGGGCGGGCTGATGCTTGCGGGCGTCTGGCGCGGCGGGCTGCAGCAGGTGGCCATCGTGGCGGCGCTGACCGTGTTTCTTGCCTTTCCGGCGGGGCGTGTGGCGGGCCTTCTGCTCGATGGCACGCCGGCGCCGGGCATCCTCGCGGCACTGGCCTTGGAACTCGCCATCGCCGCGCTGCTGATGGCTGCCTTCCGCCACAGGTTGCGACCGGAAGGCGGGCAGCGGCGCCACGCGCGCGCCTGACCGAACGCATGGGCCGGGGGGCTTTCTCCCGGCCGTCATCCCAAGCTCACCAAAGGACCGCTTCCATGTCTTTAGTCTTTCTTTTCCTCCTGCAGATCGCCGTGCTCGCCTATGCCCTCGTGGGCGGCGTGTTTCTGGCCTTCTCGGATTTCATCATGCGCGCGCTCGCGCTCACCGGCGGGCATGGCGGCGTGAACGCCATGCAGGTGATCAACCGAGAGGTGTTCCGCTGGGTCTTCATGACGCTCTTTCTCGGCATGGCCGCGCTCTCGCTCCTGCTCATCGGCTTTGCGGGCTTCGCGCTCGAGGGGCCGGGCGCCACGCTGGTGGTGCTGGCAGGGCTCGTCTATCTCGTGGGGTGTTTCGGGGTGACTGTGGTGTTCAACGTGCCGATGAACGAGGCGCTGGCGGGCATGGAGCTTTCCGCCAAGGCGACCTCGGCCTACTGGCGAGACACCTACCTGCCGCGCTGGACCTTCTGGAACAGCGTGCGCACCGCGGCCTGCGCGGTGGCGGCGGCGCTGCTGCTCTTCGGGCTGATGCGGATCGCCGGGGCGCAGGCCGGAATGTGACATTGCCCGGCGCCCCGCGACATGCGGAGCGCCGGAACGCGTATTGCCGGGCGCCAGGCGAGGTCAGGCCCGCTTGCGCCCTGTCACCATGGCGCGCGCGAGGTTCTCGCGATGCGCGACGCTGGCCCAGAGCACGCCGGCCAGGTGCAGGATGACGAGCAGAAGCGTGCCGTTGGCGGCCACCTCGTGCACCTCTTCCCACATCTCGCCGGCCTCGCTCTCGCCATGCTCGTCCTCGCCGTGCTCGCCATACTCCTCATCGGAGGCCAGCATGGTGCCGGAACCCTCCGCCGGGGCGGCGGCCACGATTCCGGCGAGGGGCCCGCGCCCCTCTTCGGCGGCCAGAAGGCCCATGCCAGAAACCGTGGTCAGCGCCAGCATCGCGAGCAGGGCCACCGTCATCGCGCCGCCCGCGGGGCTGTGGCCCACATGGCGCTCGGCGCTGCCTGAAACCAGATCGCGCAGGTAGCCGAAGACCCGCGAAGGCCCGGTCACGAAATCGGAAAACCGGGCGCGGCGCGGGCCGAAAAGCCCCCAGAGCACCCGCAAGGCCACGGTTATGGCAATGGCGTAGCCCGCGTAGGTGTGCAACCATTCGGGCTCGCCCTCGGTGAGGTATGCGGTGGCGAAACCCGCCACCAGCACCCAGTGGCCGATCCGGACGAGGGGATCCCACACCCGGATCATGCCGCTATCTTGCGAGACGCTCATCAGTCGTCATAGCCCCGGCGTTCCACCGGCTCGCCGGTGACGGGGTGCAGGTAGGCCTCGACCCGCATGCCGTTGGCATCGGTCATCTCCACGTCGTAGACGCCGTGCTCCATCTCGATCTCGCGCACGGTGTAGCCTTGCGCCTCGAGCTTCTGCGCCAACTCCGCGACGCTCATCCATTCCGAGGCGGGCGGCGTTTCGGCAAGGATGCGGCCTTCATCCTCGGAGGCTTGAGCGCTCACGGCGGCAAGGCCGGCGGCGATGGCGAAGGCGGTGGCGGCGAGCTTGATCGTTTTCATGACTGTCTTCCTTTCGTTGATTCGGCAGGTTTGCCGTGGTTGCCCCACCCTTCTGCACCAGACCGCCTGACCCCAACCTGACAGCCACTGTCAGCTTGCTGTCAGCCACGCTCCGGTAGAGACTGGCGCCATGAAACCGCTTCTTCCCCTGCTCCTCGCCGCGGCCCTGCTCGCTGGCGCGCTCCCGGCCCTCTCGGATGGCGACGAACAAGATCATGACCGCGCGCGCGAGGCGCTTGAGCGGGGCGAGGTGCTGCCGCTCAGCCAAATCCTCGAGATCGCCGAACTCGAGGGCCGCGTGATCGAGGTGGATTTCGAGCGCGACGACGGCCGCTGGGTGTACGAGCTCGAGCTCATCACCCCGGAGGGGCGGCTGGTAGAGATCGAGGTGGATGGCGCCACCGGCGCGGTTCTCGAGCGCGAAGAGGAAGACGACTGATGCGCGCGCTCGCGGTCGAGGACGACCCGCGCATCGCCGCCGACGTGGCCGCCGCGCTTGCCGGCGCGGGCTTCACCACGCAGACCTGCGGCGATGGCGAGGAGGCTTGGTTCCTGGGCGATACCGAGGATTTCGACCTGATCGTGCTCGATCTGGGCCTGCCGGGGATGGACGGCCTCTCGGTGCTCAAGCGCTGGCGCGCGGGCGGCTGCGAGACGCCGGTGCTGGTGCTCACTGCGCGCGGCGCATGGCAGGAACGGGTGGAGGGAATCGAGGCCGGGGCCGACGATTACCTGCCCAAGCCCTTCCGCATGGAGGAGCTGGTGGCGCGCGCCCGCGCGCTGGTGCGTCGCGCGGCGGGGCGTGGCGGCGCGGTGCAGGAGGCAGGCGCGCTCAGCCTCGACACCAACCGGATGACCGCCTCGGTGCGCGGTGTTCCGGTGCCGCTCACAGCACTCGAATACCGGCTGCTGGCCTATCTCGTGCTCAACCGCGACCGGGTGATCGCCCCCACCGAACTGCTCGAGCATCTCTACGGCGACGACGATGCGCGCGAGGCCAATGCGCTCGAAGCGGTGGTGGCGCGGCTGCGCCGCAAGCTCGGGGCAGGTATCATCGGCACGCGGCGCGGCTTCGGGTACTTCATCGAGGAGGCCGGGGCGTGACTGGGCTGTCGCTGCGCTGGCGCCTGCTGGCGTCGGGTGCGGCGGCGCTTCTGCTTGCGCTCGGGCTCGCGGCCGCCGGGCTCGCGCAGCTCTTCGCCACCCATGTGGAGCGCCGCGCGTTGGCCGAGCTTTCGGTGCAGCTCGATCAGGTGCTGGCCGGGCTCGCGCGGCAGGAGGGCGCGCTTGTGCTGGCCAGCCCCCCCGCCGACCCGCGCTTTGCCCGGCCCTATGGCGGGCTCTATTGGCAGGTTGTCACCGGCGAGACGGTGCTGCGCTCGCGCTCGTTGTGGGATGTCGAGCTGGCCCTGCCATCCGACCGGCTGCGCGACGGCGAGGCGCATGTGCACCGGCTGCAAGGCCCCGAAAGCGCCGAACTGCTGGTGCTCGAGCGCACGGTGACCCTGCCCGACAGGCTGGGCGGCGCCGAGGCGCGCGCGGCGGTGGCGATGGAGAGCGCCGAGTTGAGCAGCGCCACGCGGGCTTTCATGTCCGATATGGCGCCCTATCTCGGGTTGCTGCTTCTGGCGCTCGTCACCGCGCAATGGCTGCAGGTGGGCGTAGGGCTCGCGCCGCTCCGCAACCTCGGCGCGCGGGTGGCGGACCTGCGCCGCGACAGGCAGGCTCGGATGGGCCGCGACTGGCCGCGCGAGGTGCAGCCGCTCGCCGCCGAGATCGACGGGCTTCTGGCCCAGCGCGAGGCCGACGTGGAGACCGCGCGGGCCAGGGCGGGTGATCTGGCCCACGGGCTAAAGACGCCGCTGCAGGCGCTGCTGGGCGAGGCCGGGCGGCTGCGCGACCGGGGCGAGACGGTGGCGGCGGAGGGCATAGAGGAGGTGGCGGGAGCGATGCGCCGGCATGTAGAGCGCGAGCTGGCCCGCGCCCGTGCGGCGGCGCGGGCCCGCGCCGCCCGGGCCAACGCGGCTATGGTGGTGGGGCGCGTGGTGGGCGTCTTGAAGCACACGCCCGATGGCGCGCGGCTCGACTGGCGAATCGACATTCCGGACACGCTGACGCTGGCGATCGACGAGGCCGATCTGGCCGAGGCGGTGGGCGCGCTGGCGGAGAATGCCGCGCGCCATGCGAAGACTCGGGTGGCGGTGACGGGCCATGCCGGGCCAGAGATGGGCGTGCTTCGCATCGCCGATGACGGGCCGGGCCTGCCACCCGAGCGGCTCGCGGCGATGACCACGCGGGGCGTGCGCGCCGACGAAACCCATGCCGGCAGCGGCCTTGGCCTGACCATCGCCGCAGAGATCGCCCGGGCGGCGGGGGGGGACCTTGGCCTGCAGAACGAGGCGACGGGGCTTTGCGCCAGCCTCTCCCTGCCCCGGCTCTAGCGCTCAAATATCGAAAAAAACCGTCTCGCTCTCGCCCTGCAGGCGGATGTCGAACCGGTAGATCGGCACCTCGCCCGAAGCATCGCGCCCGGCGATGAGCGTGGCGCGGCGGTTTTCCCATTCGATGAGGTTCAGCACCGGGTCGGCGGCATTGGCCTCGGCCTCGTCGGCGAAATACATCCGCGTGTTGAGGCCGATATTGATGCCCCTCGCCACCACCCAGAGGTTGAGATGCGGCGCCTGCAGCTGCCCGCCGCGCCCCGGCACCGGGCCGGGCTTGACGGTGTCGAAGGCCCAAAGGCCGGTATCGAAATCGGTGATCACCCGGCCCCAGCCACGAAACCCCTCCTCCACTTCTCCGCCGCCCTCGGGATGGGCGTAATGACCGGCGGCATTGGCCTGCCAGACCTCGAGCATCACGTCTTTCACGGGGCTATCCATACCGTCGATCACCCGACCCTCGACGCGGATGCGCTCACCCTCGGCGTTGGGCCCGGCGATATCCCAGCCCAACTCGCGGGTGTAGATATCGAAGCCCGCAGCGCCGGGCGCGAGGCCGATATGCACGTATGGGCCGGCGGTTTGCGAGGCGGTTTCCTTCAGGTATTCAAGCTCTTGCGGCATGTCTCAATTCCCCTCCGGCCTGTTCTCGAAGAGCGTCGAACGGCGCCCTCGCAGCACGATGTCGAACTTGTAGGCGATGGTGTCGAGCGGGATCGTGGCGTTCATGTCAAGTCGGGCCACGAGCTGCTCGATGGCGTCCGGGTCGGGGATGGTGCGCAGGATGGGGCAGCGCGGGATCAGCGGATCGCCCTCGAAATAGCACTGGGTGATGAGCCGCTGGCAGAAGGCCCGCCCGAAGACGGAAAGGTGGATGTGCGCCGGGCGCCAGTCGTTCACGCCGTTGCGCCACGGATAGGCGCCAGGCTTGACCGTGCGGAAGTGGAAACGCCCCTCCGCATCTGTCAGCATGCGCCCACAGCCGCCGAAATTGGGGTCGATCGGGGCGAGATAGGTATCCTTGCGGTGGCGGTAGCGGCCCCCGGCATTGGCCTGCCAGATCTCGACGAGAGTTTCGGGCACGGGGCGGGCATTTTCGTCGAGCACACGGCCATGCAGGATGATGCGCTCGCCGATCGGGCTTTCGCCGGATTGCGCGTAGTTGGTGAGCAGGTCGTTGTCGCCGGGGTCGACATCGCCGTGGCCGAAGACCGGGCCGGTGATTTCGGACACGCTATTCTCGAGCGAAATGAGCGAGAAGCGCGGCGAGCGGGCGACGGATGTCTTGTAGCCCGGGGTCAGCGCGGGCGGCTGGCGGGTGCGGTCGCGCTGGTAGTAATCTGCGGGTTTCGTCATCCGGTTTCCTCCTGCTCCATCTCGGCGAAGGTGGCCTTGGCGAGCTTGATGGCGTGGTTGGCGCGGGGCACGCCGGCATAGACGGCCACATGCAGGAAGGCCTGCATCACATCGGTCTGCGTGGCGCCCGTGCGGGCGGTGGCGCGGATATGCATCGGGATTTCCTCGAAATTGCCGGTGGCGGCCAAGAGCGCCAGCGTGAGCATCGAACGCTCGCGGCGGCTGATGCTTTCGTCGGCCCAGAGCGTGCCCCAGGCGCCTTCGGTGATCATCTCCTGAAAGGGCTGATCGAACGCGCTCTTTGCGGCCTCGGCGCGATCCACATGGGCATCGCCCAATACCGCGCGGCGGGTGGCCATGCCGGTGTCGTAGCGGGTGGTCATGCGCCCTCCTTCCGGGCCGTGACGGCCCGTTCCCTCGCCTTGAATCTTAACCGGATTCCGGGGCGCGCCGGAACAGCTTTGTTCGGAAATTTTCGGCGAGGCCGCGGGGGCGTGCCTCAGGTGTTGAAGAGGAAGTGCAGCACGTCGCCATCCTTGACGAGATAGCTCTTGCCCTCGGAGCGCATCTTGCCCGCTTCCTTGGCGCCTTGCTCGCCGCCCAGGCTCACGAAATCCTCGTAGGCGATGGTTTCGGCCCGGATGAAGCCCTTCTCGAAATCGCCGTGTATGACACCCGCCGCCTGCGGCGCGAGCGTGCCGCGCCGGATCGTCCAGGCGCGGGCCTCCTTGGGGCCCACGGTGAAATAGGTGTGCAGGTGCAGCAGGTCGTAGCCCGCGCGAATGAGGCGGTCGAGCCCCGGCTCCTCGAGCCCCATCTCGGAGAGGAACATCTCGGCCTCTTCCGCGTCGAGCTGGCTGATCTCCTCCTCGATGCGGGCGGAGATCACCACGGTGGCCGCGCCCTGCTCGGCGGCCATCTTCTCGACCGCGGCGGAATGGGCGTTGCCGGTGGCGGCGGCCTCTTCCTCGACATTGCAGACGAAGAGGATGGGCTTGGTGGTGAGCAACTGCAGGCCCTTCCACGCGCGGGCATCCTCCTCGGAGACCTCGACGAGGCGGGCCGGCTTGCCCTCTTCGAGCATCGCCTGCGCGGCGGCGAGCAGGCGATCCTGCTGCTGGGCGTCCTTGTCATTGCCCTTGAGCTTGCGCACGAGCCCGGCGCGGCGCTTCTCGATCGACTCGAGATCGGCCAGCATCAGTTCTGTCTCGATCGTGTCGGCATCCGCCACCGGGTCTACCCGGCCATCCACATGGGTCACGTCGCCATCCTCGAAGCAACGCAGCACATGGGCAATGGCATCGACCTCGCGGATATTGGCGAGAAACTGGTTGCCGAGGCCCTCGCCCTTGGAGGCTCCCTTCACCAGCCCCGCGATATCGACGAAAGTCATCCGCGTGGGGATGATCTGCTTCGATTTGGCGATGGCGGCGAGCTTGTCGAGCCGCGCATCGGGCACGGCGACCTCGCCAACGTTGGGCTCGATGGTGCAGAACGGAAAGTTGGCGGCCTGCGCGGCGGCGGTACGGGTGAGCGCGTTGAAGAGCGTGGATTTACCCACGTTCGGCATCCCGACGATACCCATCCTGAAGCCCATGCGCGCGCCCTCCTTGGCCCTGATCCGCGCGCATGTAGGGCAGCGGGCGGGGGAAGGTCAAGCAGGGCATTGATTTCCGCCCGGCTTTGCGCCAAACCCTCAACGGATTTCACGGTGGATTTGAGAAGCAAGGACCGCACATGACCCGTATCGACGCCAAGTTCGCCGAGTTGAAGGCCGCCGGCAAGAAGGCTTTCGTGGCCTATGTCATGGCGGGCGACCCGGATTACGACACCTCGCTAGAGGTGGTGAAGGGGCTGCCGGACGCGGGCGTGGATATCATCGAACTGGGCCTGCCCTTCACCGACCCGATGGCCGATGGCCCGACCATCCAGCTTGCCGGGCAGCGCGCGCTCGAGGGTGGCATGACGCTCGACCGGACGCTGGCGCTCGCGCGCGCGTTCCGCGAAGGCGACGACACGACGCCGATCGTGATGATGGGCTATTACAACCCGATCTACAGCCGGGGCGTGGAGCGGTTTCTGGAACAGGCCAAGGAGGCCGGGATCGACGGGCTGATTATCGTGGATTTGCCCCCCGAGGAAGATGAGGAGCTTTGCATTCCGGCGCAGGCGGCGGGGCTCAATTTCATCCGGCTGGCCACCCCCACGACCGACGACAAGCGCCTGCCCAAGGTGCTGACCAACACATCGGGCTTCGTCTACTACGTCTCGATCACCGGCATCACCGGCGCGGCGGCGGCGCAAGCGGCCGATGTCGGCCCCGAAGTGGCGCGCATAAAGGCCAAGACCGACCTGCCGGTGGTGGTGGGCTTCGGCATCCGCACGCCTAAGACGAGCCGCGAGATCGCCTCCGTGGCCGATGGCTGCGTGGTGGGCTCGGCCATCGTGGCAAAGCTCGGCGAAGGCGCAAGCGCGGCGGAGGTTCTGGCCTTCGTGAAAGGCTTGGCCCAAGGCGCGCACAGCGCCTGACCGGGCGTCAGCTGGGCGTCAGGCCGCCGCGACGGGGCGGCGGGCGGCGGGCGGATCGTGAAAGACAACGCGGTTGCGCCCCTGCTCTTTCGAGACATATGTGGCGGCATCGGCCCGCTTGATGCGCTCTCCAAGGGCATCCGCGCCGGCGCTCACGCCCAGCGAGGCGGTAACCACCTGATCTTCTACCCGGCAGGCGCGTTCGACCGCGCCGCGCAAGCGCTCGGCCACCTCCAGCGCCTCCTCGCGCCCCGCTCCCGGCAGGAAGACGAGAAATTCCTCTCCGCCAAAGCGCGCCAGCACGTCACGTGGGCGCAGGTTGGCGCGCAGCACCGAGGTGAGGTTGCACAGGAGCCTGTCGCCCGCATCGTGCCCATGCGTGTCGTTGATCGCCTTGAAGTGGTCGAGATCGAGATGCACCACCGCCCCCGGGCTCGCCTCCTCCACCTTGCGCGAGAAGCCGCGGCGGTTGAGCGCGCCGGTGAGCGGGTCGGTATCCGCCGAGGCCTGCGCCTGCGCCAGCCTGTCGGAGACCCGCGCCATCAGCCGCATGGTGCGCTGCATGAGCCTGCCCACCTGATCGCGCGTATGCTCGGGCAAGGGCAATATCTGCCCGTCGCTCTCGAAACGCTGCATGCTCTGCTCGATCCGGTAGAGCGGCGAGAGGATGCAATAGAGCAGGAAGAGTGTGCCCGCCGTGCCCGCGAGCGTGGCGCCGAGCACCAGCGCCAGCACGTCGAGATGCGCGGCGAGGCCGCCATTGGCCATGAGCACATAGGCCACGAGGCAGATGAGCGGCACATGGGTGCCCATGAAGGCGAGGAAAAACACCTTGGCGGTGAAGCTGCGGGGAAAGACCCTGTCGAGCAGAAGATAGAGTTTCATGGGCCGACCCTGTTGAACCGTTACATCGGCGGGAGGGTGGCCGAGAGACCTGAACAGAAGGTTATCGCCAGCCGGATCATGCAGATTGCGGTTAACCGGCATTAACGCGGGCGCTCACGCTTCGGCGCGGCGCTTGAGGATGTGGATGGCGGTGTAGCTCATCACCACCTCGCCCGTCTGGTTCTCGACGTCGTAGCGGATCGTGGTGCGGCCCCTGTCGCCGCGCGAGCGCGAGGGTTGGCTTTCGAGCACGGTCGCGCGGGCTTTCAGCCTGTCGCCGGGGCGGACCGGCCTGAGCCAACGCACCTCGGTCATGCCCGGCGAACCCATCGAGGCCTCGTTCCACACATCCGCCTCGAGCGTGAGGGTGAAGGCGGTGAGCAGGGTGTGAAAACCACTGGCGATGAGCCCGCCATAGGGCGAGGCCTGCGCCGCCTCTTCACTCAGGTGAAAGGGTTGCGGATCCCACTGGCGGGCGAACGCCACGATCGCCTCTGCGTCGAGCTCCCGCTCTGCGGTTTCGAAGGTGAATCCCTCGGGCAGATCGTCGAAATACATGTCCTTGTCCCTCCCTTTCGATGCTGCGGCAACCGACAGCATTGAACCGCCTCTCCGGCATTGGTAAAGCCTCTTTACCAAATTCTGAAAGGGATGCGCCATGCCCGTGATCACTTGCGTCGACGACCTCAAGCGGCTCTACAAACGGCGCGTGCCGAAGATGTTCTATGACTATGCCGAAACCGGCAGCTGGACGGAGCAGACCTTCCGCGAGAACACCAGCGATTTCCAGAAGCTCTATTTCCGCCAGCGCGTGGCGGTCGACATGGCGGGCCGAACGACGGCTTCACGGATGGTGGGGCAGGATGTGGCCATGCCGGTGGCGCTCGCGCCGGTGGGGCTGACGGGGATGCAGCATGCCGATGGCGAGATCAAGGCGGCGCGGGCGGCGGAGAAGTTTGGCGTGCCCTTCACCCTCTCCACCCTCTCGATCTGCTCGATCGAGGACGTGGCGGCGCATACCTCGAAGCCCTTCTGGTTTCAGGTCTACACGCTGCGCGACGAGGATTTCATGAAGCGCCTCTTCGATCGCGCCAAGGCGGCCGGTTGCTCGGCGCTCGTGATCACGGTTGACCTTCAGGTGATGGGCCAGCGCCACAAGGACATCAAGAACGGCCTCTCTGCCCCGCCCAAGCTCACGCCGAAATCCATCGCCAACATGATGACGAAAGTCGGCTGGGGGCTCGAGATGCTGGGCACCAAGCGGCGCGAGTTCCGCAACGTGGTGGGCCACGCCAAAGGCGTGAGCGACCCCTCGTCGCTGGCGAAATGGACGGCGGAAGCCTTCGATCCTTCGCTCGACTGGGAAAAGATCAAGCAGTTCCGCAAGATGTGGGACGGCCCGGTGATCATCAAGGGCATCATGGATGCGCGCGATGCGAAAGCCGCTCTCGACGTGGGAGCCGATGCGATCGTGGTGTCGAATCACGGCGGCCGCCAGCTCGACGGCGCGCTCTCCTCGATCCGCGCTCTGCCCGAGATCGTCGAGGCGGTGGGCGACAAGATCGAGATCCACATGGATGGCGGCATCCGCACCGGGCAGGATATTCTGAAAGCCATCGCGCTCGGCGCGAAGGGCGTGATGATCGGGCGCGCCTTCGTCTACGGCTTGGGCGCCATGGGCCAGCAGGGCGTGACCCGCGCGCTCGAGGTGCTCCACAAGGAACTCGACGTGTCGATGGCCTTCTGCGGGCATACCGATATCACCAAAGTGGATCGCGATATCCTAATGATTCCCAAGGGGTTTTCCGGCGACTGGGAAGCGTAGGGCCGCGCGCGCCCCGGCAACGCCGTGCTTGTTGCCCTTAAGGGACGCCTCCGGCGGGAGTATTTTTCGGAAAGATGAAAGCCGCGAAACTCCATTTCATCTTTCTGCAAATACTCATGTGCAACGGGCCTCGAAAGCGCCGCGCAGACCGGGCGCGCCAAGGGCCGCATTAGGCCTTTTCAAGCCTTCCGATCCGGTCTATACGCGCGGCTTCACGCGGGGCTACAGCCTTGGAGGAGCCCCGCCCTGACATATGGAGAACAACATGGCTGGAGAAATTCCTGATCTTCACGCCCAGGAACGCACGGGGACGGGCAAGGGCGCCGCTCGTGCAGCACGCCGCGAGGGCATGGTTCCGGGGATCGTATTCGGTGGCGACGTGGACCCGCTGCCCATCCAAATCCCGTTCAACGAGCTTCTGAAGAAGCTCAAGGCCGGGCGTTTCAAGTCGACCCTCTTCAACCTGAAGGTCGACGGGCATGACGATGTTCGGGTGATCTGCCGCGACGTGCAGCGCGACGTGGTGAAAGACCTGCCGACCCATCTCGACCTGATGCGCCTGCGCCGCACCACGAAGATCAACCTCTTCATTCCGGTGGAATTCGTGAACGAGGAAGAGTGCGCAGCGCTGCGCAAGGGCGGTGTGCTGACCGTGGTGCGCAACGAGATCGAGCTGATCGTGACCGCCGGCGAGATCCCCGAGAAGATCACCGTCGATCTTTCGCTCATCAAGGCCATCGGCGACACCATCACCGTGAGCCAGATCGAGCTTCCGGCGGGTACCAAGCCCACTATCGAGCGCGATTTCATGATCTGCAGCGTCTCCGCACCATCGGCCCTGAAATCGGAAGAGGACGAGGGCGAGAGCGAGGCGGAAGCCGATGAGGTGCCGACCGTTTCCGAAGAAGAAGGCGATGGCGAAGAGGCATAAGCCTGTTTCTCTTCGCAAGAGTTTGAAACGCGGGAGCCGGCCTGGCGCCCGCGTTTTTCTTTGGCCCTGCTCCTCCTCGCCCCCTATCCCGCCGCCAAGGTTGATTTCGAACGGGCGCGGGCCTAGAGAACGGGAGGTGAGGGCACCAACAGGCAGGGAGCGCGGTGCGCGATGCAGATCTTTGTGGGGCTCGGCAACCCGGGCGCGAAATACGCGGGCAACCGGCACAATATCGGCTTCATGGCGCTCGACCGGATCGCCGAGGCACATGGCTTCGGGCCGTGGCGCGCGAAATTTCAGGGCCAGATGTCGGAGGGGCGGCTCGGCGCCGAGCTGGTGCTGCTGCTGAAGCCCGAAACCTTCATGAACCTCTCCGGCCAGTCGGTGGGCGAGGCGATGCGCTTCTACAAGCTCTCGCCCGAGGATGTGACCGTTTTCCACGACGAGCTCGATCTCGCGCCCGGAAAGGTGCGCGTGAAGCAGGGTGGCGGGCATGCGGGCCATAACGGGCTGCGCTCGCTGCACCAGCATCTGGGCGACAGCTACGCGCGAGTGCGCATCGGCATCGGCCATCCGGGCCGCAAGGAACTGGTGAGCCATTACGTGCTGCAGGATTTCGCCAAGGCCGATGAAGCGTGGCTCGACGAGCTGTTGCGCGGCATCGCCGAGGGCTCGCCCGATCTGGCGGCAGGGCGAGAAGACAGGTTTCTGAACGCGGTGGCGCAACGCGTGGCCCCGCCAAGAAGCTCGAAAAGCGACGGCAAGGCCCAAGAAACGCGCGGCGCGGCGCCCGAAGAGGCCGCGCCCCGGCCGGAGGCCGAGCCCGGGCCCGACACCCGTTCGGCCCTGCAGAAACTGGTGGACAGGTTCCGCTAGGTCACGCTGCCCCTGACCAGGGAGCGGCTGGACAGGCGCGGCGGGCAGTGCTTTGCTTTGCCGGAAGGGAGGGTCGGCACATGCGCAAACTCGTGAGATGGCTGATGCGGATCGGGCTGGCCCTCGTGCTGGCGGCAGTGGCGGTGGGGCTCTGGAAACGCGAGGAGATCACCCGGCTTCTGGCAGTGAACAGCCTGTTCGAGGAAGGCCGCATCGTGGAGAATTTCTCGCATATGAACCGCGCCTTTCTCACCGTGCCGGTGCCGCGTGGGCCGGGGCCCGTCTCGGAGCTGCCGGAAGGGCCGCAGGCCGCCCTGCCCGAGCAGGTGGGCGCCTGGATCGAGGCGCGCGACGTGACCTCGCTTCTGGTGATGAAGGGCGGCGAGGTTGTGCATGAGAGCTACCACATGGGAACCGGCGAGCTCGACCGGCGGATCAGCTGGTCGATGGCCAAGAGCTTCCTGTCGGTGCTTTTCGGCAACGTGCGCGAAGAGGGCGCCATCGGCTCGCTTGACGACCAAGTCACGCAATATGCGCCCCGGCTTCAGGGCAGCGCCTACGAGGGGGTGAGCATCCGCAACGTGCTGCAGATGACCTCTGGTATCGCGTTCGGCGAGGATTACCTCGACTACGATTCCGACATCAACCGGATGGGCCGGGTGCTGGCACTGGGCGGCACGATGGACGGGTTCGCCGCCGGGCTGACGGAACGCGCGGCGGAGCCCGGCACGCTCTGGCACTATGTTTCGATAGATACCCATGTGCTGGGCATGGTGATCCGCGGGGCCACGGGGCGCGACATCCCCTCGCTCATGGCAGAAAAGGTGATCGAGCCGATGGGGCTCGAGGCCGAACCCTATTACATCTCCGATGGCGAGGGGGTGGCCTTCGTGCTGGGCGGGCTGAACCTCACCACGCGCGACTATGCCCGCTTCGGCCAGATGGTGCTGCAGGACGGGCGCTGGAATGGCCGTCAGATCGTCTCGCGCGACTGGATCGAGGCCTCCACCGCGCCCTCCGCCCCCACCAGGCCGGGCAAGGTGCGCTATGGCTACCAGTGGTGGCTGCCCGCCGACGGGCGGCCCGGTGTGATCTATGCGCGGGGCATCTACGGGCAATACATCTATATCGACCGCACCCGCGACGTGGTGATCGTGGTGACCGCCGCCGACAGGGGTTTTCGCGACGACGGGGTGCACGAGGCCAACATGGCGATGCTGAATGCCATCGCCGAGGCGCTCTGACAAAGCGCCACGCCCACCCCGCCCCTGCTTGCCCCGCCCGGGCCGCTGCTGTTAACTGACGCCAGCCAGCGAGATGCCAGCCCAGATCGGCCAGACCAGAGGAAAGGGCAACAGATGAGCTTTATCGCGATGAACAGGTTCCGGGTGCGCGCGGGGCACGAGGCGGATTTCGAGGAGATGTGGCGCAGCCGCGAGAGCCGCCTCAAGGAGGTGCCGGGCTTTCAGGAATTCCGGCTGCTGAAGGGGCCGGAACATGCCGACGAGGGCTACCGGCTCTATTCGAGCCACGTCATCTGGGAGAGCCGCGCGGCCTTCGAGGCCTGGACGAAATCGGAACAGTTTCGCGACGCCCACAAGAATGCCGGGCAGGCGGCCACCAAGGACGCGCTGCTTGGGCCGCCGGCCTTCGAGGGGTTCGAGACGGTGCTGCATCAGGCCTGAGAACCGCAGCGAAGCTTGCCGCGCCATTCCGGCGAGGTAAGCTGCAAGAGCCAGCAGGAGGCGTGCGATGATCGAGAAAGACCCCTCCGTGAACGTTCTGGGCGGCGCCTTGTCGCCCTGCTCGGACGATCCGCTCACCGGCTTCTTCCGCGACGGACATTGCAACACCTGTGCGGAAGACCGGGGGAGCCACACCGTCTGTGCGCTGATGACGGCGGAGTTTCTGGCCTATTCGAAATACGTGGGCAACGACCTCTCCACGCCCCGGCCCGAGTTTGGCTTCGCCGGGCTCAAGCCGGGCGACCAGTGGTGCCTCTGTGCCGCGCGCTTCCTGCAGGCGCATGACGAAGGCTGCGCGCCGAAGGTGCGGCTCGAAGCGACGCATGAGCGTGCGCTCGACATCGTGCCGCTGGAGGTTCTCAAGCAATACGAACCCGATTGAGGAGGTGTGCATGGCCACCGTGACACTCTTGACCGACGCGAAACTGAGCCCCGAGGCGCGCGCCGTCTTCGACGACATCCGCGCCACGCGCGGCAGCGACTTCGTCAACAATTTCTGGCGGGCGCTGGCGCATGACCCGGCGCTGCTGAAGGCCACGTGGGAGCGGCTCAAGGTGGTGATGGGGCCGGGCGAGCTCGACCCGCTGGTGAAGGAGATGATCTATATCGCCGTCTCCGCCACCAATGGCTGCGAGTATTGCGCCCATTCCCACACCGCCGCCGCCCGCGCAAAGGGTATGACGCCCGCGCAATATGGCGAGCTGCTTGCAGTGATCGGCATGGCGAACCAGACCAACGGGATGGTGAGCGCCATGCAGGTGCCGGTGGACGAGGCATTCAAGGCCTGAGAGCGCAAGCCCGGCGCGGGCCCTCGCGATCTTCAACCGACGCGGCGCAAGAGGAGGCACTGCCATGATTCGAACCCTGATCTTCGCGCTGGCCCTTGCCGCGCCCGGCATGAGCCTTGCCGAGCCCTATATCCGCCCGGCCGACACCGCACGGCTCGCGGGCTTCGAGGCGCATCTGGGTGCCGCGCTGAAAGAGGCGCTGGCCGAGGGCGCAGCCGCCGACATCGCGCTGATGCAGGAGGCGATGCGCGGGGCGGCGCTCGCAAGCCCCGCGCCCGAGGGCGACTGGAAGTGCCGAGTGATGAAGATGGGCGGGCTTCTGCCGCTGACCGCCTATCCAAACTTCTCCTGCCGGATCACCGCCACCGGGGCCGGCACCTGGCGGATCGAGAAGCGCACCGGCTCGCAGCTCTTCCGGGGCACATTGACCGAAGTGGAGGGCGGCATCCTCTATCGCGGCGTCGGCTTCAACGGCGCCGCCCCCGCGCGCGACTACGACGAGTTGCCGCCGGATGACCAGACGCCGGTGGAGCCGAACCAGACCACCGCCGATATCGGCTGGTTCGAACAGATGAGCGCCGGCCGCGGCAGGCTGATGCTGCCCGACCCGATCCTCGAGAGCCGGTTCGACCTGTTCTACCTGACGCGGTAGGGCTCTTGCGCGAAACGCAAGAGCCGCTCAACCCGCGCTTCTCCGGAGCGAGGGTTCTGCCTCAATCCGTCTCGTCCATCCCGAAGCCCAGATGCTTGGCGACGGTGAAGATGTCCTTGTCGCCGCGCCCGCACATGTTCATGCAGATGATGTGATCTGCGGGAAGATCGGGGGCGATCTTCATCACGTGGGCCAGCGCATGGCAGGGCTCGAGCGCGGGGATGATCCCCTCTTTCTCGCAGGAGAGCTGGAAGGCCTCGAGCGCCTCCTTGTCGGTGATAGAGACATATTCGGCGCGGCCGGTGTCGTGCAGCCAGCTGTGCTCCGGCCCGATGCCGGGATAGTCGAGCCCGGCGGAGATGGAATAACCCTCGAGGATCTGCCCGTCATCGTCCTGAAGCAGGTAGGTGCGGTTGCCATGCAACACGCCGGGGCGGCCGCCGGTGAGCGAGGCGCAATGCTCCATCTTCTCGTTCACGCCCTTGCCGCCCGCCTCGACGCCGATGATCCGCACGTCCTTGTCGTCGAGGAAGGGGTAGAAGAGGCCCATGGCGTTCGAGCCGCCGCCGATGGCGGCGATGATCGTGTCGGGCAGGCGGCCCTCGGCGGCCATCATCTGCTCTTTCGTCTCCTTGCCGATGATCGACTGGAAGTCGCGCACCATCGCCGGGTAGGGGTGCGGGCCGGCCACGGTGCCGATGCAGTAGAACGTGTCGCGCACGTTGGTCACCCAGTCGCGCAGCGCGTCGTTCATCGCGTCCTTCAGCGTGCCACGGCCCGAGGTCACCGGCACCACTTCGGCGCCCAGGAGCTTCATCCGGAAGACATTGGGGCGCTGGCGCTCCACGTCATGCGCGCCCATGTAGACCACGCATTTCAGCCCGAACTTGGCGCAGACGGTGGCGGTGGCCACGCCGTGCTGGCCTGCGCCCGTCTCGGCGATGATCCGGGTCTTGCCCATGCGACGCGCGAGCAGGATCTGGCCCAGCACGTTGTTGATCTTGTGCGCGCCGGTATGGTTGAGCTCGTCGCGCTTGAGATAGATCTTGGCGCCGCCAAGGTGCTCGGTGAGGCCTTCGGCAAAATAGAGCGGGCTGGGGCGGCCGACATAATGCGTCCAGAGATACTGCATCTCGGCCCAGAAGCTGTCATCGGTCTTGGCGCGCTCGTATTGCTCTTCCAGCTCGAGGATGAGCGGCATCAGCGTTTCCGAAACGAAGCGCCCGCCGAACTGGCCGAAACGGCCCTTCTCGTCGGGTCCGGTCATGAAGGAGTTGAAAAGGTCGTTCATCGTGCTGTTCCCTCTCTGTCAGGGCCTGAATATGGGACGGTCCGGGGATTTTCCAGCGGATTCCGCGCACCGCCTGCCCCGACGGACCACGTGCCGCGGCACCTCGGCCATGTGAGTATTTGAACCAAGAAGAAGCGGGCGGTGGGGCCTCAGAGCATCTTCACCACATAGGCGCGCGACCAGAGGTCGGGCTCGCCGAGGAGGAAGGGCCGGAAGGGCGGGGTGATGTGCGCGACCTCCCACTTTCCCGAGGCCTTTAGGCCTTCCATCACTTCCGGGAAGCCCTGCGCCTCGTAGCTGTGCTCGAGCAGATTGAAGACACCGAAGCCGCCGGGGCGGGTGACGCGCGCGAGATGGGTGAGCGTGGAGGGCGGCGCATGACCCGGGCCGAAGGAGCCTACGCAGACGAAACCGGCGAAATGATCGTCGACATAGGGCAGGCGCGCGCCCATGTCGGCCTGCTCGAAGCCCGCATAGGCGCCTGTCTTTTCGGCCTGCGCCATCATCTCGGCGGAGAGGTCGCAGCCGAAGACGTGGTGATATCCCATCAGCATCAGGCTTTCGCCCACCAGCCCGGTGCCGCAGCCCGCATCGAGAATGGGGCCGTGGCTGCGCCCGAGAAACCGCGCGAGAAGCCCAGCACCGAGCGCCGGCAGGCGGAAGCCCTTGGCGAGGTTGTCGGCATCGTAGCTCAGCGACCACTTGTCGTAGAGCGTGCGGGCGGCCTCGGGGCTCTTGGCGCCGTAGACGTCTTCGAGATCTTCGGTTTTCATCGGCATCTCCTGATCTGGCAAGAAGGTGGCCGCTGCTGCAGACCCTGTCAATCAGGCGGGTTCAGGCGGCGCGGGCGGCCTCGGCGAAGGCGCGCATCCGCTCGGCATCCTTTACCCCCGGCGCGCTCTCGATGCCGGAGGCCACATCGACCTGCCGCGCGCCGGTGGCGCGGATCGCCTCGGCCACGTTCTGCGCCGTGAGCCCGCCCGCCAGCATCCACGGCACCGGCCAGCGGCGATTGGCGATGAGCTCCCAGTCGAACGAGACGGCATTGCCGCCGGGGCGGTCGGCGCCCTTGGGGGGCTTGGCATCCACGAGAATCTGGTCGGCGACCTTGGCGTAGAAATCGATCCGGTCGAGATCCTCGGGCCCGGAGATGCCCACCACCTTGATCACCGGCAGCCCGGTGCGCGCCTTTACCTCGGCCACACGCGCCGGGCTCTCCTGCCCGTGGAGTTGGAGGAAGTCGAGTGGCACGGCCCCGGTGATCGCGTCGATCGTGGCATCGTCGGCATCGACCACGAGCGCCACCTTGGCCACGCCCTCTGGCACCGAGCCGGCCATCAGCGCGGCGGTTTCGAGATCGACGAAGCGAGGCGATTTCGGGAAGAAGTTGAAACCAAGATAGGTGGCTCCCGCGAGGATCGCTGCGGGGATGTCGGCGGGCTCGGTGAGGCCGCAGAATTTCATGCGGATATCGTTGGGCATGGGAGGTTACCTAGCCCAGATGCCGGGGCAGGGAAAGATGCGCGATGCGCCGCGGCTCAGCTGGCCTCTTCGAGCAGCGCCAGCACCTCGTCCTTGCCCTGGTGCTTCTCACCCTTGAGGCGCTTCACCTCGGCCTTGAGGCGCTCCATCTCGCGGGCCTGGCGCGCGGCGGCGGCGCGTTCGCCCGCCTCGCGGATCCACTCCCAGATGAAGCCGATGATCAGGCCGGCAAGCACGCCCCCGAAGATCACCACGAAGAGCGGCACGTCGTAGGAGGGGTTGAGCGCGGCAAGATGCGCCACCTCGCCCGGCAGGACCTGCACGGTGACGATGCCGCGATTGGCCAGCGCGACGAGCACGAGGGCCACGCCGAAGATGGCGATGGACGCATAGCGGATGTATCGCATCAGACTTTTCCGTTCAGCCGGTCACGCAGGAGCTTGCCGGTCTTGAAGAAGGGCACGTGCTTCTCTTCCACATGCACCGACTCGCCGGTGCGCGGGTTGCGGCCCGTGCGCGACTCGCGCTTCTTCACGGAGAAAGCGCCGAAGCCGCGAAGCTCCACCCGGTTTCCCTGCGACATCGCATCGGTAATCTCGTTGAAGATGGTGTTCACGATGCGCTCGACATCACGCTGGTAGAGATGCGGGTTCTCGTCGGCAATCTTCTGAATCAGTTCCGATCGGATCATCGGCTCTTCTCCCCGGGTGGTCTTTTTGGCGCGCAGTGGTTTGATAACTATAGATAGAAGTCAAAAAAACCGAAATAGGCGCATCACCCGCCTTTTGGCGGATTTCCGACATTTCTGGGGGTGCAGAGAGCCGATTCGCAGCTCGGGCGCCCTGATCGGCGTCGCAGGCCGCCGACAGGCCGCGATATTGCACTGCGGCAAACCCCTTGATTCGGATGATAAAACGCGGTCGGTCGAAACACACGGCGCGACCGCTGTTGAGGCACGCTATCATGGATGTTACGCCCTATAACATATCGGGCGCATCCCTATCGTTCCGGAGGCGCCTCAAACGCGCAACCTCGGGGGTTTGATGCGCCTTTGGATCCGTGCCGCACTGGCCGGCGCCGCCGCCTTCACGCTCGCCAACATGGTCAGCAACCTGCTCTTCTTCCGGCTGGGGCGGGAGCTGCTCTTCGAGGCGCCGCATCAGAGCGAGAAGATCGTTGCGGTGATGTTCGAGATGGAGCCCTTGCCGCTGATGTTCACCAACGGGCCGCTCTACCTGGCCATCGCCGCCGCGATCGGGGCGCTCCACGGGCTGATCTTCCTTTGGCTGGCGCCGGTGCTGGGCACGACGCGGCTGGCGCGTGGCTTGGGCTTTGCGGTGGTGACATGGGTGCTGTTGGCGCTTTATTTCGAGTTCCACACGCCCTTCAACATGTTCGGCGAGCCGCCCTCGCTGGTGGCGATGGAGCTGGCCTTCTGGGCCGTGGTGCTCACCGTGCACGGTCTTGCGCTGTCGTTTCTCGCCGGGCGCGGCGCCGGGCGTCAGGCCCTGACCTTTTGAACTGGCAGGCGCTCTGGGCCGATGGCTGGGTGATCTCCGCCCATGCGCTTGCGGCTTGCGCCGCGATCCTTCTGGGTGCGTTGCAATTCGCCCTGCCGAAAGGCACGGCGCGGCACCGCTTCATGGGGTTGCTCTGGGTGGCGCTGATGGCGATGGTGGCGGTTTCGAGCTTCTGGATTCACACCTTCCGCATGGTCGGGCCGTTCTCGGTTATCCACCTGCTCTCGGCCATCACGCTGGTGGCCTTGGCCTATGCGGTTGCGGCCGCGCTGCAGGGCCGGATCGCTGCGCATCGGCGCGCGATGATGCAGACCTATGTTCTGGCGCTGGTCGTCACCGGCGTTTTCACGCTCTGGCCCGGGCGCACGATGCACGCGGTGCTCTTCGGCGGGTGAGTGCGCGAACGAATTTCATGCCTCCGGCGGGAGTATTTTCGGAAAGATGAAAGCAGGCAGATTTTCATCTTTCTCCAAATACTCAAGAAGCGACACCCAAAAAAAAGCGGCCCCGCCCGGATGGGGCGGAGCCGCTCTCAAAGGCCTTCTGGCGCTTGCTTACTTCCGGTCGTCGTCGCCCTTGAGCGCGGCGCCGAGGATGTCGCCCAGCGAGGCACCCGAATCCGAGCTGCCATACTGTTCCACGGCCTCCTTCTCCTCGGCGATCTCGCGCGCCTTGATGGAGAGGCCGAGGCGGCGGGTCTTGCCATCCACGTTGGTCACGCGGACATCCACCTTGTCGCCCACGGAGAAGCGCTCGGGGCGCTGCTCGGAGCGGTCGCGGGAGAGGTCGGAGCGGCGGATGAAGGATTTCATGCCCTCGTATTCCACCTCGATGCCGCCATCCTCGATGGAGGTCACCTCGACGGTCACGATCGAGCCGCGCTTCACGCCATCGACCGCTTCGGCGAACTTGTCACCGCCCACGGCCTTGATGGAGAGCGAGATGCGCTCCTTCTCGACATCCACCTCGGAGACGACGGCCTTGACCATGTCACCCTTGCGGTAGGACTGGATCGCGTCTTCGCCGCGCTCGTCCCACGAGAGGTCGGAGAGGTGCACCATGCCGTCGATCTCGCCGGGCAGGCCCACGAAGAGGCCGAACTCGGTGATGTTCTTGACCTCGCCTTCCACTTCCGTGCCCTCGGGATGGGTTTCGGCGAAGACTTCCCACGGGTTGCGCATGGTCTGCTTGAGGCCGAGCGACACGCGGCGTTTCGCCTGATCGATCTCGAGAACCATGACTTCCACTTCCTGAGAGGTGGAGACGATCTTGCCGGGATGCACGTTCTTCTTGGTCCATGACATCTCGGAGACGTGCACGAGACCTTCCACACCGGGCTCCAGCTCCACGAAGGCGCCGTAATCGGTGATGTTGGTCACGCGGCCGGTATGCACCGACTCGAGCGGATACTTGGTGGCCACCAGATCCCACGGGTCTTCCTGCAGCTGTTTCATGCCGAGGCTGATGCGGTGGGTTTCCTTGTTGATCTTGATGACCTGCACCTTGACCGTCTCGCCGATGGAGAGGATCTCGGAGGGGTGGTTCACCCGGCGCCATGCCATGTCGGTGACGTGCAGCAGGCCGTCGACACCGCCTAGATCGACGAAGGCGCCGTATTCGGTGATGTTCTTGACCACGCCGTCCACGGCATCGCCCTCGGAGAGCTTGCCGATGACCTCGGCGCGCTGCTCGGCGCGGCTTTCCTCGAGGATGGCGCGGCGCGACACCACGATGTTGCCGCGGCGGCGATCCATCTTGAGGATTTGGAAGGGTTGCTTGAGGCCCATGAGCGGGCCGGCATCGCGCACGGGGCGCACATCGACCTGGCTGCCGGGCAGGAAGGCCACGGCGCCGCCGAGATCGACGGTGAAGCCGCCTTTCACGCGGCCGAAGATCGCGCCTTCAACGCGCGCATCGTCGGCATAGGCTTTTTCCAGACGGTCCCAGGCCTCTTCGCGGCGGGCCATCTCGCGGCTGACCACGGCTTCGCCACGGGCATTCTCGGCGGCGCGGAGGTACACTTCCACCTCGTCGCCGACGGAGATGTCGGGCTGCTCACCGGGATTTGCGAATTCCTTGAGATCGACGCGGCCTTCCATCTTGTAGCCGACGTCGATGATGGCTTGGCCCGCTTCGATCGCGATGACCTTGCCTTTGACAACAGAGCCCTCTTCGGGCGTGTCCATTTCGAAGCTTTCGTTCAGGAGGGCTTCGAATTCCTCCATCGATGCGTTTTGAGCCATGTGGCGTTCAGATCCTTTACGTTTCGTTTTTTCCGGCCGCGCGGTTGTCTCCGCCGGTCTTGGAGTTTCGTTGGTCAGGCGCGAAACCGGTTTGCCGCAAACGAAAGAGGGCCGGTAACCCCGACCCTGCCCGATCTCTCATGCGCTTGCGGCGTTTCCCGCCTTGTCGACCCGCGCTCTATAGAACCCGCCCGGCGGTTTATCAAGCCCCTAAGGGGTGCGGGGCGGCCTTTCAGCCGCGCGCCGCCTGCACGATCTCGATGGCGCGGGCCACGGCGGCGTCGATATCCATTTGCGAGGTGTCGAGCGTCACCGCGTCTTCGGCGGGCCGCAGCGGGGCATCGGCGCGGGCGCTGTCGCGCGCGTCGCGGTCGCGCAGATCGGCCAAAACGGTGTCGTAATCGGTGTCGTGCCCATTGCCCTCCAGTTCGCGGAAGCGGCGCTCGGCGCGCACGTCGTCGGTGGCTGTCACGAAGAGCTTCACCTCGGCCTCGGGGCAGATCACCGTGCCGATGTCGCGCCCGTCGAGCACCGCGCCGCCCTCGCGGCGAGCGAAGGCGCGCTGGAAATCGACAAGCGCGCGGCGCACTTCGCCGATGGCGGCCACGCGGCTCGCGGCCTGCGCCACATCTGGCGTGCGCAGGTCGCCCGCCTCCAGATCCTCGGCACGCAGCGCCTTGGCGGCCTCCACCGGGTCTGTTCCGTCGAGCGTGCGGCGCCCGGTGGCGCGGTAGAGCAGGCCGGTGTCGAGATGGGCCAGCCCGAAATGCGCGGCCACCGCCCTCGAGATGGTGCCCTTTCCGGCCGCTGCCGGGCCGTCGATCGCCACCGTGAATGCCATGCTCTGCCCTTTCGCTTCACCGCCTTGCTACCGAAAGCCCTGCCCCGGCTCAAGCCGAACCGCACGGGCTACCCGCCAGCGCCTTCGCCCGGATTCCCCACGCCCGCCGGGTCGGTCACGTCCCGGCCCATTGCGGCGAGGTCGGTATAGCGGTCTCCGATGCGGTGATGCGGGCGGCCACCGGTGGCCGCGCCCAGCGCCACCACAAGTTCGTCGCAGGCGGGCGCATCGTAGATCGAGAACTGCACGGTGAGATAGTGCGAGCGGCGGCCCGTGTCGTGCTTGTCCATCAGGGGGATCTGAATTTGCGTGTTGGCCGGGCCGCGCGTGTTGGTGAAGCCGAGATAGCTCTTCGCGCCCACCGCCTCGCGGTAGAAATTGCCGAAGTGCAGCGTGTGGATGAGCGCCGAGGCGTGCTCGACCTCGCAATCGGTGCCGGCGATGCAGGCTTTGCCATAGGCCTCGATGGCCTCGCCCGACCCCGCGAGCGCGATCAGCCGGTCGGTGAGCATCTTGCCCAGCACCGGGGCCATGCGGCGGATCTCGGGCGAGAGATCCTCGACGAAGCCGCGTCCGGCCCAGGGGTTGGCCACCACGGCGGCCACGCCGATCATCCGGAGAGGCGGCGTTGCCGCGCGGCCGCCCTCGCTGTGGATGTCTTCGTCGAAGGTCACGATCTTTCTCAGTTCGGGCAGCATCCGGGCTCTCCTCTCAGATGGTGTAGGCGGTGTGACCCGAGATGGAATGCACCACCCCGGTGGTTTCGGTTCCGTGGTAGATGCCGAAGCGGCCGTGCCGATTTTCGCGCTGGTACCGGGCCAGCATCGAACGTTCGGCGCCGCTTTCGACGCGATCGAGCGGCAGGGTGGCGAGGCTGAAATAGCGCAGCCCTTCGGGCGCGTCACCGGCCACCGTCCCGTGATAGACGATTGAATGAGCGCCAGTTTCGGACTGCTGGAAGACGGCGTAGAGATGATCGAGACTCGGATTGAGGCCCAGCGCGACAAGATGCGCCTCGAGGCCCTTGACCGTGGCCTGCGCGGCGGGCGCCTTAGGCACCGAAACCGTGCCATCCGGGCGTTCCTCGAGCAGGATCGCATCCGCCTTGGCCAGCACGGCCCCGATCGTGCCATGGCTTGCATCAGCAGCAGCATTGGCCAGCTTGCTCTCGAGACCAAGGTCGAAATACGCGCCCCGGAAATAGCCCAGCGGCTGGCCTTCGCGCGACTGGTGCGTCAGCACACGCCCGATAAGCACAAGGTGGTCGCCGGCATCGACTAGCCTGTGCCGCGCACAGGTGAAGCGGGCCAGAGCGCCATCGAGAAGCGGCATGTCCTGCGGCCCGGCATGCCACTCGGCAAGAGCGAACTTGTCGGGTGCGCGCGAGGCGAAAAGGCCGGAAACCTCCTGCTGGTCGTCAGCGAGGATGTTGACGGCAAAATGCCCGGCGGCCGCGAAGGTGTCGCAGCTATGGGCGGTCTTGGCGAGGCACACGAGCAGCAGCGGCGGGTCGAGCGAAACGGAGGTGAAGGAATTGGCGGTGAAGCCGCGCGGCGTGCCGTCGTCCTGCCGCGTGGTGATGACGGTGACTCCGGTGGCGAAGGCGCCGAACGCGTCACGCAGGGCGCGCCGCGCCTCGTCGGTCATCGGCTGGGCCTCGGTCAGCGCCTGCTCCACAAGCGCGTCATCCGCACCGAGCCGGGGTGGGGCGTTCAGGGCGCGGGGCGCATGGGAGGAAAAGCGCAGCGGGCTGGCCGCCACCTGCCACGGCGCATGGCCCGGCTCGGGATGCGGGATGCGCTCGACCATCCCGCGCGCCGCGACATGCGGGTCTCGCAGGATGTCGGCAACCGTGTTGAGCGGGCCGAAGGGCACCTGCCCGCCCAGCCGCGCGGCAAGCTCGACCTTGCTCTGCGCCGCCGTCCAGCCAGCCACGGCCCGGTTGATCTCTTCCGCATGTGCCGCACGGCCGACCCGGGTGGCGAAGCGGGGATCGGCCGCAAGGTCGGGCCGCTCCATGAGCCCGGCCAGGCGGTGCCAGAAGGCATCGTCGACGATGCCCAGCGCCACGTGCCCGTCGGCGGCGGGAAAGAGACCGAACGGCGCAAGCATCGGATGGCCGTTTCCTTCCGGGCCCGGCACCTGCCCGGTCATGTCGTGCAGGTAGATCATGCGCTCGCACAACGAGATCATCGCGTCATACATGCCCAGGTCGACAAACTGGCCCTTGCCGGTGGCTTCGGCCTCGCGCAGGGCCGCAAGAATGCCGAAGCCCATCATCATGCCCGTAAAGATATCGCCGATGCCAGGGCCCACCTTGGTGGGCGTCTGCGGTTTGGGGCCGGTCATCGCCATCAGCCCGCCCATGGCTTGCGCCACCACGTCGTAGGATGGCCAGTCGGCATAGGGGCTCTTGCCGCTGCGCGGGTCACCGAAGCCCCGGATCGCGGCATAGACGAGGCGCGGATTGTCTCTGGCCAGCGTTTCGTAGGAGAGGCCCAGCCGCTCCAAGACGCCCGGGCGGAAGTTTTCGAGAACCACGTCGGCGGTGGACGTGAGCTTTCGGAAGGCGGCCTTCCCCTCGGGTGTCTTCAGGTCGAGCCGCACGCTTTTCTTGCCACGGTTGAGGCTCACGAAATACCCCGCCCATTCCTGCCCGGGGTCGTCCTCGCGGAACGGGCCGTTGCCTCGGCTCGTATCTCCGGTGCGGCTCTCGATCTTGATCACCTCTGCGCCGTGATCTGCCAGAACCATGCTGCAATAGGGACCCGAGAGCATGCGGCTCAGGTCGAGCACCCGCACCCCCTTGAGAACCAAACTGCTCATCGTTCCCGCTCCATTTCGAGCCGATCCAGAAACCGCCGGACGGGCGTGTTGACCGCGCCGGGGTTCTCGGCCAGCGCCATGTGCCGCAGCCCCGGCAGGATGAGCGCCTCGGCTCCGGCGATCTCCGCGGCGATGGCGCGTGTCATCTCGGGGCCGTTGCCGAAATCCTCGTCGCCGGTGATCACCAGTGCCGGGCCGGAAACTGGCGGCTCGGGCGCGACGATCTCGTCGATCCCGTCGGCCAGCACGCGGTAGATCCGATGATAGACCTCCTTGCGGTTGGCGAGGATCCAGCCGCGCACCTCGTCCATCATCGCAGGATTGGCCTGCCGGAAGGGCGCGGTGAACCAGCGCTCGAGCGCGGCCTCCGCGGTGGCGGCGGGCCCGGCTTGCCGGGCTTGCTCCACCCGCGCCAGAATCGCGGCTTGCGCCTCCGGGCTGCGCCTGTGGGGCGTGTGAAGCAACACCAGCGCATGGCAACGGGCGGGCGCATCCTGCGCGAAACGGCGCGCGATCATGCCGCCCAGCGAAAATCCGGCAATCGCCGCCTCGCCGATGCCGCAATGGTCCATCAGGCCCTGCAACTGCCGGGAAAAGAGCCCGAGGCTCGGCTCTTCCGGCGGATCGGCGGATTGCCCGTGCCCGAATAGGTCGTAGCGGAGCACGCGATAGCGATCGGCGAGCGCCGGAACCATCCATTGCCAGCACTCTTGATTCAGCCCGAGCCCGTGAATGAGCACCACGCATCGCGCGCTTTCCGGGCCGCTCAGGTCATGAGCCGTGCCGTCAGGAGCGATCCGCATCACGCCCTCTCTCCGATCATTCGCTTGCGTGTCCCAAACATTTCGCATCTCCTCCCACTTCAGCCTGCGCGTTCCGTTTGTGCCGATATTGATTTTTTTCGCCAGAGAATGACGATTTTTCGCACAACTCAATATGCAAAAGTCGTTTTGAATGAGTCGAAAGACGACCGGGAGGAAGAGTGATGGCAGATATCCGAAGCTACCAGATGCTGATCGACGGCGCGTGGGTCGATGCCTCGGATGGCGGGACCTTCGAGAGCGTGAACCCGGCGACGGGCGACATCTGGAGCCGTGTGCCCGAGGCGACCGAAGCGGATGTGGACCGCGCTGTGCGTGCCGCGCATGCGGCCTTCTCCACCGGACCGTGGGCCAAGATGACGCCCACCCAGCGCGGCAAGCACCTGCGCAAACTCGCCGACCTGCTGGCCGAGCGCTCGGAGGATCTGGGCCGGATCGAGACCATCGACACCGGCAAGATGCTCAAGGAAACCCGGTGGCAGGCGACGTATATCGCCGAGTTCTTCCAGTTCTACGCAGGCTGCGCCGACAAGATCAGCGGCGAGACGCTGCCCATCGACAAGCCCGATCTCTTCGTGTTCACCAAGCGCGAACCGTTGGGCGTGGTGGCCGCCGTGGTGCCGTGGAACAGCCAGCTCTTTCTCGTCGCGGTCAAGATCGGCCCGGCGCTCGCCGCGGGCAACACGGTGGTGCTGAAGGCCTCCGAACATGCGTCCGCGGCGATGCTGGAATTCGGCAAGCTGATCGAGGAGGCGGGCTTTCCGCCCGGGGTGGTCAACATCGTCACCGGCCACGGCGAGCCCTGCGGGCGGGCGCTGACGGGGCACAAGCTCGTGGCGCGGGTTTCCTTCACGGGTGGCCCGGGGGCGGCGCGGCACGTGCTGGAAAACACCAAGAACAATTTTGCCGAGGTGAGCCTCGAGCTGGGCGGCAAATCGCCCTTCATCGTCTTCGAGGACGCAAACATAGAAAGCGCGGTCAACGCCTCCATCGCCGGCATCTTCGGGGCCACGGGGCAAAGCTGCGTGGCGGGCTCCCGGCTCTACCTGCATGAGGATATCGCAGACGCCTTTCTCGAACGGATGATCGCGCAGGCGAAGGAGATCCGCATCGGTGACCCGCTCGAGGAGGAAACCCAGATGGGCCCGCTCTGCACCGTGGGGCAGCGTGACCGGATCGAGAGCGAGCTGGCCTTTGCGGTTGAGGAAGGGGCGAGCATTCTCACCGGCGGCAAGCGGCCAGAGGGCATGGCCGGGCTCTTCTTCGAGCCCACCATCGTCTCCTGCCCGCGTCAGGACTTGCGGATCGTCGATACCGAGCTCTTCGGCCCCGTGCTCTGCGTGCAGACCTTCCGCACCGAAGAGGAGGCTGTGGCGCTCGCGAACGACACCGAGCACGGGCTCGCCGCGGGGATCTTCACCCGCGACAGCGCGCGCTCTCTCCGGATGGCCGACGCCGTGCGCGCCGGGATCGTCTGGGTCAACACCTATCGCGTGGTCTCGCCCATCGCCGAGTTCGGCGGGGTGAAGGGCTCTGGCTACGGGCGGGAAAGCGGGTTTCAGGCGATGTATGACTACACGCGACCCAAGACCGTGTGGATGAACACCTCGGATGCGCCGATGGCCAATCCGTTCGTGATGCGCTGAAGGAGAGACGGGCACATGAAATTTCACCTCGCAATCAACCTTGAACGGATGGATGACAGCGCCGACATGCGCGCGGTACGCGACCACACGCTGGAGATGGTGCAGATGGCCGAGGCGGGCGGTTTCGAGATCGTCTGGGCCGCCGAACACCACGCGCTGGAGATGACGATCGCGCCAAACCCCTTCCAGATTCTCACATGGTGGGCGGAGCATACAGACCGGATCCGCCTTGGCACCGCCGTGGCCTCGGCGCCCTATTGGCACCCCATCGGGCTTGCGGGCGAGGCGGCCTTTCTCGATCTGATCAGCGGCGGGCGGCTCGAATTCGGCATCGGCTCGGGCGCCTACCAGCGCGAATTCGACCGGATGAGGCCAGGGCTCAAGCAATCGGACGCATGGCAATACATGCAGGAGATGCTGCCCGTGGTGCGCGCGCTCTGGAAGGGGGATCATGCGCATGACGGCCAGTTCTGGCAGTTTCCCGCCGCCACCTCCTGCCCGAAACCCCTGCAGGAGGAGGTGCCCGTGTGGGTGGCGGCGCGCGCGCCCATCACCTTCGATTACGCGGTGCGCGAGCGCTGCCATATCATGAGCTGGCCGCTCACCCGCCCGTTCTCGGAGGCCGAGCTCTACAAGCAGCGGCTCGACGAGGCGATGGCGAAGGCGGATGGCAGCTTCCGCCCGACCTTCGCGATGATGCGTCACGCGGCGGTCTACGACACCGAAGCCGACCGGCAGAAGGCGCTCGATGCGATACGGCTGGTGCTGGGCCAGTTCGAGAACCTCTTCCGCAATGCGGGCGACGTGGTGAACGGCTTCCCCAAACAGATCCCGCTCGAGGAGTTGGCGGGCCGCGAGCAATACGACCCCGACATGCTGGAGGAAAACCTGCTCTTCGGCTCACCCGACGCCGTGATCGACAAGCTCAAGCGCTACGAGGCGCTGGGGGTGGATTCCTTCATCTACTACGCCTCGATGGGCCTCGATCTCGATGCGCAGAAACGCTCCATGCGGCTTTTCTGCGACGAGGTCATGCCGGCGTTTCAATAGGGAGTCCCTGCCATGTCTGACGGTGTGAAGGTTGTCCGCGACGGCCATGTTCTCGAGGTCACGCTGGAGCGCGGCAAGGTCAATGCGATCGACGTGGCGACCAGCCAGGCGCTCGCGGCAGCGTTCAAGGAACTCCATGAAGACAAGGAGTTGCGCTGTGCGATCCTGACGGGTGGGGGCGAGAAGATCTTTTCGGCCGGGTGGGATCTGAAGGCGCTCAACGCAGGCGAGATGGCACTCGACAACTGGTGGGAGAGCGACGATTACGGCTTTGGCGGCTTCACCGGGCTCACCGAGAACTGGGCACTCAACAAGCCGGTGATTGCCGCCATCAACGGGTTGGCCATCGGCGGCGGCTTCGAGATGGCGATGGCCTGCGACCTGCTCATCGCCGCCGAGCACGTGGAGTTCGGCCTGCCGGAAATGCCTCTTGGCATCGTGCCCGATGCGGGCGCGTTGCAGCGGCTACCGCGGCGCATCCCGCACAATATAGCAATGGAGATGTTCCTTCTGGGCCGCAGGATGACCGCAAAGGAGGCCGCGCAATATGGGCTCGTGAACAAAGTCGTTCCGAAAGAAGAACTTATGGATGCCGCGCGGGAGTGGGCCGCTTCCATCGCGTGGTCGGCGCCCTTGGCGATGCAGAGCGTCAAAGAGGTGCAGCGCGCGATTGAATGCGTGCCGCTCGAGGAAGCCTTCGCCAAGATGCGCGGCGACGAGTTGCCGATCTATCGCAAGATGCTCCAATCGGAGGACGCGAAAGAGGGTGTGGCGGCCTTCGTCGAGAAGCGCGAACCGAAGTTCAGGGGGGAATGAGGATGTATCCCGATCCTTCCTCCGTGACCCGTGTGGCGAGCCTTGGCGCGGGGCCGATCGGCGGCGGCTGGGCGGCGCATTTCCTCGCCCGCGGCTACGATGTGAACGCCTATATCCACGACCCGTCGGAGCAAGACGCGCTGATGGCGGTGATCGAGACGGGTTGGAAGAGCCTGACGGATCTGGGCCTCGCGCCGGGGGCCTCGATGGCCCGGCTGACGGTGACGAGCGACCTGAGTGAGGCCGTGGAAGGGGCTGGATTCATTCAGGAAAGCGCGCCGGAGCGGCTGGAAATCAAACAGGCGCTTTACAGGCGGCTGGGGGAGATGGTGCCGGGGGAGGTGGTGATCGGGTCGTCGACCTCGGGGTTGACGATGACGGAGATCGCGGCGAACTGCTCGACGCCGGGGCGCTGCGTGATCGGACACCCGTTCAATCCGCCCTACCTGCTGCCGCTCGTGGAAATCATCGGCGGAAAGCAGACGGACAGGGCCGCGGTGGATTGGGCCGCGGCCTTTTACGAGCGGGCGGGCAAGGCGCCGTTGGTGATGAAGAAGGAGGTGCCCGGCTTCGTGGCCACGCGGCTGCAGGAGGCGCTCTGGCGGGAGGCGCTGCACATGGTGGCCAATGGCGAGGCAACGCCGGAAGATATTGATATCGCACTTAAAAATGGCCCCGCGCCACGCATGGCGGTGCAGGGCCAATGCATGGCTTTCCACGTGGCCTGCGGTGCGGGCGGCATGGCCACCAATCTCGACCAGTTCGGCCCGGCGCTCAAATGGCCGTGGACGCGGCTGGAGGCGCCGGAGCTCACGCAGGAGCTGCGCGACCGGATGGTGGAGGGATGCAATGAAATGGCGGCGGGGCGGCATTTCGAGGAGATGGCGGCCGAGCGCGACCGCAAGATCGTGGCTGTGCTGAAGGCGGTGCGGGACACCGGCTAGGGCCGGGATCCCGGTGTCGGTATCGCGTCGGTATCACGTCGGTATCGCGGCGGTGCGGGAACCCGCCGCGGCGGTGATGGACAGACCGCGCAATGCGCGCTCATCCGGCCTGACGGCCTTCTTCGCGATGAAAGCCCGGCACGGGCTTGAAGAGCGGCGGCTCAGCTGCGCATCCGCTGGTTCACCTGGAAGGTCTCGAGATATTTCGAGAGCGTTCCCGGCCATGTGGGCGCGTCTTCCTTCTCGGGCCAGGCCTGACGGTATTCGCTTGGCCGCCGCCCGAAGCACTTGCGGAAGGCGTAGGCGAAATGCGAAAGCGAGTTGAAGCCAGAGGCGGCCGAGATCTCGCGCACGCCCAGATCGGTGGAGATGAGCAGAACCCGCGCGTGCTGGAGCCGCAGAAGCAGGCCGAACTGCACCACCGAACACCCCATCGCATGGCTGAATTGCCGCTCGAGCTGGCGTTGCGAGATGCCAACCTGCCGGGCGATCTCGGGCACCGGGAGCGGCTCGGAGATATTGGCCTCGATCAGGTCGATGGCGGCGGCGACGCCGGGTGGCAGGCTTTCGGTGCCGCGCCCCAGCGTCTTGCGTTGCGGCGCGTTGGCGGGGCGCATCGGGTGGTGCATGATGTTGTCGGAAATCTCTCCCACCAGCGCGCCGCCGTGATCGGCCCGGATGAGATGGAGCATCAGGTCGGTGGCCGAGGTGGAGCCTGCGCAGGTCATGATCTTGCCGTCGATGGTGAAGAGCTGTTCGGCGGCGAGCACATCGGGGAATTTCTCCTGGAAGCCCGCGAGGTAGGACCAGTGGGTTGTGGCCTGCCGCCCGGCCAGAAGGCCCGCGCGGGCGAAGACATAGCTGGCGATTTCCACCGCGCAGAGCCGGATGCCCATGCGCGCCTGTCGCCGCAGCCATGACAGCAGCGCCGGATCGGCGTAGTGCTCGGCGCCCCAGCTTCCGGCGAGCACGACGAGATCATTGCGCGTGAGCTTCTCGGGCAGGCCGCTGCAGGTGATCTGCATCCCGTTGCTGGCGGTCACCGCGCCGGGCTGCATCGCGTGGAAACCGTGGCGGTAGAGCGGCGACGAGGACAGGTAGTTGGCGATGCGCACCGGCTCCAGCAGGCTGACCAGCCCCATCATGTTGAACCGCGGTAGCAGCACACATGCGATTCGGCCCGGCTCCGGCGGAGATTTCGGCGGGTCTGGCGAGGCTGGCATGGAGAACTCTCCGTGGAGAAGGTGAAATTTTTCGCCACTGATATCTGAAATGCGGCGAATAATCGATACTAAACCCGCCTTTCCGCCTCAAACTTGAGAAAAACAGGGAGGTCGCATGAATTTCGAGGTTGTCGTTACATGCGCCGTGACGGGCGCGGGAGATACCACGGGCAAGAGCCCTCACGTGCCGGTGACGCCCCGGCAGATCGCCGATGCGGCCATCGAGGCCGCGCAGGCCGGCGCCGCGATTGCTCATATTCATGTGCGCGACCCCGAGACAGGCGCGGGATCGCGTGATGTGGGGCTTTTCGAGGAGGCGGTGGGGCTGGTGCGCGAGAGCGGCACGGATGTGGTGATCAACCTCACTGCGGGCATGGGCGGCGACTGGACGCCCTCGGCGGAGGACCCCGCCCTGCCCGGCCCCGGCACCGACATGATCGGCCCCGAGGCGCGGCTGGCGCATGTGAAGGCCTGCATGCCGGAGATCTGCTCGCTCGATTGCGGCACGCTCAACTTCTCCGACACCGACACGATCTACATCTCGACCCCACCCACCCTGCGCCGCATGGCCGCGCTGGTGAAGGACTGGGGCGTGAAGCCCGAGCTCGAGGTGTTCGACCTTGGCCATATCCGCTTTGCAAGGCAGATGGTGGCGGAGGGGCTGATCGCCGATCCGCCGATGTTCCAGCTGTGCCTCGGCATCCCGTGGGGGGCCGATCAGACGGTGGAGACGATGGCGGCCATGAAGGCGCAGCTGCCGGCGGGAGCGAGCTGGGCGAGCTTCGGGATCGGGCGCTACCAGATGCCGATGGCCGCCGCCGCGGTGGCGCTGGGCGGCAACGTGCGCGTGGGGCTGGAGGACAACATCTACCTCGATCGCGGCGTGCTCGCCACCAATGGCCAACTCGTGGCGCGGGTGGTGGAGATCATCGAGCGGATGGGCGGGCGGGCGGTGAGCCCGCAAGAGGCGCGAAACCGGCTGAAGCTGCGCGGGGCCGATGGATGACCGACGCCGTCACAGGTGGATTGACCCTGACCGGGCTCACGAAGCGCTTCGGCACTTTCGTGGCGGTGGACGATATCGACCTCGAGATCCGGCGCGGAGAGTTCTTGACGCTGCTGGGGCCATCGGGCTCTGGCAAGACGACGCTTCTGATGATGATCGCGGGGTTTCTCGACATCACGCAGGGCGACATATTGCTCGATGGCGCCTCGATCCGGGACATCCCGGCGGACAAGCGCAATTTCGGCATGGTGTTTCAGGGCTACGCGCTCTTTCCGCACATGACCGTGCGGCAGAACGTGGGCTATGCGCTCGACGTGCGCGGCCGGCCCAAGGCGGAGATATCGGCGCGGGTCGACGAGATGCTGGAGCTGGTGCAGCTGCAGGATTTCGGCCACCGCAAGCCGGGGCAGCTTTCGGGCGGGCAGCAGCAGCGGGTGGCGCTGGCGCGCGCGCTCTGTTTCGCGCCGCCCGTGCTGCTGCTCGACGAGCCTCTGGGCGCGCTCGACAAGAAGCTCCGGGTGGAGGTGCAGAACCAGCTCAAGGACATTCACAAGCGCATCGGCACCACCTTCATCTACGTCACGCATGACCAGGAGGAGGCGCTCTCGATGTCGGACCGGATCGTGATCATGCAGCAGGGCCGGATCGAGCAACTGGGCACGCCCACGGAGCTTTACGAGCGCCCGCGCACGCGGTTTGCGGCCGGGTTTCTCGGCAAGAGCAACTTCCTCGACATGGCGGATGGCACCTATGCGCTGCGGCCCGAGAAGATCGACCTCGCGCCGAGGGGCCGGATCGAGGGGGCGGCGCGGCTTGGCGGCACGATCAGGGACATCACCTATTTCGGCGCGATGCGGAAATACATGGTTGCCGTGGCGGGGCGCGAGGACATCGAGGTGGACGTGGACGCATGGCGCAACCCGCATGAGCTGAGCGAGGGCCAGGAGGTGGATCTGGGCTGGGCCGACCATGCGGCGGTGCGGCTCGAGGAGAGTTGAAGACCCGACCGGCGCAGGGGAGCGCGCCGCAACAGCAGGGCCGCCGGGGCCCCGCGACCAACAAGGAGGAACTGACATGCACGACAAGCAATTCATGAAGGAGACGCTGCTCGACAGCGCGAAGGCCTACAAGGCGGGCCGGATGGACCGACGCACCTTTCTCGCGCTCTGCGGGATGTCGGGCGTGGCGATGTCGGCGGTGATGGCGGGCGACGCGCAGGCGGCGGCCGATCACATCGTGATGTGGAACTGGGGCGGCATCTCGGAAGAATGTCACGGCTCGGCGATCGGTGAGCCCTTCGAGGCCAAGACCGGCATGGGCATGAAATTCGACACCTCGGGCCCGCTCGAGGGCAAGATCCGCGAGATGGTGGACAGCGGCAACGTCACGGCGGATGTGTGCGACGCCGACCTCTTCAACGCCGTGTCGCTCGGGCCGACGGGGCATCTGGAGCCGATCGACTACGACATCGTGAGCAAGGACCGCACCCTGCCGCAATACGCGCTGGAATACGGGGTTTCGATCATCCTCTACGGCTATGCCTTCGTTTACGACACGGAGATGTATGGCGACAACCCGCCGAAGGACTGGGCGGACTTCTTCGATACCGAGGCCTTCCCCGGCACGCGCTCGCTTTACAAATGGGCCAACGGCTCTCTGGAGGCGGCCTTGATGGCCGACGGGGTGCCCGGCGACCAGCTCTACCCGCTCGACATGGAGCGCGCGCTCAACAAGATCAAGGCGATCAAGGATGACAGCATCTACTGGGGTTCGGGCTCGGAGGTGCATTCGATGTGCGTGAGCGGCGAGGCCTCGATGGCGATCATCTGGCAGAACCGCGGCAAGAACATCGAGATGGATACCGGCGGGCGCTACAAGCTGGTGAACAACCAGGCGATGGCGATGCCCGGCGCCTATATCGTGCCCAAGGGCAACCCGGCGGGCCGCGAGGCGGTGATGCAGTTCATCGCCACCGCGCAGGAGGTGCCCTCGCAGCTCGCGATCCTCGATTGCCTCGGGATGACGCCCTCGAACCCGCAGGCCTTCGACCAGATCCCCGAGGAGCAGCAGCCCTATGCCATCACCTCGGCCCAGAACATCGACAAGATCGTCTATAACGATCCGGTCTGGTGGGGCGAGAATGGCGGGGATGCGGTGAACGCCTTCCTCGAAGCGATCAGCTAGGCACACGCCGCCCGCCCGCGCCCCGAAAGAACGGGCGCGGGCGGGTCTGCGCCTTTGGCCGGGCCGGCGGGCGGCCCGGACCCTTTGCTCATATCGGAAGATCTCGACGTCAGATGCAGGCCCTCACCCGACATATCAGCCCCGGATGGCTTCTGGTTGCGCCGTTCTTCCTTGTCGTTGCGGCCTTCTATCTCGGGCCGCTCGTCAATATCCTGTGGCTCAGCGTGACCGACCCGGAGCCGGGGCTCGGCAATTACCAGAAGCTCTTCGAATCGGACGCGCTGGGGCGCATCCTGTGGACGACCTTCCGCACCTGTCTCATCACCACAATCTTCAGCGTGGCGATCGGCTATTGCCTCGCCTACGCGATGGTTCATGCCCATCAGAAGAACCAGAACGTGATGCTGACGCTCTTGCTCGTCAGCTTCTGGATCTCGGTTCTGGTGCGCACCTTCGCGTGGCTGATGCTGCTGGGCCATAACGGGCTGGTCAATAACGGGCTGGAGGCGGTGGGCATCATCGACCAGCCGATCCGGTTCATGCGCAACGAGCTGGGCGTGCTGATCGGGATGGTGCATTACATGCTGCCCTACGCGGTGCTGCCGCTCATGGCCAACATGCAGACGCTCGACCCGCGCGTGATGGCCGCCTCGCGCAATCTCGGCGCCAACGGCGTGCAGACCTTCCGGCGGATCTACCTGCCGCTGACGATCCCCGGGCTGGTGGCCTCATCGCTTCTGGTCTTCATCCTGAGCCTCGGTTTCTACGTGACGCCGGCGATCCTTGGCGGGGGCAAGGTGCTGATGGTGGCCGAGTATATCTCGGTGCAGCTGCTGGTGACGCTGCAATGGGGCACGGCGGCGATGCTGGGCACGCTCATGCTGATCGGCGTTCTGGCGCTTCTGTGGATCATGTCGCGCTTCATGCAGCTCTCGGCGGTGTTCGGCGGGGGAGCGGCGCGATGAAGCCGGGGCTCCTCGCCAGGCTCAACAGCGTGGGCGCGTGGCTGGCGCTGCTGTTTCTCGTGCTGCCCGCGCTCATCGCCATCCCGGTGTCGCTCACGCCCAAGCGGTTTCTGTCGATGCCCGAGGGGGAGTATTCGCTGCGCCATTTCGCGCATCTCTTCGCCAGCCCCGAATGGATGTCGAGCTTTGCCCAGAGCGCGATCATCGCGTCGGGCTCGGCGCTTCTGGCCACGACGCTCGGCACGCTCTGCGCCATCGGCCTCTGGCGGGTGACATCGCGGCTCACCGAGGTGGTGCGCGCCTTCCTGCTGCTGCCGCTCATCATTCCGCAGATCATTTCGGCGATGGTCTTCTACCGGCTGCTGGTGCCCATCGGGCTGATCGACAGCTATCCCGGCCTGATCCTCGCGCATACGGTGCTGGCCACGCCGCTGGTGCTGATCACGGTGAGCGCGAGCCTCGCCAATTTCGACCCGAAGCTCGAACAGGCCAGCCGCAACCTCGGCGCCTCGAACTGGACGACGATGCGCCGGGTGATCCTGCCCTCGATCAAGCCAGGGGTTTTTGCCGGGGCGCTCTTTGCCTTCATCCTGAGCTGGGACGAGATCGTCGTCACGCTCTTCATCTCGAAATTCAACGTCTACACGCTGCCGCGCCGGATGTGGAACGGCATCCGTGAGAACACCGACCCGACGGTGGCGGCGGCGGCCGTGGTGCTGATCGGGATCACGCTTCTGGCCTTTGTCATCTACGCCCTCATGCTGCGCCGCCGTGCCGCGCCGGGGGCCTCGGAGGGATAACCGATGAACTTTCACGTCAGCCACGAGAACGACCTCCTGCTCAAGACGGTGCGCGCCTTCATGGAGGAGGAGATGTATCCGCACGAGGAGATGGTGGACCGCACGGGCGAGGTGCCCGAGGAGCTGGGCCGCCGGATCGAGGCGAAATCGAAGGAGCTGGGGCTTTTCGCCTGCAACCTGCCCGAAGATGTGGGCGGGGGCGGGCTGGATTATGCGGCCATGCACCTGATCGAGCGCGAATACGGCAAGACGAGCCACGCGCTGCACAGCTGGGCGGCGCGGCCCACGGAGATATTGCTGGCCTGCCAGGGCGATCAGCGCGAGCGTTACCTGCTGCCCTGCGTGCGAGGCGAGAAACGCGAGCTCTTCGGGCTGACGGAGCCGGAGGCCGGATCGGACGTGATGGGGATGAAGACCAATGCGCGCAAGGATGGCGACGACTGGATCCTGAACGGCTCGAAGCATTTCATCTCCGGCCCCTGCATGCCGGATTTCGCCATCGTCTTCGCCGCCACCGGCGAGGACGAAACGCCACGCGGGCGCCGCAAGCGCGTGACCGCTTTTCTGGTGGACGTGGGCACGCCGGGATTCGACTGCCGGGAGGGGCACAAATGCGTGAGCTACCGGGGCTACAAGACCTTTCAGCTATCCTTCGACGACGTGCGGCTCGGGCCGGAGCAGATATTGGGCGAGGAGGGGCGCGGGCTGGAGCTTTCGGGGCAATGGCTCGGCATGGGGCGCATCTGGGTTGGGGCCTGCTGCTGCGGCAAGGCCGAGCGGATCCTCGAGATGGCCACGGACTGGGCCGCGAGCCGCCGCCAGTTCGGCCAGCCCATCGGGCGGTTTCAGGCCACCGGCTTCCGGCTGGCGGACGGGGCGATGAGCCTGCGCGCCGCCGACCTGATGGTGGCCGATGCGGTGGCCCGCGCCGAGCGGGGCGCGATGGAGGATGCGGACGCGGCGATGGTGAAGGTGTTCTGCTCGGAGATGCTGGGCCGCGTGGCCGATGACGCGGTGCAGATTCACGGCGGGATGGGGCTGATGGAAGACCTGCCGATCCAGCGGCTCTGGCGCGACAGCCGGCTGGAGCGCATCTGGGACGGCACCAGCGAGATTCAGCGGCATATCATCACCCGCGGGATGCTGCGGCCTCTCGGGGCCTGACGCATGACCCCCGGAAAGCGGCAGAGTTTCGAGCGGCTTCTCAACCCGCGCCATATCGCCTTCATCGGCGGGGCCGATGCGGCGGTGGCCATCGGCGAGGCGCGGCGCGCGGGGTTTGCCGGGCAGATGTGGGTGGTTAACCCGCGGCGCGAGAGCCTCGCGGGGCTGGATTGCGTCGCCTCCATCGGCGAGTTGCCGGAAGCGCCGGATGCGGTGTTTCTGGCCATCCCGGCCCCCGCGGTGCCGGGGGCGGTGGCGGAGCTGGCCGCGATGGGGGCCGGCGGCGTGGTGTGCTATACCGCCGGGTTCGGCGAGGCGCACGAGGAGGGCCGCAGGCTCGAGGCGACGCTCAAGGCCGCGCTGGGAGACATGGTTCTGATCGGGCCGAATTGCTACGGGATCATCAATTACATCGGCAAATCGGCGCTCTGGCCCTTCGCGCATGGCGGGGCCTGCCCGGGCTACGGCGCGGCGATCATCACGCAATCGGGCATGTTCTCCTCCGATATCACCATGAGCCAGCGCTCGCTGCCGCTGGCCTACATGGCCTCGGCGGGCAACCAGGCAGATCTGGGCCTGACCGAGCTGGTGGACCTGCTCTGCGAACGGCCCGAGGTGCGCGCCATCGGGCTGCATATCGAAGGGCTCTCGGACATTCCCGCCTTCGAGCGGGCGGCGCTGAAGGCATTGCGCGCGGGCACGCCGGTGGTGGCGCTCAAGACCGGGAGCTCGGCCATCGGCGAGAGCCTGACGCTGAGCCATACGGGCTCGCTGGCGGGCTCGAGCGCGCTTTACCAAGCGCTTTTCGCCCGCACCGGGGTGATTGGCGTGAGCAACCCCTCGCAATTGCTGGAGACGCTGAAATTTCTCTGTGTCGCGGGGGCGCCGCGCGGGGCCGAGCTGCTGGCCTTCACCTGCTCGGGTGGCGGGGCGACGATGGTGGCCGATCACGGCGAGGCGATCGGGCTGGCCTTTCCCGCGCCGGGGGCGGTGGCGCGCGGCGCGCTCGAAGCGCTCCTTCCGCCCATCGCGACGGTAAGCAACCCGCTCGATTACACCACGCCGATCTGGGGCCAGCCCGAGCACACCGCGCCTGTCTTCGCCACGGCGATGGCGCAGGTGCCGGCGGCGGCCACGCTTCTGGTTCAGGATTATCCGGCGTCGGGGCTGGACGAGACCGAAGGGCTTTATCTCAACGACGGGCTGGCCTTTGCCGAGGCGGCGCGCGCCGCCGGGCTGCCCGCCGCGATCTGCGCCACCATCCCCGAAAACATGGGCGCGCATATCCGCGAGCGGTTCATCGCGCAGGGGATCGCCCCGATGCAGGGGCTGCACGAGGCGCTCAACGCCATCCGCGATGCGGCGTCATGGTTTGCCGCGCGGGCGCGCATTCTCGCATCTCCGCCGAAGCCGCTTCTGGTGGCCTCCCCGCCCGGGCGGGCGCGGCTTCTGAGCGAGGCCGCGGGCAAGGAACGGCTGACGGATGCGGGCCTGCCGGTGCCCGCCGGGCGGCAGGTTTCGGAAGACAGGCTCGCCGAGACCGCGGAGGAGATCGGCTACCCGGTGGCTTTGAAGATGATGGGCGAGGGGCTGGCCCACAAGACGGAGGCCGGGGCGGTGGCGCTGGGGCTTGGCGGGCCGGAGGCGCTGACGCGGGCCGCCACCGAGATGCGCGACCGCGTGGCGCGCTACTCGGAACAGGCGGTGAGCGACCGGTTTCTGGTAGAGGCGATGGCCCCGCCGCCGCTGGCGGAGCTCGTGGTGGGCATAAGGCGCGATGCGCAGTTCGGCCTTGCCATGACGCTGGGCAGCGGCGGCATTCTGGTGGAGCTGGTGGGCGATACGGTGTCGCTGCTGCTGCCCGCGTCGCCCGCCGAGATCGCCGACGCGCTTGGCGGCTTGCGGGTGTCGGCGCTGCTGCGCGGCTTTCGAGGCGCACAGGCGGCCGACCAGACGGCGCTCGTGGCGGCGCTCTCCGGCCTTGCGGATTACGCGATGGCCCATGCCGGGAGCCTCGTGGAGATCGAGATCAACCCGCTATTCGTCTACCAGAAGGGGGTGCTGGCGATTGACGTGCTGATGCAGGTGGAGGGCCAGTGAGACGCATCCCCAACCCCGATCTGGCGGTGGGCGCGGGCAACAAGCAGCGCTGGAACCAGCCGGAGCATCGCCGCCACGGGTTTCACAATGCGCATGGGCTCTTTCGAAGGGCGCTGATGCTGCGGGCGGGGCAACAGGCGGTGCTGGAGCCGGGTGAAGACAGCGCCCTGGCGGGGCTGCCGGCGCTTGCCACGCTCACGGACCGGCCGGAATTCTCGGCGCTGGTCTGCGCGTGCGAGGGCCAGATCGTGCTGGCGCGCCATGCGTCGGATTTCGGCCTGGACCGGCCCCATTCGATCCAGTCGGTGACCAAGCTCTTCATGCATCTCGTGGCGGGGCGACTGATGGGCGAAGGCCTGCTCGACCCGGAGCGCCGCGTGGAGCATTACCTGCCGGAGATCGGCAGCGGCTACCGGGGCGCGCGGGTGCAGGATGTGCTCGACATGACCGTGCGCAACGATTTCGTCGAGGATTACTCGGACCCGGAGGCCGACAGCTTTGCCGAGGAGGTGGCGCTGGGGTGGCGGCTGCCCCGGGACGGCGCGGCGGAGATCCGCCTGCACGATTTCGTCTGCGCGATCACAGGCGGCGACCTGTCGAACCCGGGCGGATACATTCACTACTGCTCGGCCAATACGGACCTGCTCACCCTGATCTGCGACAGGCTGGCGCCGGGGCGGTTGCCCGGCCTGCTCATGGAAGCGGTCGAGGCGGCGGGGCTCGAAGGTGCGTTTCATGTCAGCCTGAGCCCCGAGGGATTGCCCGCCTTCTCGGGTGGCGGCTGCCTGAGCGCCGCCGATCTGGCGCGGTTCGGGCTGATGCTGCTGCGCGTGGCGCGGGGCGAGGAGAAAGGGCGGTGGAATGGCGCGCTGACCCGGCGCACACGCGATGGCGCCAGCGCGCGCCTTTCGCCGCCGCGCGACTTCGTGCGCTACGCCAACCAGATGATGACCGATGGCCGGTGGATCGGCCATGCGGGCTATGGCGGGCAGTTCCTGATGGCCGACACACGCACGGGGCTGAGCTGCGCCTACCTGAGCGTGCTGGAAAACGACTCGGGCTATTGCGAGGCCTACATGACCGAGACGATCCTCTGCCTGCAGGCCCTGACGGAGCGCTACGCGCAAGAACGCGCGTGAGGCTGGCCGAGATCGGGAGGAAGGGCTGGAGCGGGTAGCGGGAATCGAACCCGCACTTCAGGCTTGGGAAGCCGGCGCGCTACCACTACACCATACCCGCAGCGCTGCTGGGTGAGGTATGCGATGCATGCCCGCGCGTCAAGCGGCAAACCTCTCTGAGCCTCTCTCGCTTCCTCGACGGAAAGAAAATTCTGGACAGGTCTGTCCACGCCTGCGAGAGAAT
>JAVKDQ010000067.1:0-16705 GCA_040222155.1 Roseovarius sp.
TGGTGGGGGTGGTGCTGTTGCGCGGCCGGGTGGGCTCCGATATAATCATCACCGTGGTCCGCGTGGGGGAGGCCGAGCCCATCGACCTCTCGATCATCCGCGACACGATCAAGCTCACCGCCGTGCGCGCCCGCACCGAGCGCAACGCCGTGGTGCTGCGCGTGACCACCTTCAACGACCAGACCTTCAAGAACCTCGAGAACGGGCTTCTGGAACAGGTCGAGGAGGCCGGCGGCTTCGACAAGGTCTCCGGCGTGGTGCTCGACCTGCGCAACAACCCCGGCGGGCTCCTGACACAGGCGATCAAGGTGGCCGATGCCTTCCTCGACAAGGGCGAGATCGTCTCCACCCGGGGTCGTAACCCCGAGGATGGCGAACGCTTCAACGCCACGCAGGGCGATCTGGCCGAGGCGCTACCGATGGTGGTGCTGATCAATGGCGGCTCCGCCTCCGCGTCGGAGATCGTCGCGGGCGCGCTGCAGGATCACCGCCGCGCCATCGTGGTGGGCACCAAGAGCTTCGGCAAGGGCTCGGTGCAAACCGTGATGCCGCTCCGTAGCGACGGCGCCATGCGCCTGACCACCGCGCGCTACTACACGCCCTCCGGCCGCTCCATCCAGGCGCTGGGCGTCTCGCCCGACATCGTGGTAGAGCAGCCGCGCCGCCCCGAAGCGACCGAGGAGGAAGAGGAAGAGTCGATCCGCAACCGCTCGCGCTCCGAGGCCGATCTGCGCGGCCGGCTCGACAATGACAGCCTCAGCGAAGACGAGATCCGTCAGATCGAGGAAGATCAGCGCCGCGAGGAGGAAGCCGCGAAACTGCGCGACGAAGACTACCAGCTCGCCTACGCGATCGACGTGCTCAAGGGCCTCGCCGCGCTTCAGGGCGCGCAGTAACCCTCGCACGAAAGCAAAAGGGCCATGGCAGGTGCGCCTGCCATGGCCCTTTGCGTTTCCGGCGTGCGGCGGTGCGCATGTCGCCGGGTGGAATGAGTATTTTCACCAAGAAGAAGCAGCAGCGCGCGCCCCGGTTTCTTCTTGGTGAAAATACTCCGGCCGGAGGCAGCCTCAGGCGCGCGCGGTCAGCAGGTTGAGCACCGCCGGCACACGCAGGCCGGTCTCCGTTCGGTAGGGTTCGAATTCGACCCGAACCGCTTGGGCGATGGCGGCGGCATCCTCCTTCGTGCCGCCCATCTCCTGCAGGATGCGCACGGCCGGGCCGAGATAGGCCGAGAACTTCGCCACCTCGTCGAGCGTGCCCGTGGGCGTCAGGTCCAGCGAAACCGGCGTTGCGGACACATCCTTCAGCCCTGCCGCCTCCAGCAGCCCCACCGCGTAATCCGCCTCGGCGAAGGCCATCGGCCCCGGCGCCCGCGGATCGCCCGGCGGTGGCGCGCCGAGGCGCTCGATCGCCGCCGCGCGCGGCACCGAGAACCACGGGTTCTCCTTGAGCCCCGCCCAGGCCATGAAGGCCACGCGCCCGCCCTCTCTCAGGGCTGTCGCCACATTCGCGAAGGCCGCCACCGGATCGGCGAAGAACATCACCCCGAAGCGCGAGATCGTGGCATCGAAGCTCGCGGGCTCGAACGGGTGGGCCTGCACATCGGCCTCGAGGAAACTCGCCTGCCCGATCCCGGCCGCCTCGGCCCGGGCCTTCGCGCGCGTGAGCATCGGCGGCGAGATGTCGGCGCCCAGCACCGCGCCCTGCCGGCCCACCTGCTCCGCCGCCGCCAGCGTCGAGGCGCCGGTGCCGCAGCCGATGTCGAGCACCCGCTCGCCGGGCGCAAGCCGCGCCTCCTCCAGGAGCCGCGCCAGCACCGGGGCGAGGAGCGCGTCGAGCTTCTCCTGATGCTTCACCCATTTCTCGCCCGGCGCGGAGGCCCAGTACTCCGCCTGGTCGCGGTTCGGCGTCGCGCTCATGCGCCGCGGCCCGCGACCTGCCCCGCCATCACGCAGAGCAGCTCGAACATGATCGAGACGCCGAGGAACGCCGTGGCGCCCGAGGGGTCGAAGGGTGGCGAGACCTCCACCATGTCGGCGCCGACAATATTCAGGCCTTCGAGTTCGCGGCAGACCTGCAGCGCCTGGTAGGAGTTCGGCCCGCCCACCTCGGGCGTGCCGGTGCCGGGCGCGAAGGTGGGGTCGACGAAGTCGATGTCGTAGCTCACATAGGTGGGTCCGCTCCCCGCGATCTCCCGCGCCTCGGCCATCACGTCTTCCACGCCGCGCGCGTGGAACTCCTCGATCAGGATGAGCCGGATGCCCTCGGCCTTGGCGAAATCGCGATCCTCGGTGTCATACATCGTGCCCCTCAGCCCGATCTGCACCACGCGCTTGGGGTCGAGCAGCCCCTCTTCCACCGCGCGGCGGAAGGGGGTGCCGTGAGTATACATCGTGCCGCCGAAATAGGAGTGGTAGAGGTCGGTATGGCTGTCGAAATGCACCATGCCCACCGGGCGCTCCTTCGCCACCGCGCGCAGGACGGGCAGCGAGGTCAGGTGGTCGCCCCCCGCCGTGAGCGGCAGGATGCCCGCCGCCATCACCTTGTCGTAGAAATCGGTGATCCGCGCCATGCTGTCGGGAATGTCGGCGGGGTTCGGCCCCACATCGCCCAGATCGGCGCAGGCCGCCGCCTCGAAGGGGCGCATGCCGGAGGTGGGGTGCTGGGCGCGCATCATGGTGGAGGCATCGCGCAGCTGGCGGGGCCCGTGGCGCGGGCCGGGGCGGTTGGTGGTGCCGCTGTCCCACGGCACGCCGATCAGGCCGATCTGCACCTCGTCGAAGCGCTCATGCGCCGGCGGCACATGTGGCAGGCGCATGAAGGTGGGAATGCCCGCGAAGCGGGGCAGGTCGAAGCCCGAGACGGGCTGGAAGAAAGTGTCGGACATCAGGCGTCTCCCAGACGTTTGCGAGAAGTGACCGGCCCGTCGCCCTGCGCCGCGATCCGCGCGAGCGCGGCCTCGAGCGGCTCAAAGGCCACGGCCATGTGATAAGCGTTGGCATGAAGAAGCATGTCGGGCGCGGCCACCCAGGCCACGTGGCCCTTCCAGAAGAGCAGGTCGCCGCGACGGAGGGGCGCGTCTTCGGGCAGGGCATGGCCAAGCTCGGCCTCCTGCATGTCGGCATCGCCGGGGCAGGGGAGGCCGCAGGCGAGGCAGGCCATCTGCACGAGCCCCGAGCAATCGGTGCCGAAGGAGGAGTTGCCGCCCCAGAGATAGGGCGTGCCCAGAAAGAGCGCGGCCACGGAGACAGGGTCGGTTTCCAGTTCGTCCAGCGGGCTCAGATGCGCGGCGGGCACGAAGCCCTGCGGCGTCTCGGCGAAGCGCGGCCCGGTGGAGAGCACCTGAAGCAGCGCGCCGTGGCTGAGCGCTGCGCGCTCATGCGCCTTGAAATCCGGCACCGGGTAGAGATGCGTGGCGTGCGCGCTGACGCGATGGGTGGGCTCGGGGGCATCGGCGAGGCTGTCGGCGGGCAGGTAGCCCACATAGCCGTCGCGCCGGGCTTCCACGAAGGCCCAGCCCTCGTGGGTGTCGTAGTGCGTCACCGCCTCGCCCATCACCAGCTCCCGGTCGCGCGCGCCACCCGGCGCGCGCAGAAGCTCGGCGAGGGGCACGGCGATGCGGCGGAGGCTGCCTTCCGTGTAGCGCGGGGCCTCGACCTGACCGCGCAGGCGTTCCGCGGCCACGCGCGCATTGGCGGGGGTGACGCGCGGGTCTGTCATCGGGCGCAGGGGGCGCTGCCCCCTCGGCCTGCGGCCTCCCCCCGGAGGTATTTCCGCCAAGAAGAAGCTGGGGCCGCGCTCATAGGGGCAGGGCCTCCGGGAAGGCCTCGGGCAGGGCATCGAGGAGCGCCCGGGCGCCCATGCCGACACCGCCCTTGGGCCGGCCCGGCGCGGCGGAGGGGCACCAGCCGTAGATGTCGAAATGGGCGTAGCGCCCTTCGCCCGCGAAGCGCCGCAGGAAGAGTGCGGCGGTGATCGCGCCGGCGAAGCCGCCCGAGGGCGCGTTGTCGAGATCGGCGATGCCGGGCTCGATCATCGCCTCGTAGGGCGCGTGGAAGGGCAGGCGCCAAACCGGGTCGGCCACCTGCCTGCCGGCGGTGTCGAGCGCCTGGGCGAGACGGTCGTCATCGGTGAAATAGGGGGCGATGTCGGGGCCCACCGCCACCCGCGCGGCGCCGGTGAGCGTGGCCATGGAGACCATGAGATCGGGGGTTTCCTCCGCGCCGAGTGCCAGCGCATCGGCGAGCACCAACCGGCCCTCGGCATCGGTGTTGTTGATCTCCACCGTCTTGCCGTTGCGCGCGGTGAGGATGTCGCCGGGGCGGAAGGCATTGCCCGCCACCGCGTTCTCCACCGCCGGGATCAGCACCCGGAGGCGCAGCTTCAGCCCCAGCGCCATGATCATCTGGGCGAGCCCCATCACCGTGGCGGCCCCGCCCATGTCTTTCTTCATCAGCCCCATGGAGCTGCCGGGCTTGAGGTTGAGCCCGCCGGTGTCGAAGCACACCCCCTTGCCCACCAGCGTGAGCGTGGGGCCGCTCTCGCCCCAGCGCATGTCGATCAGGCGCGGGGCCTGCGCGCCGGCCCGGCCCACGGTGTGGATCATCGGGAAGTTCTCTTCCAAGAGCGCCTCCCCGCGGATCACCGAGATGGTGGCGCCGTGGCGGTGCGCGAGATCGGCGCAGGCGGCCTCGAGATCGGCGGGGCCCATGTCGGAGGCGGGGGTGTTGATGAGATCGCGGGTCAGGAACTCGCCCTCCGCGACCGCCATCAGCCGCGCCGTGTCGAGCCCCTCTGGCGGCACCAACCGGGCTTTCGCGCCCTTCTGCTCGCGGTAGCGCGAGAAGGCGTATTGCGCGAAGAGCCAGCCCAGCGCCGCTTCTTCCGGCTTGCCGGGCAGCATGCCCTCGATGCGGTAATCGCCCTTGGGCAGGGCTACCGCCGCCGCGGCGAGCGGGAAGCGGCCGCGCGCGCGGGCCTGATCAGAGCCGTAGCCCGCCAGCGCCATCGCGATTCCGCCCTCCTCCGAGGGCACCAGAAGCGTGCTGCCGAGGCTGCCGGTGAAGCCCGCCTGCCGCACCCATGCGACCACGCGCTCGGGCTGGTTCTTGCACCAGCGCTCGAAACCCGGCTCCTCGATCACGTGGAGCGGGATGGCGTCTGTATCGGCGGGGGCGAATTCGGGTTGCATGGGGCTCCGGTGCAGGGCGCTTCGGGGGAGGGTTGCGTTTGCGCGCCAGCCTAACCGCTCCTGATGCGCCTGCAAGCCCTCTCCTTGCCTCCCGCGCCAGTCAGACCGTCTGCATGTCCCAGATCTCGGTGAGCGAGCGCTCGCCCAGCCGCAGGAGCCGCGAGAGGGTGGCGGCGAGCGCCACCGGGTCGCCGCTATCGGCGCAGGCGGTCACGTCGCGCGCCACGCGGGCCATCACCGGCATGCCCAGCTGGTCGGCGATGGCGCCGAGGCTGCGGGCGTTCTTGCGCATCTCGGCCATGTTGCCGGCGCGGTAGCAGCGCTCGATATGCGAGAGCCGCGCCGCCATCTCCTCGAGCGCGCGGCACACCACATCCTCGGCGGCGCGCTGGCCAAGCTGCACGAACAATTCGTCGAGCCGCGCGGGATCGAGCCGCACGCATTCATCCTGCTTCAGAAGCGTTACCTGTTCCAAAACCTCACCCTACTCATGATGTCCCCCACGGACGCCGCCCATCTTGCGCAATTGAGGTTCCCAAAGGGTTTCGAGGCCGGGGATTTCTCGCTCGAATTCTCGGCGAATACGGATTATCACCCCCTCTGAGCGACAGCACTCCACCGAAAGACCGTCCCCATGCAAGACGCCCGCCCGCTTCCCGAGTATCTCATCCAGCGCTACCACGGCTGGAAGGCGACCCGTTTCAAGGAAAACCAGGCGTGGTATCGGCACCTCGCGAAAGAGGGCCAGCACCCGCGCGCGATGGTGATCAGCTGCTGCGACAGCCGGGTGCATGTCACCTCCATCTTCGGGGCCGATCAGGGCGAGTTCTTCCTGCATCGCAACATCGCCAACCTCGTGCCGCCCTACGAGACGGATGGCGGCCAGCACGGCACCTCGGCGGCAGTGGAATATGCCGTCACCGCGCTCAAGGTGGCGCATCTCATCGTCATCGGCCATTCCAACTGCGGCGGCGTGAAGGGCTGCGACGAGATGTGCTCGGGCCATGCGCCGGCCTTGCTCGAGAAGTCGAGCTTCGTGGGGCGGTGGATGGATATCCTGCGCCCCGGTTTCGAGCGGGTGAAGGGCATCGAGGATGTCGCCGAGCGCACCCGCGCGCTCGAGAAGGAGGCGGTGCTCGTCTCGCTCGAGAACCTCAAGACCTTCCCCTTCGTGATGGAGGCGCTCGAGGAGGGCAACCTCACCCTGCACGGCCTCTGGCACGATATCGGCGAGGGCGGGGTAGAGCAGTATGACCCGCTGCGCGGGGTCTTCGCGCCGCTCTGATGCGAGAGGATGACAGCGTGATCACCTTGCGCGCGCCCCTTCCCGAAGAGCTTCCCGCAGCCTCCGCGCTGTGCCTGCGCTCCAAGGCCCATTGGGGCTATGACGCGGCTTTCATGGCGGCCTGCGTCGAGGAGCTCACCCTCACCGAAGACGAGCTTCTGACCACGAAAGTCACCCTCGCCTTCGCCGATGGCGCGCTCGCGGGCGTAGCGCAGGTGTCGAACTCGGAGGCGGGCTGCTTTCTCGAGAAGCTCTTCGTCGAGCCCGCGCATATGGGCAGGGGCCTCGGGCGCGTGCTCTTCCGGTGGAGCTGCGAGGCCGCGCGCGAGCTCGGCGCCTCGGAGATGATCGTGGAGGCCGACCCGGATGCCGAGGCCTTCTACTGCGCGATGGGCTGCACCCCGGCGGGCAGCGCACCCTCCGGCTCGATCCCCGGTCGGGTGCTGCCGCGCCTCCTGCACGATCTGCGGCCCGTGGCCTGAGCCCGGCCCTAGTTCTGCATCCTGATCCCGTCGTCCCAGCGGAAGCCCACGCCGCCGCCCTGCCACACGCCTTGGCCAAGGGGGTTCGCGCCGTTGATGTTGACGTGCTGCGGCAGGTCGAAGCCCGGCGCAAGGTCCTTCACCCCGCGCACGGTGCTGCGATGCATGATCCGCAGGCCCTGCTGCTCCGCCGGCATATGCGCCTCGGGCGCCGCCCGGTGCGCCACCGCGAGGTTGTCGATGAAGACGCAGTCATTCTCCTCGTATTCGAAGGCAATCGCATAGCCCTTCTCGAACCCGGCATTCAGCGTCTCGTTATAGGTCCGGCAAAGCGCGCGCATCTCCTTTGCATCGAGCAGGCGGAAACCATCGGCCTCGGGCGCCTTCTCGATGATCGCGCCGGTCATGCCGAGATGCAGCCAGATGCAGCGCTGCCCCGTCACCGGGTGCTCATGCACCAGCGGATGCACCACGCCCGAGCCGGAATTGACCGAGGAGAGCCGTGACCAGCGCTCCTTCAACGTATCGGGCAGCGCCTCGAAGGCCAGTCCCTGATGGGCGAAATGCGTGCCGCCGCCGCGCTCGGCGGGCCGGATTATGTGATAGCCCGAATGCGAGAAGGTGGCGGGGATGAAGCTGCCGTCATTGTGCCATTGCGGCCCCACGTCGGGGATGCCGTGGCGCGGGTCGTTCGAGAGGCGGAAGATGTGCGGGTTGCCGCCCGGCGTTTCGGGATGCACGCCATGGGTGCTGTGCAGCTCCCGCCCGCCCCACCAGCAGCTCGCGCGCAGAAAGGCCTCGTGGTCGATCTCGGCGTCCTGCTTGAAGGCGAGAAAGCCGCGCCGCGCCATCTCGCGCTCCAGCGCGTCAAGCACCTCGCGCGGCGGCGTCTCGGCGGCAAGGTCGATGCCGCGCACCTCCGCGCCGATCGGCTCGAGCGGCGCGATCCTTGCGCCGAACGCCTCGATCGTGGCCATGTCCTGCGGGTCTGTCTGGGGGTATGTGCTTCTTTCGGTCGTCAATGCGCACCTCCGTTAGCCGCCCCGAAGCTAACGGATCATCCCGCTGACTTAAAGGGGGGCGCCCTTCCGCCCGGGAAAGCGCGGCTAGCCCTCCGCGTGATCGAAGAACGCCTTCATCACGATCTGCCACTTTCCCTCGTGCCGGATCAGCGTGAGCCAGTCGGTGAAAGTGGTGCCGAAGCAATCGTCATCGACCTTCACCACCGCCACGTCGCCGGTGATCTCCACCGAGAGGATCTCGTGGCGGTAGGGTGTGCCGGGGGCCTGCATCTCCTCGGCCTCGAGCGAGCGGATGAAGGTCTCGCGGTCGAAGAACTCGTATTGCCCGTTGAAATGGCCCGCCTGCATGCAGAGCGGGTGCATCGCCCGCTCGAGCTTGTCGCGCTGCCCGTAGATCATGCCCTCGAGATAGTCGATTACGACGGCCTCGATGGCCTCCCTCTCGGTTCCCTCGCTCATGCCGTTCCTCCCGGATTGCGGATAAGCCGAGATCATCCTCGACAAGACCGAACCGCGCAAGCTTTCTCCGCAACATGGCGCAAACGAAAAGGGCGCCACGAAGGGCGCCCTTTCCACATCTCGTCCCTGAGAGCCTCAGCCCTTCTTCAGCACCCGGTTGCCCAGCGTCTCGGCGATCTGCACCGCGTTGAGCGCCGCGCCCTTGCGCAGGTTGTCGGACACGCACCAGATATTGAGCCCGTTCTCGATGGTGGTGTCCTGCCGGATGCGGCTGATGAAGGTGGCGAAATCGCCCACGCATTCCACCGGCGTCACGTAGCCACCCGCCTCGCGCTTGTCGATCACCATGATGCCGGGCGCCTCGCGGAGGATGTCGCGGGCCTCGTCCTCGTCGAGAAACTCCTCGAATTCGAGGTTGATCGCCTCCGAGTGCCCCACGAAAACCGGCACGCGCACGCAGGTCGCGGTCACCTTGATCTTCGGGTCCACAATCTTCTTCGTCTCCGCCACCATCTTCCACTCTTCCTTGGTGGAGCCGTCTTCCATGAAGACGTCGATATGCGGGATCACGTTGAAGGCGATCTGCTTCTGGAACTTCTTCGGCGGCACGTCCTGCGTCGGGTTGTAGACGGCTTTCGTCTGGTCCCAGAGCTCGTCGATGCCCTCCTTGCCCGCGCCGGAAACCGACTGGTAGGTGGAGACCACCACGCGCTTGATCGTCGCGCGGTCGTGCAGCGGCTTCAGCGCCACCACCATCTGCGCGGTCGAGCAGTTGGGGTTGGCGATGATGTTCTTCTTCGAATAGCCGTCCACCGCTTCCGGGTTCACCTCCGGCACCACCAGCGGCACGTCGGGGTCGTAGCGGTAGAGCGACGAGTTGTCGATCACCACGCAGCCCGCCGCGGCGGCCTTGGGCGCATAGGTCTTGGTGGCGTCCGAGCCGATGGCGAAGAGCGCCATATCCCAGCCGGTGAAATCGAACCCGTCGATATCCTTGGTCTTGAGGGTCTTGTCGCCAAAGCTCACCTCGGTGCCGATCGAGCGGCGCGATGCGAGCGCGGCGATCTCATCCACCGGAAACTGGCGCTCGGCCAGGATGTTCAGCATTTCGCGGCCCACATTGCCCGTGGCGCCCGCGACGACGACCTTGTAACCCATGTTTTCAAACTCCTGATCGGGATGGATCAACGGCGGCCTCCATACAGGCTTCACCGGCGGAGTAAAAGCGGATAACGGGTTTGGCGCGGGGATCGCACGCATCCGGCGCCAGCCCAGCGCTGGCCTTCGCACTGTGCGTCGCGCGCGGAATCAAGGGGCGTCAGCCCCGCCGCGCGATCGCTGGGCCGCCCCCACGGCCCGGCGATTGGCTGAGGTCCGCACATCACTCCGATCTATCCCGGATTTGGCAGGCATAAAGCGCTGCTCAACACCTGCCGGATCGCCGAACCGCGGCCCAGCCATCGCGCGGCTCCGCTCGAGGCCACGACCGTCGCCTCTACCCCATCGTATCCCTGCTGAAGAGATAGATCGCGATCCCCGCCAGCATCGCCACGCCGAACACGGCGAAGAGCGTGGCATAGGCGGTGTGAAGCCCCGCGCTCGCCGCTACCGCCCCGTGCAGCCGCCCCGAGCCGAACTGGAAGAGCCCCGCGCCGCCGATCCCGAACATGTTCATCAGCGTCACGCCCCGCCCCGCCAGATGCGGCGGAAAGAACGCCCGCCCATGGGCGATGATCATCGGGTAGGAGGCCCCGAAGAAGCCCACCGCCGCGCAGAGCCCCACGGCGAGCGCCACGTTGCCATTGCCAGCAAGCGCCAGCCCGAAAAGCGCCACCGTCGCCAGCGAACTTCCGGTGAAGATCACCCATTTGCGGCTGCCCACGAGCCGGTCGATGGGGCCATAGGCGAGCGTTCCGGCGATCATCGCGATCCCCATCAGCAACGTGGCCTGCCCCACCTGCGCGGTCGTCAGCCCGTGGATATCGGCAAGGTAGGGCCCCATCCAGAGCCCGCGAATGTTCGCGGGCGGCGCGTAGGCGATGAACATGAGCGGCAGGATCGCCCAGAGCACCGGCATCCGCAGCAGGTCGAGCACGCTGCCCGTCTCGTCGCCCGCCGCAGGCTCCGGGTCGCGCACCGTGAGCGCGATGCCGGCGGCCACCGCCAGCGTCACCGCCGCAAGCCCGCCCAATGCGGCGCGCCAGCCCAGTATCTCGGCGGCCAGCGCCATCGGGTAGGAGGCCACGAGGTTGCCGACCGAGCCCACGCCCAGCATCAGCGCCGCCAGCGTGGCGAACCGCGCGGGCGGAAACTGGCGCGCGAAGATGAAATAGGACGCCATCAAGACCGGCGAGCAGCCCACCCCGATCAGCACCATCGCGAGGTGGATCTGCCACGCGGCCCCCGCCACCGCGAAAAGCGCCGCACCCCCGCCGCCGCCCAAGGCCAGCAGCACCGAGGCGGTGCGCTTGGGCCCGATCCGGTCGAGCGCCCAGCCCACCGGCAGCTGCATCAGCGCGAAGGTCACGAACCAGAGGCCGGAGGCAAAGGCGAGGTCTTCCGCCGTCACGCCGATGTCGCGCTCCAGCGGCGCGCTCAGAACCGCGAGAAACGCGCGGAAGAACTGGCTCAGCACATAGGCGAGGCAGAGGATGGCGAGGCGCAGGCGCATCCGTCAGCCTCCCCGGCCAAGGCGCGCGAGGTCGGCCGCGCTGTCCACATCGGCGAGCGTATCCACCAGCGCGATGCGGCAACCCGGCAGGCTCGCCATGCTGTCCTCGAGCGCATGGGGCGAAGACCAGCGCACAGACTGGAAAAGCGTGGCAGGTGGGCGCGCCACCCGCTTCATCCCCACCAGCCAGAAGCCGCCATCCTCCGCCGGGCCGAACACCGCGTCATGGCTCCCAAGCACCGCGAAGGCGCGGGCCACATGGGCGCGCTCCAGCCCCGGAATATCCGCGCCAACGACGCATACCGGCCCTGGCGGCATCCCCCGCAAGAGCCGCGCCATCCGCGCGCCCAGATCGCCCGGCCCTTGCGGCACGCGCGGCAGATGCGCGGGCCAGCCGCGCCAGAGCTTCCCCTCCCGGTCGGGCGCCACGGCCAGCACCAGCCGCCAGCGCGGGTCTTGCAGCCGCCGGACGAGCCGCGCCGACTGGTGGCGAAACCACCATGCCGCCCGCACAGGCCCGATCTCGCGGCCAAGCCGGGTCTTCACCCGCCCCGCTTGCGGCACCTTCAGCATCACCACGAGCTGCGCGCGGGCGCTCAAAGCGTCCGTTCCATCATCCGGTGCGGCTGCCCGCCCGCATCCGCGAACTCCGCGCCATAGGCCCGGAACCCCAGCTTCTCGTAAAGCCCCAGCGCATAGGTCTGCGCGCCAAGCTCGGCCCGCCTGAGCCCCAGCGCCTGCAGATGCGCCACCGCCGCGCTGACAAGCGCTGCGCCGATGCCCTTTCCCCGTTCGGCCTTCAGCACGCATACCCGCCCGATCTTGCCCGTCTCGCCGCTCACCAGCAGCCGCGCGCAGCCCACCGGCACGCCGCCCAGCACGGCCAGCACATGATGCGCCTCTCCATCGCGCCCGTCCTGCTCCACCGCTTCCGGCACGCCCTGTTCCTCGATGAACACCGCGCGCCTGAGCGCCACGCAGGCCGCCACATCCTCCGTCGGACCAACCTCCAGCGTCACGCGAAATAGTCCCGCAGGATGCGCGCATAAACCGCCTTCAACTGGTGGATCTGCGCCACCTCCACCCGCTCGTCCACCTGGTGCATCGTCCGGCCCACGAGGCCGAACTCCACCACCGGGCAATGATCCTTCACGAAGCGCGCATCCGAAGTGCCCCCCGTTGTGGAAAGCTCGGGCGTGACACCCGTCTCCGCTTCCACCGCCCGCGCCACCAGCTCCGAAAGCGGCCCCGGCGGGGTGAGGAAGCTCTCGCCCGACACCTTCACCACCATCTCGGCCTCGATGCCGAATTCCTCCGCCACCCGGTCGAGCTCGCCTTGCAGCCACGCGGTGAGGCTCGCGCCCGAATGGGCATCGTTGAAGCGGATGTTCACGCAGCCACGGCATTGCGCCGGGATCACGTTATTGGCCGGGTTGCCGGTGTCGATCGTCACCACCGCCAGCGTCGAGGGGTCGAAATGCTCTGTGCCGGTATCAAGCTCATGGCTCGCCAGCCTGTCCATCAGCCGCGCCATGGCCGGCAGCGGGTTCTTCGCCCGGTGCGGATAGGCCGAATGGCCCTGCACGCCCGTCAGCGTGATCCAGGCTGTCATCGAGCCGCGCCGCCCGATCTTCATCATCTCGCCCATGCGCTCGGGGCAGGTGGGCTCGCCCACGAGGCAGGCGCTCATCCGCTCGCCATTGGCCTCCATCCAGTCGAGCAGCGCAACCGTGCCATCCACCGCATCGCCCTCCTCGTCGCCGGTGATCGCGAGGATCACCGCACCCTCGGGCGGCGTCTCGGTGACGAAGTCGATGGCGGCCGCGGCAAAGGCCGCCACGCCCGATTTCATGTCGGTCGCACCCCGGCCCCAGAGCTGCCCGTCCTTCTCCACCGCGCCGAACGGGTCGACGCTCCACGCCCCCGCATCGCCCACCGGCACCACGTCCGTGTGCCCGTTGAAGCCGAAGCTCTTTGCCGCGCCCTTCTCGCCCCAGCGGGCATGGAGATTGGCCACGCCGCCCTTGTCCACGCGCGTGCAGGCAAAGCCCGCCGCCGCGAGCCGCTCCTCCAGAAGCACGAGCGCGCCGCCCTCCTCAGGCGTCACCGAGGGGCAGCGAATGAGCTCTGCGGTCAGCTGGGCGGGGTCGGTCGTCATGCGCGTCTCCTGCTGGTTTTCGGCCACGGGGGGCATAACGCCTTTGCGCCGCACTGTGAATAAGTCTTAACAGCCCGTGAAACTTCTGGTACCAAATCCGCAATAATAACCCGAGGCAGGGCACCAATCGGCACGGCGAAAAAACCGCCGGCCATCGAGCGGGCAGCAGATTTGCTCACCAGATGCAGGCGCGCGCGGCGCGTCTGGCCGCCATGCGTGCTGGCCTCGATATGTCGAGGGACGGGCGGCGCAATGAACCATTCTGCAGAGCTTCCTGTGAGCCGGCGGGCCACCACCGGCACACGGCTGCGCTCCCGCCGCTGGGGGCGCTGAGATGGGCTGGATCGGGCTGGCGGATCACACCGGGGGCTGGTTCTCTCTCGAGGGCGCGGGCGGCGACCCAAACGCCGGCGCCATCGCGCCCGATACGCTCCTGCCACGCGGCACGCTGATGATCGAGGCGCGCATCTCGCCCGAGAACCGCCCGCAGACGCTTCTGGCCTTCGACCGCAGCTACCCGTGGCCCGGCAGCTTCTCGCTGCGCGCCCTGCCCGGCGGCAGCCTCGTTCTGGTCGAGGCGCAGGGCCCCGACACCCGCAGCGCCGTGCTGCCTTGCGGCTACCGGGGGCGCCTCGAGACGGTCTTGATCACCTATAGCTGGGATGCGCCCGCGCAGCGCGGCTGGCTTGCGCTCGAAACCTCCGAGCCGGGCGGGCTGCAGATGGTGGAGATCGCGGGTGCCCGGCCCATGCTGCTGAGCGACCTGCGCGAGATGCTGCTCCATGCCGGACGCCGGCAGATGGATGGCGACGTGCTCCACGTGGCCCTTTCGGATGCGGTCGAGCCGGTCGGGCCGATGCCCACGCTCACCGCCCATACCCGCATCATGACCGCGCAGGGCGAGCGCGCTGTCCGTGACCTGAAGCGCGGCGACCTCGTGCGCATCGACCGCGGCGCGCTCGTGCCGGTGCTCAAACTGCTGCGCCGGGTGGTGCCCGCGCGCGGCAGCTACCAGCCCGTGCGGCTCCGCGCGGGCTATTTCGGCCTCACCCGCGATATCGCCGTGGCCCCCGAGCAACGCCTCGTCATGCGCGGCTCGGAGGTGGAATACATGTTTGGCCGCGAAGCGGTGCTGGTGCCCGCGCGCCACCTCGTCAACGGCGTCTCGGCGGTGCTGGCGCAGGGGCCCGAGATGGTGAGCTTCTACCAGATCCTGCTGCCGGGGCACGAGGCGGTGCTGGCCTCGGGCTGCGCGGTGGAGAGCCTCTACGTGGGCCGCATCCGCCGCAAGCCGCTGGAACTCGGGCGCAGCGTGCTGGCCTCCGCCAACCGCGCGCGCCTGCCCGAACATGCGCGGCCCGTCTGGCCGGTGCTGAAACCCTTCGAGGCGATCACGCTGGCCACCAGCCGCGCCGCCTGATACCGGCGCCGCGCCACGAGTATTTCTCCCAAGAAGAAGCCGGGCCCGCGCGAACGCGCCTCAGGCGTCGAAATAGGGGGTCACCTGCGCCACGATCACCGCGTTCTCGTCGAGCGCGCGCTGCATGAGGCCGCGCTCCTCTTCCGAGATCTCGTGGCCCTCCTCCTCGCGCTCCTCGAGCGTGCCGTAGCCCGTCACGTCGAGCGGCGCGGTATCGGCCTGCTTGAGCAGCGCCACCGTCTCGCGCACCGCCTCGGCCTCGTCGACCCCCGAGGCATAGACCATCAGCGCAGCGCCCTTGGCGGCATCGGGCAGCCCGTCGCCCGCCTTGCGCCCGATCTCCACCACGAGGGTGTAAACCTGCTGCTGCCGCGCCGTGGGGGTGTTCTTGCCTGTCATCGGGGCTCTCCTCGCTCTGTCTTCCGCCTGCGGCAGAGCGGCGCGCGAGTCAAGCACCGCTTGCGTTCGGGCCACCCGCCGCCGCAGGCTGGGAGGAACCGGAGCAACAAGGGGAGACGCGGCGATGAAACGGGTGAAGGACATGGTAGCGGAGGCCAATGCGGCGGTCGATCACGCGCCGGCGGCGGAGATGCTCGGCCTGCACGGCGCCGAAGGGGTCACATTCGTCGATCTGCGCGATCCGCGCGAACTGGAGCGCGAGGGCATGATCCCGGGCGCGTTCCACTGCCCGCGCGGGATGCTCGAATTCTGGATCGACCCCGAAAGCCCCTATGCCAAGCCGCAATTCCAGGCGGGCGGGCGTTTCGTGTTCTATTGCGCCTCGGGCTGGCGCTCGGCGCTCTCGGCGAAAGCGGCGCAGGAGATGGGGCTCGAGGGCGTGAGTCATATCGACGACGGATTCACCGGTTGGAAAAAGGCCGGCGGCCCGGTGGGTGAGAAACCCTCGAAACCGAAGTGAGCGTTTTCTTGGCAAGAAAACGCGGCGAAATCTTTTGCAAGATTTCGTGGCGGAAGGTGGCCTTGTCTTGCGCGCCTCAGGCATCACGTCGGGCGGAAAGGCATGGACCAGAAGGAGATTGCAGATGACCAGAACGCTTTTCATCACCGGCGCCTCTTCGGGCATCGGCGCGGCCACTGCGCGCGCCGCCGTCGCGGCGGGCTGGAACGTGGGCCTGATGGCGCGATCGGCCGAAAAGCTCGAGGCGCTGGCCTCCGAGCTGGGCACGGCCGCGCTGGCGGTGCCGGGCGATGCCACCGATCTCGCCGCGCAGGAAGAGGCGGTGCGTCGCACGGTGGCGCATTTCGGCGCGCTCGACGCGGCCTTCGCCAATGCCGGGAGCGGCGTGAGCAAGCCCGGCACCGAGGGGGGCGACCCGGAGGAATGGCGCAAGGTGGTCGATCTCAACGTGATGGGCGTGCTCTACACCGCCCGGGCGGCCCTGCCCGAGCTGCGCAAGACCCGCGGCCATCTCGTGCTCACGGGCTCCGCCGCCGGGCGCCGCCACATCAAGGGGTCGATCTACTCGGCCACCAAGTGGTTCGTGCATGGCTATGCCGGCAACATGTCGGAGGAGATGCGCGACTGGGGCGGGCGTTGCACGGTGATCTCGCCGGGCATGGTGGATACGCCCTTCTTCGACGAGGCCAAGCCCGACAAGCTCCAGCCGGAGGACGTGGCCGGCGCCGTCATGTTCGCGCTCGGGCAGGATCCCCGCGCCGAGGTGCGCGAGATCCACGTCATGCCAACGGCCTAGGGCGCATTGCGGGCGCGCGCCTTCTCTGGAGGCGCGCGCCCTTGCCCCTTCAGTCGCGCAGAAGCTCGTTGATGCCGGTTTTCGAGCGGGTCTGCTCATCCACCCGCTTCACGATCACCGCGCAGTAGAGGTTGAGGTTGTTCTTGGTGGGCATCGAGCCCGACACCACCACCGAGTAGGGCGGCACCTCGCCCATGAAGACCTCGCCGGTCTCGCGATCGACGATCTTGGTCGACTTGCCGATATAGACGCCCATGCCCAGCACCGAGCCCTCGCGCACGATGCAGCCTTCGACCACCTCG
>JAVKDQ010000068.1:0-6021 GCA_040222155.1 Roseovarius sp.
TCTGGGCTGCGGGCTGGGCCTCAAGAGCTCCGCCATGGCGCTGCTCTACCCGGAGGCACAGGTGATCGGCATCGACGTCACCCATGCCTTCCGCAAGCTGCCCAAGCTCTTCGCCCGGCATCTCTCAGCCCCCCTGCCCGAGAACCTCTCGTTCCGGCAGATCGAGGCGGGCGCGCCCCTGCCCGAGGATCTCGCGCCAGACGTTGTCTACAGCTGGTCGGTGATGGAGCATATCGGCCGGGCCGCCCTGCCCGGGGTAATCCGCGATCTCGCCGCGCGCCTCGCACCCGGCGGCGTCGTGCTCACCCAGATCGCGCCGCTCTACCACTCGCCCTTCGGCTCGCATCTTCAGGAGTTCAACCCCACGCCCTGGGCGCATCTGACGCTCAGCATCGCCGAGCTCGAAGCCTCGCTCAACCGCGACGCGGGCCCGAAAACCGGCGTCGGCAGCGCCGACTGGATGTTCGCCCGGTTTCTCGAGCTCAACAAGATCACCGCCGACGAGCTGGCGCTGTATTTCTCGCAGGCCGGTTTCTCACAGGCCGAGAACACCCGCCGCACCGCCCGCGAAACCCCGCCCGAATGGCTGCGCCTCGCCCATGACAAGGCCGCGCTCGGCACATACGAGATATTCTTCGCCCACCGGCTCGGCACGGGCGGCCCCCGCCTGCGCGGCTGGTTCGGGCGGCGCTGAAAGGCCCCCGGGAGCGCCCGCCGTCACACCGGCTCTATGTCGCCCTCGGCCCAGCCCGCCCGCGTCTCCGCCGCGAAACCCGCAAACCGCCCCTCCGCGATGGCCTCGCGCATCCCCGCCATGAGCTCCTGGTAATACTGCAGGTTATGCCATGTGAGCAGCATCGAGCTGATGATCTCCTGGCTGCGGAAGACGTGATGCAGGTAGGCGCGGCTGTAGTTCGAGCAGGCCGGGCAGGTGCAACCCGCGTCGAGCGGGCGCGGGTCGTCCATGTGCCGCGCGTTCTTGATGTTGACCACGCCGCGCCGGGTAAAGGCCTGCCCCGTGCGCCCCGAGCGCGAGGGCAGCACGCAATCCATCATGTCGATGCCGCGCTCGACCGCGCCCAGAATGTCATCGGGCTTGCCCACCCCCATCAGGTAGCGCGGCTTGTCGTCCGGCAGGTAGCCCGGTGCATAATCCAGCACGCCGAACATCGCCTCCTGCCCCTCGCCCACGGCAAGCCCGCCCACCGCGTAGCCGTCAAACCCGATTTCCAAGAGTTTCTCGGCACTTTCCGCCCGAAGCTCGGGCGTGACCCCGCCCTGCATGATGCCGAAGAGCGCATGCCCCGGACGCTCGCCAAAGGCTTCCTTCGAGCGCGCCGCCCACCGCATCGAGAGCCGCATGCTCTCGGCCACCGCCTCTTCGGTGGCGGGCAGCGCCGGGCATTCGTCGAAACACATCACGATATCCGAGCCCAGCAGCCGCTGAATCTCCATCGAGCGCTCCGGCGTCAACTCGTGCTTGGAGCCGTCGATGTGGCTCTTGAAGGTCACGCCCTTCTCCGTGAGCTTCCGCAGCCCCGCGAGGCTCATCACCTGAAACCCGCCCGAGTCCGTCAGGATCGGCCGCTCCCAGTTCATGAACCCGTGCAAACCGCCCAGCCGCGCCACCCGCTCCGCGCCGGGCCGCAGCATCAGGTGATAGGTGTTGCCCAGAAGCACGTCCGCGCCCGTGGCGCGCACACTTTCCGGCAGCATCGCCTTCACCGTGGCGGCGGTGCCCACGGGCATGAAGGCGGGTGTGCGGATCTCGCCGCGCGGCGTGGCGATGCGCCCGGTGCGGGCGCGCCCATCGGTGGCATTGAGCGTGAAAGAAAAACCTGTCATGCGAGCTCAAATGCACCGGAATCAGGCGCTTGCCAAGAGCGCCTTGAACCGTGTGCCCAGACATGGTGTCATGCTCCCGTCAGTGAAAGAGGGCATAAGACCCTCCACCGAAATGAGACAGGGAGACGACCAATGCCCGCATCCGATGCGCCTGAAACCTTGCAATTCGGATGGGAGGAATGGATCTCGCTGCCCAATCTCGGTGTCCCCGCCCTCCGCGCCAAGGTCGATACCGGCGCGCGCACCTCCGCGCTCCACGCCTTCGACATCGAAACCTTCGGGCCCCAGTCGAAGCCCAAGGTGCGCTTCACCGTCCACCCCATCCCCGGCCGCGACGATCTCGTGATCCCCTGCTCCGCCCCCATCCTCGACCGCCGCGAGGTGGCCTCCTCCAACGGCGAGAAGGAGCTGCGCTACGTCATCGAGAGCACGCTCTCGGTCGCGGGCCAGAGCTGGCCCATCGAGATCACGCTGACCAACCGCTCCTCCATGACCTCGCGGATGCTGCTCGGCCGGCAGGCGATGAAGGATCACATCTCCATCGTCGCGACTGACCGCTTCCTGCAGCCCGAGCTCAGCTACGACGTCTACCACACCGCCCGGATGCGCGAGGCCGCCCCCAAGCGCGCGCTCCGCATCTGCGTGCTGAGCCGCGAGGATAACTACTCCACCCGCCGCCTCGTGGAAGAAGGCGAGAAACGCGGCCACTCGGTCGAGGTCATCAACACCACCCGCTGCTACATGGCGATCAACGCGCTCGCCCCGGAAGTGCATTACGACGGCAAGCGCCTGCCCCGCTTCGATGCCGTCATCCCCCGCATCGGCGCCTCCATCACCTCCTACGGCGCCGCCATCGTGCGCCAGTTCGAAACCATCGGCACCTTCTCCGTCAACGGCTCCGCTGGCATCACCGCCAGCCGCGACAAGCTCTACGCCCACCAGCTCATGGCCCGCGCCCGCATCGGCATGCCCCACACCGCCTTCGCCAACAGCCCGCGCGACAACGCCTATATCATCAGCCTCGTGGGCACCGCGCCGCTCATCGTCAAGCTAATCGAATCGACGCAAGGCAAGGGCGTGGTGCTGGCCGAAACCAAGAAGGCCGCCGAGTCGGTCATCGACGCCTTCCGCGGGCTCAAGGCCAACTTCCTCGTGCAGGATTTCGTCAAGGAGGCCGCCGGCGAGGATATCCGCTGCCTCGTGATCGGCGGCAAGGTGGTGGCCTCGATGAAGCGCACAGGCGCCGAGGGCGATTTCCGCTCCAACCTGCATCGCGGCGGCTCGGCCAAATCCGTGCGCATCACCAAGGAGGAGCGCGACACAGCACTTCGCGCCGCCCGCGCCTTCAATCTCGAGATGGCGGGCGTCGATCTCCTGCGCTCCGAGGGCGGCCCCAAGGTGCTCGAGGTCAATTCCTCCCCCGGCTTCGAGGGCATCGAGGGCTCCACCGGCAAGAACATCGTGGGCAAGCTCTACGAGATGATCGAGCAGCGCGTGCGCCCCACCCCGATCCGCCGCCGCTCCGGCAAGGCCGCCAGCGCCGCCTCCGAAAGCTGACCCTCCCTGCCCTCTGGACGCAGGCCGCGGGATTTCCTATATGTTTGGTCAGGAACGACCCGCAGGATACCTCAATGACCCACAGCCCCGAGCCACTGGAAGGCGCGCCGCTCATCGCGCCCTCGAGCACCGAACACCCGCTCTACGATCAGGTCGTCGAAGCCTGCCGCAGTGTCTACGACCCTGAGATCCCGGTGAATATCTACGATCTGGGCCTCGTCTACACGATCGAGATCGACCCCGAGAACGCGGTCAAGGTCATCATGACCCTCACCGCCCCGGGTTGCCCCGTGGCCGGCGAGATGCCCGGCTGGGTGGCCGAGGCGATCGAGCCGCTCGCCGGCGTCAAGCAGGTCGATGTCGAGCTCACCTGGGAGCCCCCCTGGGGCATGGACATGATGAGCGACGAAGCCCGGCTCGAACTGGGTTTCATGTAACGCAATCAAGGCACTGAAAGGCGAAGATCATGTTCGGCATCCCCGGCAAGCAAGCCGTCACCATGACCCCGGAAGCGGCAAGCCAGATCGCCCGGCTGATGGAGAAAGGCGGCACCAAGGGCCTTCGGATCGGCGTCAAGAAGGGCGGCTGCGCGGGCATGGAATATACCATGGATTACGTGCAGGAGATCGACCCCAATGACGAGGTGGTCGAGCAGGAGGGCGCGCGGGTGATGATCGCCCCAATGGCGCAGATGTTCCTCTTCGGCACCGAGATCGACTATCGCACATCGCTGCTCGAATCCGGCTTCGTCTTCAACAATCCCAACGTCACCGAGGCCTGCGGCTGCGGCGAGTCGATCAAGTTCGAAGGCATGTGAGCATTGCGCTCCAAGCCCTCGCATCGTAAGGATAAACCGAAACGAGAGAGGCGCGGATGAGACGCAAGCTGGCTGCCGGCAACTGGAAGATGAACGGAACCCGCGCCGCGCTGGCCGAGCTCGAGGCGCTGGCGCGCGCGCATCCCGATCCGGGCGTCGAGATCCTGCTCTGCCCGCCCGCGACCCTGCTCACCGAGGCCGCCCGGCTCTGCCAGGGCACCGCCCTCATGATCGGCGCGCAGGATTGCCATTTCGAGGAAAGCGGCGCCCATACCGGCGACATTTCCGCGCGGATGGTGGCCGATGCCGGCGCCCGCGCCGTCATTCTCGGCCATTCCGAGCGCCGCGAGGATCACAACGAGTCGAGCCCGCTGGTGCGCAAGAAAGCCCGCGCCGCGCAGGCCGCCGGGCTCGTCACCGTCATCTGCCTCGGCGAGTCGGAGGCCCAGCGCGAGGCCGCCAACACGCTCGACATCATCGCGGGCCAGCTCGCCACCTCCGTGCCCGACACTGCCAGTGCCGCCAACACGGTAATCGCCTACGAACCCGTCTGGGCCATCGGCACCGGCAAGACCCCGACCACCGCGCAGATCGACGAGGTGCACGATTTCATCCGCACCCGGCTCATCCAGCGCTTCGGCGAAGATACCGGCACCGGCATCCGCCTGCTCTATGGCGGCTCGGTGAAGCCCGGCAACGCCGCCGAGATCTTCGCGACCGACAACGTGGATGGTGCCCTCGTCGGCGGCGCCAGCCTCAAGGCCGCCGATTTCTCCCCCATCATCAAGGCGCTGGAAGACGCGGCTTGAGCGCTGCCCCCGGCTTCTTCTTGGCGCAAATACTCACCGGCGCACCGCTCACAAGGGCAGCATCGTGGTGGATTTGATCTCCTCCATCGACAGAAGCGCCGTCACGTTATGCACCTTCACCTCCGAGATCAGCGCCTGGTAGAAGCTGTCATAGGCCCGCGCATTGGCCACCACGACCTTCAGGATATAGTCGATATCCCCCGCCAGCCGGTGCGCCTCCTGCACCTCGGGCCGGTCCTTCAGCGCCTTGAGAAACTTCGCCTGCCATTCGGCATCATGCTCCGAGGTGCGGATCAGCACGAAGAAACAGGCCTCGAATCCCAGTGCCTCCGCGTCGAGCAGGTAGGTCTGCTGCCGGATCACGCCGCCCTCGCGCATCTTGCGAATCCGGTTCCACACCGGCGTCTTCGAGGAGCCCACCGCCTTGGCGATCTCGTCGAGCGAGAGCCCGCCGTCGCGCTGCAGTTCCACGAGGATTTTCCGGTCGAGATCGTCTAGGCGAACAGACATTTGCGTTTTGCCTTCTTGCTGGAACATTCCGTTTTGCACCTGCGGCAATCGGAACAAATGTCCTTATTTGCCCCGCCATCTGGCGCAATACCGGGAATATTTTCTATATCTGGGGAAGTCAATCGCAAGCTGAAGGCCTCCGCCGATGAAACATTTTCCCATCTTCGTAGCGCTCGAGGGGCGCCGTGTCGTCCTCTCCGGCGGCGGCGAGGCGGCGCTCGCCAAGCTGCGGCTGCTCCTGAAAACCGAGGCGCGCCTCACCGTCTTCAGCCCCGCCCCCGCCGAGGAGATCCTCCGCTGGCAAGCCGAGGGCCGCCTCACCCTCGTCCCACGCGCGATGGAACCCGGCGACGCCACCTGCGCCGCCCTCTTCTACGCCGCCGACGAGGACGAGGCCGAGGATGCCCGCACCGCCGCGCTGGCCCGCGCCGATGGCGCGCTCGTCAACATCGTCGACAATCTCGCCGACAGCCAGTTCATCAC
>JAVKDQ010000069.1:0-12311 GCA_040222155.1 Roseovarius sp.
TCAAGGTTTAGGTCAATTCCGAACCCCGGCAAAGCAATTACGCGGCACTCGCGCATATGGCGGGGTTATCGCCGAGAGGCGCCTCAACGCGCAACGGGCCGCCCGAAAGGGCAGCCCGCATCCGACTGTCCGCCGAACGTCGCTCTCAGGCCGCTTCCTCCTCGCGCACCGAGGCGCGCATCATCTTCAGAAAGGTCTCGCCCAACTCCTGATCGAAGGCGCCGCTGTAGATCGGCGGCACGAGGCAGGTGCTCGAGGCGTTGAGCTCCAGTTCCTCCAGCGTGGAGATCGTGGCCGAACGGGTCTTGGCCGTCATCCCCGGCAACGTGGCCGCGATATAGGTGATGATCGGGTGATCCTTCGGATAATCACGCAGGAGCCGGCGCTTGAGCATGTCCTCGCTCTCTGCCGTGGCATGGCCCTTGGCGTTAAACGAGATGTCGCCCACCACTCCCGCCTGCCACAGGATGAGCGGCATCCGCGGGTCGTAGTCGCGCTCCATCAGCACGTAATCCGAGGCCTCCACCATCACGCAGCCATAGACCGCCGGGTCGAACTCGAGATCGGCGAACATGCAGTCCACCGCCGAGACGCCGGGCAGCATCTGCGCGTCAAAGCCCTCGGCCCGCGCCTCCTTCATGGCCTGATAGCCGGGGCCTACGAAAACGCCGGGATGCCCATAGAAGGCGGCCACCACGTCGCGGCCCGCGCGCAGCTCGTCCATGATCGCGGCGACCATCTCGTCATAGGTCGATTTCCGGCTCTTCCCGTCGCCGTAGAACCCGTAAAGGTCGACATGAGCGCGGGCGTTCTCCTTCAGCCAGTCCACCGCGAGCGCGTGGTTGCCCACGTTGAAGAGCGTGATGTCGGCCGAGCGGATCGCCTCGGCGGCTTCGAAGGTCATTTGCGAGGGAAACATGATGCCAGTTCCCACGACGGTCAGCGATGCCATATGGTCTTCTCCTTCGGCATGTTCGGTCTATGCGTCGAAATGTCGGGCCGCGCTGGGCTCCGGCCTGCCGGCGGCGTCAGGAAACCGCCGTCGGCGAGAGGCCCGCTCCTGCTGGCGCGGCCCGACGAAGCCGCCCCGCAGGACGGCCCGTCTCAGGCGAGTCAGTCGCTCAGATGCACGTCGACCGCAATCTTCGCGGCGGAATGCCCGGCTTCGGCGGCAGACTTGATCAGCTCGGTGCCGAGCTCGACATTGCGCTCCATGTCCACACCGTTGATGTGGTGGAGGCCCAGGTAATACTGGCCATCAGGGTCGCCGCCATCGGCGGAGGCCTGAAGGTAGTCGATCGCCTTCTGCCGGTCGGGCGAGACGAACATGCCCACATGGTAGAGCGAGGCGAGGTAGAACGCCGCCTTGGCGTTGCCGGCCTCGGCCTTCTCGTGCAGGCTGTCGACGGCGGCCGAAATCTGCGCCATCTCCTCGTCCACACTTTGTGCCTGCGCCGCGAGCGGCAGGGCCATCACAACGGCAACGGCGGTGGCTTTCACGAATGTGCGTAGCATCATCGGTCTCCTCAGTTTGCGTAGGCTGTGCCGCGCTCGGCGACATGCGACCAGAAGTCGTGGTGGCGGGCCGACTGCCAGCTTTCCGTATCGACCTCTTCCGCGACCGCGGGGCTGAGAATCACGGCGATCACCACCACGGTGGTGGCCGCATGCACCGGCACGATCGTGTCGTCACCGTTCAGCAGACGGTTGTGCATGTAATAGTCGATCGCCGTGGAGTCGCGCGCGAGGATCAGCTTGCGCTCGTGATCTGTCAGATCGGTGAAGCGGGCCAGATACCCCTCCGGGTCCGCGTCGAATGCGCGGCGCGCCTCGAAAGACGAGGCCATGTGGTTCAGAAATTTCAACATTGGTGTTTCCCCAGGTTTTCTTGATGCGTTACGCGGCGAGCACTTGGCTGCGCTGGCTGACATGGTCCCAGAAGTTGCGATGGCTGCTCTGCCGGGAGGCGCAGGTCATCTCGTTGGAAACGGATGGCGCCAGCACGATCACCACGATGGTGGTATCGGCGTTCACCTTGCCGCTGACATAGCCGCTGACCTTCCGCGAGTCGCCTTCAAGTAGAAGGCTCCGCTCCTCGGCAGAGAGGGTCGGATACCTGTCGAGAAAGGCGTCCGGATCTTTCCGGAACTCCCGCACAGCTGTCAGGGACGACGCGAGGTCTTTAAGAACGTTGATCATTCTTGTCTCCGATGCGCGCTCTTTCATTTCAGAGTTGAAACGCAGGTTACCCGTTGATCTGAAACGATGTTTCAGACCATTGGCAGCCATCACAAGCCGGGATTCGGCCAGTGGAACCTAGAAAGACACCCCCCCGCCGCGAGCGCTTTACGCCGGGTAAGGGCAAGTAAAGGACAAGAATGTGGCGATAATTTGTTTTACCTTGTCAAAGGTTTCCCGGCGATCCCGGGCATCGGCATGGCCGCGAGTTGCAACGGGCAAAGACAACCTGAAGCAGAAGTCTATACCTCGCTCGAAACCCTGTTATGCTGGCTTCGTGGGGGCATCTGTCTGAAAGACGGAGGCTCTCCCGATGATCGCACAGCCCGCACCACATGCAGGCCATCTCCCCGCGCACCCGCCTCGCGCAACGGCGTTTCAGGCGCAAGCCGCGCCCCACGCAGCCCCGCCTTACCCTAGGGTGATTCCCCGCGCAGGGCGCCGTCTCGCCCTCGCCGCCGCGCTCGCCCTCGCGCCCGCCACGGCCGGGGCCCAGAGCCTCACCCATTCCGGCTCCGCCACGTGGGACATGAGCACGAATGACCGCCTCCTCACGCTCGACTACGTGCAGACCGGCCTGCTCGACCGCGCCTCCTGGACCCTCGTGCTCTCGCAGGAGTTTCACGACGAGCGCACGCTGAACTTCTGGTATGCCTCCGCCACCGCCGGGCTCACGCTCTATGCCGGCGCGCGCCATTCGGGGCGGCTCGAGCTGTCTGCGGACCGCTCCGATCACACCGAAACCGGCCTCGTCTATTCCGAAACCTTCCTGCGCTTCACCCACACCCAGACCCTCAGCGACAAGTTGCAGGGCACCTTCGCGCTCTCGATCATCGACGACTGGACAACCGCCGCCGGGCAGGATCACACCGCCACCAAGGCCGCGCTCGGCCTTACCGGCACCTTCAAGTCGCTCACTCTCTCGGCCACCGGCGAGCTCAGCGAACGGGCCTTCGAAACCGGCATCTCGGAGACGCACTTCCTCTACACGCTCACCGCGATGCACAGCTTCTCCGACAGCCTCGACATCAGCCTCTCCTACACCGAGGGCGATAACGTCGATACCTTCCGGGTGGGCAACATCCATCGCCGCTCCCGCACCGATCAGCGCGAGTTCAGCCTCGAGATCGCGAAAGACCTCAGCGATTACACCACCCTCTCGGGCTATTACGACTATTCCGAAAACACCGGCCCCGGCTTCGACATCATCGACGAGTCGGTCGGCCTGCGCGTCAAGATCGCCTTCTGAGCCGCGCCCCGGGCGATTGCGCGATGACAAGCGATGCCCCCTCGCCTAGCCTCCTTATAGGCCAGTACGGGGAGCAAAGAGGAATGATACGCGCGATCGACATGACGGCGGCGGAAGATCACGCGCTGATGGCCACGGCCCGGCGCATGATGATGAGCACCGCAGAGGTGCCCGCCCCCACCGAATGGGAACATCTCGAGATAGACCGCGCCTCGCCGCATGTCCGGGCCGGCACGTGGAAATGCGAGCCCTATACCGACGACATGGTGGATTACCCCTTCGACGAGTTCATGGTGATCCTCTCCGGCACGATCACCCTCATCTACCCCGACGGCACGCGCGACAGTTTCGGCCCCGGCAGCGCCTTTCTTCTGCCGCAGGGCTTCACCGGCACATGGCATCAACCCGAGACGGTGGTGAAGTATTTCGTGATGATCGGGCGCTGAGCGCCGCGCCCCGCCCACGTCAGCGCGCCTTGCGGATCGCGGTTTCGATCAGCGCGCGCATCTCCTCGTGGCTGGCCTCGCGCGGGTTCGTCGTGGCGGCCACGTCCTTCAACGCCTTCCCCGCGATCCGGTCGGCGCAATCCTCCGGCACGCCGATCTCGCTCAACGCGCGCGGAATGCCGATCTCGTCGAGCAGCGCCTCGACCCCGGCGATCACCGCCTCGGGCGTCTCCTCCGCGAGCCCCATAGCCTGCGCCATGCGCGCCGATTTCTCCGGCAGGCCGGGCAGGTTGAAGCGCAGCACCACCGGCAGCACGATGGCATTGGTCAGCCCGTGCTGCGTGTCGAACTCCGCGCCCACCATGTGCGAGATCGCATGCACGTTGCCCAAGCCCTTCAGAAAGGCGATGCCCGCGAGGCAGGAGCCCGCGAGCATCCCGCCCCGCGCCTCCATGTTGCCCGGCTCGCGCACCGCCACCGGCAGCCAGCGCGCGACAAGCGCCAGCCCCTCCAGCGCCAGCCCGTCGCAAAGCGGGTGAAACCCCGGCACCGAGTAGGCCTCGAGCGCATGGGTCAGCGCATCCGCCCCGGTCCACGCAGTGAGCGTGGCGGGCAGGCCCACCGTGAGCGCCGGATCGAGGATCACGAGGCACGGCTTCAGCTCCGGATGCCACACGCAGAGCTTCATGCCCTGCGCCAGATGCGTCACCATCGCGGTGCTCTCCGTCTCCGCGCCTGTGCCCGCCGTGGTGGGGATGCAGACGAGCGGCGCAAAGGCATGGCCCTCGGGCATCACGGGCGGCGTCTTGTCGAAATCGAATTCCCACAGGTCCACCTCGTTCCGCGCCGTCAGGCAGATGGATTTCGCCCCGTCCATCGCGCTGCCCCCTCCGATCGCCACGATGGCGTCATGCCCGCCATCCAGAAAGGCCGCGCGCCCCGCCCCGATCTCGTCGTCGCGCGGGTTGGGCGAGATGCCGTGAAACACGCCACTTCCCAGCCCCGCGCCGGCCAGATGCGCCTGCAGCTCGGCAATGAAGGGCAGGTCGCGGCTGCCCTTGTCGGTCACGACAAGCGGGTTTCTCACCCCCATGTCCGCAAGCCGCGTGCCGATCTCCGCAAGCCGCCCCGGCCCATAGGTAATCGGCACCGGAAAGGTCCAGTCTTGCGGTTCGAGAAGCGGGCTCTGGCTGGTCATGGGGTCTTCCTTCTGGTTATCGGGCCGGGTCGGGCGGATGCCGGTCGAACCATGGCTGGGCATCCTCGATCTGGCGCGCGAGCCGGAGCATCAGAGCATCCTCCCCCACCTTCCCCGCGATCTGCATGCCCACCGGCAGCCCCGCCCGCGACTGATAGAGCGGCAGCGACATGGCCGGCTGGCCCGTCACGTTGAAAATTTCCGTGTAGGGCGCGAAGGCGAAGGCCCGTTCGGCCCAAAGCTCCACGCTCTCGTTGATCCACTCCGTAAGCAGCCCGGTGCGCAGCGGCGGGCCGCTCTGCGCGGGCAGGAGCAGCGCGTCGAGCCCCGCCATCTCCTGCGCCACGCGAATACGGATGCGGGTCATCTCGGCGCGCGCCGCCACCACCGCCACGGAGTCGATCCGCCGCGCCTCGTCGACCGCCCAGCGCACCAGCGGCCCGAGCTCCTGCGGTTTCGGCGCACGCCCGAGCGCGGTGGCGCGCGCATCGATCACGGCGGTGAGCTCGCTCGCCCAGAAGGGCAGCGTCACGTCATAGGTGTTGCTCTCCTCGGGCCAGAAAAACTCCACCGTCTCGTGGCCGAGTTCCTCCAGCAGGTGGCGGGTTTCCTCGAGCAGCGCGAGGGTTTCACTGTCGGGCCGGTGCCCCGCGGGCGAGAGCGCCGCCACCCCGATCCGCAGCCGCCCGGGCGGCCTCTCCAGATCGTCGAGCAGCGTGGCTGGCGGCGGCATGCGGGGCGTGGGCGCGCCGGGTTCGGGGGCGGCGGTGGCCAGCAGCATCCCCGCCGAGTCGCGCACGCTCCGGCTCACCACGTGATCCACGTTGATGCCCCCCACCAGCGGCCCGAGCGGCGAGCCGGTGGCGATGACCCCCGAGGAGGGCTTGAAGCCAAAGAGCCCGCAACAGGCCGCCGGAATGCGGATCGAGCCGCCCGAGTCGGTGGCATGGGCCATCGGCACCATGCCAGAGGCCACCGCCACCGCCGCGCCCCCGCTCGAGCCGCCCGGCGTGCGCGAAAGATCCCACGGATTCGCGGTGGGCCCGTAAAGCTCGGGTTCGCAGCCGTAATCGGTGGCGAATTCCGGCGTGTTCGTGCGCCCGGCAATCACCAGCCCCGCCTTGCGCCAGCGCCGCACCAGCGCGCTGTCCGCCCGCGCGGGCGGCGCATCGGCGAAGAAGCGGCAGCCATGGGTGGTGGCAAAGCCCGCCACGTCCACGTTGATGTCCTTGGCAAGGAAAGGCACGCCTGCGAACGGCCCCGAAGAGGCCTCCGCCCCTGCTGCCGCCGCCCGCGCCGCCTCGAAGCCACGCATCACCACCGCGTTCAGATGCGGGTCGAGCCGCTCGATCTCGGCAATCGCGGTGTCGAGCAGCTCCAGCGCCGTCACCTCGCCGCGCCGCACCAGCCCCGCGAGCGCCGTGGCGTCGCGTTCGCGGTAATCGCTGCGTGTCAGCACGGCCCGCCCCCCTCACTCCGCATCGATGCCAAGCTCCTTGCTCCGCGCCCGGCTCCAGGCCTGCGTCATCCGGTCGGCGATCATGGCGATGATCGCCATGCCGATCCCGGCCACGATCCCCACGCCGAAATCGCCGTCGCCCAGCCCGATATACACCTGCTGGCCCAGCCCGTTGGTGCCCACCAGCGCCGCGATCACCAGCATCGCGATGGCGAACATGATCGTCTGGTTGAGCCCCAGCATCATCACCGGCAGCGCCAGCGGCAGCTTCACCCGCCACAGCACCTGCCCGCGCGTGCAGCCAATCATCGTCGCGGCCTCCACCACATGCGCGGGCACGCTGCGCAGCCCGTGCTCCGAATAGCGGATCGCGGGCACGATGGCATAGGCCATGATCGCCAGCAGCGCGGTGAACTCGCCGATCTTGAAGATCATCAGGAAGGGGATGAGGATCACGAAAAGCGGCATCGTCTGCAGCGTGTCGTTGATCGGCCTCAGCACCGCCGAAACCCCGTCGAACTCCGAGGCGAGCACACCCAGCGTGGTGCCGATGGCGAAGGAGAGCAGCACCGCGAGACCGCAGAGATAGACCGAGAGCATCGCCTGCGGCCACACCCCGCACACGATCAGGAAGCCGAGGCCGAGGAAGGTGCCGATCGCAAGGCGCGGCCCGGAGATCTGCCATGCGAGCAGCGTCGGCATCGCCAGCAGCGTGGGCCACGGCAGCCGGGTGAGGCCGAAATAGAGCAGCGTCGCACAGAAGGCCACGAGTAGCGCCATGCCGGCCCCGCGCTGCCATGCCGCCCAACCCGTGAGCCCCACCGCCACCACCGCGTAGCCCAGCTTGAGCGTAGGCGTGAAGGTGAAGCCCCATGTGAAGGGCGTGATCGTGTCCAGAAGCCCGATCTTCACTGGCAGCATCACGAAGAAGAAGGCCACCGTCTTGATCGTCGAGATCAGGTCGGAATACTCCACCACGAGGTAGGTCACCGCGTCGTTGAGGTAATGCGCCGGGAAGATCTCCCAGTCGCGCGGGTAGCTTTCGAGCACCGGGAAAACCTGCGCCAGCGCCGCCACGCCCAGCCCGAGCCCGCCCGCGATGAACCACATGCGGTAGCGCTGCCAGATCGTCTCGTCGAGCCTCGGCTCCACCGGCTCCATCGTCGCGGCGGCGGCGGTGATACGGTCCATCACCATCGCCATCAGCGCAATCACGATGCCCGCCAGCAGGCTCTCGCCGAACTGCGCCTTGCGCATGGTCGAGAGCACCTCCCAGCCGATATCCGCCGTGCCGCCGATGATCGAGGCGATGATCACCATCGAGAAGGCCGCCATCGTGGTCTGGTTCACGCCGAGCAGGATCTGCCGCATCGCGCTCGGCACCCGCACCCGCCAGAATAGCTGCGGCCCCGTCGTGCCCGACATCAGCCCCGCCTCGATCACGTCCTGCGGCACGCGCGAGAGGCCCAGCATGGTGTTGCGCACCGTGGGCGGAAAGGCATAGAGCACGCTGGCAATGAGCCCCACCACCGGCCCGAAGCCGAAGAGCAGCAGGATCGGCAGCAGGTAGGCGAAGGCCGGGATCGTCTGCAGAAGGTCCATCAGCGGCTTGATGATCCGCTCGGCGCGTTCGGAGAAGAAGGCGAGCGTGCCCAGCGAAAAGCCCACCAGCACCGCCAGCGGCACCGAGATCGCGACCAAGGCCAGCGAGTTCATCGACTCGGGCCAGTAGCCGATCACCACCATGTAAAGCACGGAGAGGAAGGTGAAGGCCGCGAGCTTCCAGCCCGACACCGCATAGGCCGCGAAGGTGATGAGCGCCAGCGTCACCGACCAGGGCAGCCAGTTGAGGAAATTGCGCAAGGCGCTCATCGGCACGTCGAGCGCCGCCGAGAAGGCCCGGAAGGCCGGGCCGAAGGTGTCTACCGTCCAGTCCATCAGGTCGTTGAGCATGGGCGTCACCGGCAGCACCCAGTCGGCGGGGTAGGCCACCAGCCAGTCCGCCGCGTCGCCCAGCAGCATAAAGCCGAGGGTCAGCGCGATCAGCCCCGCCCAGAGCCATGTATAGGAGGTGACGCCCCTCATGCCCCGGCCCCCGCTGCTGCATCGGGCCGCGCCGCGTCATCGCCGCCGCGCCCGGCATCCTGATGGGCGAGCGCCGAGATCACGCTCGAGGCCGTTACCGCGCCAATCGTCTCTTCGCCCCGCGTGATGCGGATACCGCCCTGATGCGCCGCGAGCAGCGGCAACAGCTGCTCCACGCTGCAGGCGCAGTCGCGCGCAGGCATCCCCTCATCGGGTGTGCAGGCCCGGTCGATCACCTTCTCGGCGGTCAGCACCCGCACCATCGGCACCTCCTCGGTGAACTCGGCCACGTAGTCATCCGCCGGGTTCACGATCAGCTCCGCCGGCGTGCCCTCCTGAATCACCCGCCCGTCGCGCATGATCATCATCCGGTCGGCAATCCGCAGCGCCTCGAGAAAATCGTGCGTGATGAACACGATGGATTTCTTCAGCGAGCGCTGGATGCGCAGGAACTCGTTCTGCATCTGCCGCCGGATCAGCGGGTCGAGCGCCGAGAAGGGCTCGTCGAGAAACCAGATTTCCGGCTCGATGGCGAGCGAGCGGGCGATCCCCACGCGCTGCTGCTGCCCGCCCGAAAGCTGGCGCGGAAAGGCGTTCTCGCGCCCCTCGAGCCCAACCAGCTCGATCACCCGGCGCACCTTCTCGATGCGCTCCTGCTTCGAGATGTCCCGGTGCAGCGTGAGCGGAAAGGCGATGTTCTCGAAAACCGAGAGATGCGGCATCAGCCCGAAATTCTGAAACACCATGCCCATCTTGTGGCGGCGGATGTCGATCAGCTGCTTGTCGGATTTCTTCAGCAGGTCTTCCCCGTCGAGCACCACCTCGCCATGCGAGGGCTCCACCAGCCTTGAGAGGCACCGCACCACGGTGGATTTGCCCGAGCCCGAAAGCCCCATGATCACAAAGATCTCGCCCACGCGCACATCGAAATTCACGTCCGCCGCCGCCGGGATCGCGCCATCCGCGCGCATCCGCTCCGAAAGCTCGGCCGCATCCGCCTTGCCGACCTCCTGCTTGAAATAGGGCGCGGCCGAGCCACGATACACCTTCCACAGGTTCCGGCAGGACAGCTTGATGTCCCCAGAGTCGTCTTGCATCCCCGCGCTCCCTCGTCTGTCTTCTTTTTTCGCCTGCAAAGCACATGGCCCGACCCCGGGGGGGCCGGGCCATGCTCAACCGTCGCACGGCACGGTGGCCATTCCGCGCCTGGTCAGTTCTTGGCGGCCATCGCGGCATCCACCCAGGGCTGCCAGGTGTCGGCATTGGCGTCGACCCACTCGGCAATCACCTCCTCGAGGTCACGGCCTTTCTGGTCGATCTCCAGCATCAGGGCGTTCTGGGTTTCGTTGGTGATGGTGAACGCCTCGTAGAGCGCCGCCGCACCGGGGTAGCTGGCGGTGAAGTCCTTGTTGGCGATCTTGTCGATCGAGGCTTGCTGGAAGCCGCAGGCATTGCCGCGCGACTGGCCGGATTCCTCAAGGCATTCGCCATCGGCGGCATCCCACGCCACCCAGTTGAAATCGTTCTCGGCGAAGAGCCAGTGCGGCTGCCAGAACATCATCAGGAGCGGCTGCTCAGAGGCCACGGCCGATTTCGCCTCGGCGATCATCGCGCCCTCGCTGCCGCCGGCCACGGGCTCGAACGGCACCTCGATCTGCGCCACCACGTCCTTCGAGCGGGTGCCCCAGTCGGCCGGATAGGTGATCAGCCGGCCCTTCGGGAAGGTATCCGGCGCGGCGAAGGCTTGCGCGCAGTCATAAAGCGCCTCGTAGCTCGGCAGGCCCGGGCACATCTCTTCCATGTAGGGCGGATAGATCCAGCCCTCCTGCGGCGTCAGCCCCAGGTCGCCCAGCACCACGATATCGCCCGCCTCCACGGCCTTGGGGTAGATATCGCCCACGTTGTTCGTCCATGTCTCGGGCTGCAGGTGCAGATCGCCCTGCGCGATGGCGGCGAATTGCGGCACCGCGCCGGCGGTCACGTATTCCACCGTGTAGCCCGCCTTCTCGAAGAGCGTGCCGAGAATATGGGCCGAGATATGCTGCCCCGTCCATTCGTTGATCGGAATCCGGATCGGATCGCTCGAATCGGCAAACGCGGAACTCCCCGCGAGCGCCATCCCGGCGGCGACCAAAAGCGACTTCATTTTCATCTTGTCTTCTCCCTGTCTGGTATCTTGATCTTGTGCGCCCGAGGGCTTCGCCCCGGTTCATGTGCTGCATGGAAGCACATCCTAGGCAAACATTCAGCAAAAATGTCGTTTGTTTACAACCGCGCGAAACCCGCCCATTTCCGCGCCATAAGCAGCACAAGGAGGCAGTATCGCACCCGGTCCACCCGCATGGCGCGACCACCCGCGCACCCGCTCCCCCATGAGGCGAAGCCGCCGCCCCCCGGCACGGCCCAACGATTCGCAATCCGCTCCTCGCGGCGGCAGAAGGCCGTGACTTCGCGCCCGCGCCCGCGCTAGCATCCCCGCAGAATGGCAGAACAAGGAGGCCGGGGCAGATGGCGCTCGAAGTGGCACGCGAATGGTATTCCGTCGAAACCCTGTCCGACGGCGTGTCGCGCATCCATGAGCCGCATGTGGCAAGCTGGCTGCGCTGCAACATCTGGCACGTGCGCGGGCGCGACCGTGACCTGATCATAGATACCGGCATGGGCCTGCGCCCGCTCACCCGCGAGGTGGCGCTTCTGGCCGGGCGGCCCGTCACCGCCATCATGACCCACAGCCATTTCGACCACGCCGGCGGCCTGCACGAGTTCGAGCACCGCTGCGGCCATCCCGCCGAGGCCGAGATCATCGCCCATCCCACTGCTGCCAATACCGTCGCAGATACGGGCTATGTGCGCGCCGAAACCTTCACCGCGCTCCCGTGGGAGGGCTTCTCGCACGAGGATTTCCGCGTGAAACCCGCCCCCCTTACCGCCCATCTCGACGAGGGCGACGTGGTCGACCTCGGCGACAGGGTGTTTCGCGTCTTCCACCTGCCCGGCCATTCGCCCGGCTCCATCGCGCTCCACGAAGAGGCCACGGGCCTGCTCTTCAGCGGCGATGTCGTCTATGACGGCGCGCTGATCGATGATCTCTACCATTCGCAGGCCGACATCCTCGAAGCCTCACACGCCCGGCTGCGCGAGCTGCCCGTGCGCACCGTCCATGCCGGGCATTTCGCCTCCTTCGGGCGCGACAAGATGCTCGAGATCATCGACGAATACCGGCAAGGCGGCCGCCGCGTCGGCGACCCGGACGCGTGGATCGCGGGCGAAATGGGCAAGGAGGGCGATCATGGATGAGCAAGGCAGGCCCGTGGCCATCGTCACCGGCGGGCTCGTGGGTATCGGGCGCGCCATCGCGCAGCGCCTCACGGCAGATGGCATGCGCGTGGCCGTGGGCGCCCGCCGGGGCGACAACCCGGCAGAGCAGCAGGCCGCCCGCGCGGCCATCGGCCCCGAAACGGCCATCCACAAGCTCGATGTCTGCGACGAAGCCTCCGTCGCCACGTTCTGCCAGCAGGTCGCGCAGCAATGCGGCCCCGTCGACGTGCTGGTCAACGCCGCCGGCATCACCCATCACCAGCTGGTCAGCGAGCACGACACCGCCGCATGGCGCGACACGATCGACACCAACCTCAC
>JAVKDQ010000070.1:0-20875 GCA_040222155.1 Roseovarius sp.
ACCCTCGGTGGGAATGCCGAGCTGGCTCATCCAGCTGAGGAACGGGTATTCGTTGCCGAAGAACCAGACGCCGAGCGTCTTGCCGGGAAAGTCTTCCGGGCTGGCAACGCCGGAATCCTTGCGGCAGGTCAGCATCATGCCCGAGCTCTTGAAGGGTTGGGCGATGTTGACGAGCGCCAGCCCCTTTTCGCGCGAGGCCAGCGCCGAGGGCATCCAGTCGACGATCACATCGGCGCCGCCGCCGGCGATCACCTGCGCGGGGGCGATATCCGGCCCGCCGGGCTTGATCGTCACGTCGAGGCCCTCTTCCTCGTAAAAGCCCTGATCCTGCGCCACGTAATAGCCCGCGAACTGCGCCTGCGTGACCCATTTGAGCTGCAGCGTCACCTCGTCGGCGGCCAGAGCCGTGTTGGCCGCCATCCCGGCCCAGAGGCCGAGGGCGGCGAAGCCGAATGTCTTGGTCAATGTCTTCATTTGTCTGTCTCCCTTGTTGAGTTTCTCTTGGTCATGCCCGGCCCCGTTGCGACGGGTGCCAGAATGTCACTGCCTTCTCGATCAGCGCAACCCCGCCGTAGAAGCCGGAGCCCGCCAGCGCGGCCACCACGATCTCGGCCCAGACGAGATCCATCGAGAGCTGGCCCACCGAGGTGGAGATGCGAAAGCCCATCCCCCGGATCGGCGAGCCGAAGAACTCCGCCACGATCGCGCCGATCAGGGCCAGCGTGGTGGCGATCTTCAGGCCGTTGAAGATGAAGGGCATCGCCGCCGGCAGCCGCAGCTTGAGAAGCGATTGCCAGTAGCTCGCGCCATAGGTGCGCATCAGGTCGCGCTGCATCGCGTCGGTATCGGAGAGCCCCTGCACCGTGTTCACCAGCATCGGGAAGAACACCATGACGACCACCACGGCGGCCTTCGACTGCCAGTCGAACCCGAACCACATCACCAGAATCGGCGCGGTGCCGATGATCGGCAGCGCCGCCACGAAATTGCCCACCGGCAGCAGGCCGCGCTTGAGGAAGCCCGAGCGATCCACGGCGATGGCGGTGAGAAAGGCCGCGCCGCAACCCAGCACGTAGCCGGTGAGCGCGCCCTTGATCGCCGTCTGCACGAAATCCTCCCAGAGGATATGGGTGGAGGCGGCGAAGCGGGTGGCGATCTGGGAGGGCGGCGGCAGAAGCACACCCGGCACCTCGAGGCCGCGCACGAGGCATTCCCACACCACGATCAACGTGAGGCCGAAGAGCGCCGGCACGGCAAGCCGCGTGGCCCGGCTGCGGGGCAGGGCGGCGAGGCGGGTATTGGCCCACCAACCGAGCGCCCATGCGGCGAGCCCTGCCAGAACCCAGCTCATCGCAGCATCCCCATGCGCCGGAGCGTCATCCGCTGCATGAGGCCGATGAGCCCCACGAGCAGCGCCGCGAGCGTGGCCGCCATGAAGAGCGCGCTCCAGATCTGGATGGTCTGGCCGTAATAGCTGCCGGTGAGCAGCCGCGCGCCGAGGCCCGCCACTGCGCCGGTGGGCAACTCGCCCACGATCGCGCCCACGAGGCTCGCCGCCATCGCCACCTTCAGCGAGGTGAAGAGATAAGGCATCGAGGACGGCAGGCGCAGCCGCCAGAAGGTTTGCGCGGCGGAGGCGTTCCAGGTGCGCATCTGGTCGAGCTGCATGGGCGAGGGGCTGCGGAGCCCTTTCACCATGCCCACCACCACCGGGAAGAAGGAGAGATACATCGAGATCATCGCCTTGGGCAGCAGCCCCGAGATGCCCACCGCGTTGAGCACCACGATGATCATCGGCGCGATGGCGAGGATCGGGATGGTCTGCGAGGCGATCACCCAGGGCATCACGCTCATGTCCATCGTGCGGTTATAGACGATCCCCACCGCCAGCGCGATGCCGAGGCCGGTTCCCAGAACGAAGCCCAGCATGGTGGAGGAGAAGGTGATCCACGCATGGTAGAGCAGCGACCGTTTGGAGAAGGCGCGCCCGTTCTGAACCATCTCGCCCGTGGTCTTCCACACTTCCACTGCGACCTGGTGCGGCGCTGGCAGCTTGGGCTTCTCCTGGCTCCAGGTGTCGGCCACAAGCTCCGAGAAGGAGAGTGTGACTTCCGCCCGCTTGGCCTTGTCATAGGCCCAGGGCGCGTTGAGCACGACCGCGCCCGCATACCAGAGCGCGAAGATCGTCGCGACCACGGTGAGGATGGGAATCAGGTTCCGCATCCGCGCGCCTCCGCACAGGCTTTCATCTTTCCACAAATACTCAGGTCGCTCCGCCTGTGGAGAGCGCAGGTTTTGAGTATTTTAGGAAAGATGAAAGAAATTTGCGGTTCTCTGAAGGAGCGGTACAGGCTGGAGAGCCGATGACCGCGAAAGGTGAAAGTCCTCCGTCCGGGGTGCCGGGCGGGGGCACTTCGCCGAAGGGGACGGGGCTCAATCCTCATAGCTGTGCCCCGCGCGCAGCCCCTCGCGGACGCGATGGGCGATTTCGAGGAATTCGGGCGTATCGCGAATGTCGAGCGGGCGCTCCCGGGGCAGCGGGCTCTCGATCACGTCGGTGATCCGGCCGGGGCGCGGGCTCATCACCACGATCCTCGTGGAGAGATAGACCGCCTCGGGGATCGAGTGGGTGACGAAGCAGATCGTCTTCTCGGTGCGCGCCCAGAGTTGCAGGAGCTGTTCGTTGAGATGGTCGCGCACGATCTCGTCGAGCGCGCCGAAGGGTTCGTCCATCAGCAGGATATCGGCATCGAAGGCCAGCGCCCGCGCGATCGAGGCGCGCTGCTGCATGCCGCCCGAGAGCTGCCAGGGGAATTTCTTCTCGAAGCCGGCGAGGTCGACCAGCTCCAGCACGCGCTTCACGCGGGCGTCCTGATCGGCCTTGCCGTAGCCCATGATCTCGAGCGGCAGGCGGATATTGCCGCCGATGGTGCGCCACGGGTAAAGCCCCGCCGCCTGGAAGACGTAGCCATAGGCGCGCGCCTTGCGGGCCTCCTCGGCACTTGCCCCGTTCACGGTGATGGTGCCGCCGGTGGGGTGCTCGAGATCGGCCATGCAGCGCAGGAAGGTTGTCTTGCCGCAGCCCGAGGGGCCGATGAAGGAAACGAAATCGCCCTTTTCCACGCGCAGGTTCACGTCGCGGAGCGCATGCACCGGGCCGTCATTCGTCTGGAAGGTCAGGTCAAGCCCGCGCGCTTCCACTACCGCCGCGCGCGTCTGCGTTGCCTCAGCCGTCATCATTGTGCTTCTCTGTCCCTACCCATCATTGCAGAGGCTCGCCCATGCCCGATACCGTTCCCGCACCCTGTTTGAAACTCCGCCCCGGCGCCAGCTATTCCGGGAAGCAGGGCTTTGATTATTTCGAAGGCATCGCGAAGGAGAGTGCCGGTTCGCAAGGCATCTGCATGCACCTTCTCACCGTGCCGCCGGGCGGGCGCGCCAAGGCGCACAAGCACGCCACCCATGAAACCGCCATCTACGTGCTTTCCGGCCATGCCCGCATGTATTGGGGCGAACGGCTCGAGCACGTGATGGACACCGAACCGGGCGACATGATCTACATCCCCGCAGACATGCCGCACCTGCCCTTCAACCCCGGCCCCGAAGAGGCCGTGGCGGTGATCGCCCGCACCGACCCGCACGAGCAGGAGAGCGTCGTTCTCCTGCCCGAGCTGGAGGGGCTGGTGCCGGGTTAACAAGGTGGACTCAATCTGCAAGGTCACTCCAAAGATTCTCCAATTCGGGCTGGGTCAGACCAAACCTGTGTTGAAGCAAATCATCCATGCCATGTGGGTAGCCGATCAGATTATTGACGCAGTTCTTCGCGATCCACGCTGCATCACCTTCAAGGTCGAGGGCGCTTTTGTCTTCGAACAACTTACGAAGTTCCTTTCTCTCCACTCCGATGACCGAGGAAAACTCCCAGTCCTCGACAAACGGACCATCTGCCATGGCCGTGATGGCTCGAGATAGGAGTTCCCGGTCCAACGGTCTACACCCCCGCCGGGATGTTCATCGGGTCGCGGTGGATCTGCTTGGGCGCGGTCAGTTCCTTCCACTTGGAAAGCGCGGCATGCGCCGAGGGGAAGGCCGGGCGCGGCACGAAGCGGCCACGCCCCGGCTGCGGCTGCGAGTTCTGGCCCCAGGCCCAGATCACCTCGCCCCGGCTGATCGTGTAGCGGGCGTTGGCCGTGACCTCGAAGCCCTCGAAGACGTTGTAATCGAGGATCGAATGGTGGTTGCTCGCGCTGATCGTGCGGGTGATCTTCGGATCCCAGACGACGATATCGGCATCCGCCCCTTCCACGATCGCGCCTTTCTTGGGGTAGATGTTGAGGATCTTGGCCACGTTCGAGGAGGTCGCCGCGACGAACTCGTTGGGCGTGAGCCGCCCCGTCTCCACGCCCCGCGTCCAGAGCACCGAGAGCCGCTCCTCGAGCCCGTTCGAGCCGTTGGGAATGCGGGTGAAATCGCCCACGCCCATGCGCTTCTGCTCGGTGGAGAAGGCGGCGTGGTCGGTCGCCACCACCTGCAGCGAGCCGGCGGAAAGCCCGTGCCAGAGGCTGTCCTGATGCTCCTTGTTGCGGAAGGGGGGCGACATGACGCGCCGCGCGGCGTGGTCCCAGTCCTTGTTGAAATACTCCGTCTCGTCGAGCGTGAGGAACTGGATGAGCGGCTCGCCATAGACGCGCATGCCCTTCTGCCGTGCGCGCCGGATCGCCTCATGCGCCTGTTCGCAGCTCACATGCACGATGTAGAGCGGCACGCCCGCCGCATCGGCGATCATGATGGCGCGGTTCGCGGCCTCGCCTTCCACCTCGGGGGGGCGCGAATAGGCGTGGCCCTCGGGCCCGGTGATGCCCTTCTCCAGCATCTGCTGCTGGAGGTCGGCCACGATGTCGCCGTTCTCGGCATGCACCATCGGCAGCGCGCCCAGCTCCTTGCAGCGCTTGAAGGAGGCGAACATCTCGTCATCCTCGATCATCAGCGCGCCCTTGTAGGCCATGAAATGCTTGAAGGAATTGACGCCCATCTCCACGGCGTCCTTCATTTCGTTGAAGATGGTCTCGTTCCAGCCGGTGATGGCCATGTGATAGCCGATATCAGAGCAGATCTGCGGGGCCGACTTGCGGTGCCACTCGTTGATGGCGTTCTTGATGCTGCCATCCGCACCCGGCAGGCAGAAATCCACCAGCATCGTGGTGCCGCCACAGGCCGCCGCCCATGTGCCCGTCTCGAAGGTTTCCGCCGCCGTGGTGCCCATGAAGGGCATCTCGAGGTGCGTATGCGGGTCGATCCCGCCGGGAATCACGTAAGCATCGGAGGCGTCGATATACTCGTCGCCCTTCAGATCCTCGCCGATCTGCTTGATCGTCTCGCCCTCGATCAGCACATCGGCTTTCCAGGTGCGGTCTGCGGTGCAGACGGTGCCGTTCTTGATGACTTTGGTGGTCATGTCATGTCTCCCTTATCATGTCCCCGGCAGCGGTTTCTTCTGGCTGCAAATATCCCGGGGGTTCGGGGGCAGCGCCCCCAATCTACTCCACGATCTCCGCCGTCTCCAACACGGCATGCATCAGCACATCCGTGCCCGCGGCGGCCCACTCCTTCGAGATTTCCTCGGCCTCGTTATGCGAAAGCCCGTCCACGCAGGGGCACATGACCATCGCGGTGGGGGCCACGCGGTTGATCCAGCAGGCGTCGTGGCCGGCGCCGGAGATGATGTTCATGTGGGAATAGCCCAGCCGTTCGGCGGCGTTGCGGACGGCGGTCACGCAGCCCTCGTCGAAGGTCACGGGGTCGAAGCCGCCCACCTTCTCGAACTCCACGCCGAGGCCCATCTCGTCGCAGATCGCCTGTGCCTCGGTCTTGAGCCGCGCTTCCATGTCCTGAATCACCGAAAGGTCGGGCGAGCGGAAATCGACGGTGAAGACGGCCTTGCCGGGGATCACGTTGCGGGAGTTGGGGAAAACCTCGATATGGCCCGCCGCGCCCACCGCGTGGGGCTTGTGCGACCATGCGATCTCCTCGACCTTTTCGAGGATGCGCGCCATGCCGAGCCCTGCGTTCTTGCGCATGGGCATCGGGGTGGAGCCGGTGTGGCTGTCCTTGCCGGTCACGGTTACCTGCGTCCAGCTCAGGCCCTGCCCGTGGGTGACGACGCCGATATCCTTGCCCTCGGCTTCGAGGATCGGCCCCTGTTCGATATGCAGCTCGAAGAAGGCGTGCATCTTGCGCGCGCCCACCTCTTCCTCGCCGCGCCAGCCGATCCGGTCGAGCTCGTCGCCGAAGCGTTTGCCCTTGGCATCGGTGCGGTCTTCGGCCCAGGCCTGATCGTGGATGCCGGCGAAGACGCCGGAGGCCAGCATGGCAGGCGCGAAGCGGGTGCCTTCCTCGTTGGTCCAGTTCGTCACCACGATGGGATGCTTGGTGCGGATGCCGAGATCGTTCATCGTGCGGAGGATCTCGAGCCCGCCCAGCACGCCGAGGACGCCATCGTATTTGCCGCCGGTGGGCTGGGTGTCGAGGTGGGAGCCCACGTAGACCGGGAGCGCGTCGGGGTCAGTGCCCTCGCGCATGGCGAACATGTTGCCGATCCGGTCGACACCCATGGTGCAGCCGGCCGCTTCGCACCAGCGCTGGAAGAGCGCGCGGCCCTCGCCATCCTCGTCGGTCAGGGTCTGGCGGTTGTTGCCGCCCGCCACGCCGGGGCCGATCTTCGCCATCTCCATCAGGCTCTCCCAGAGCCTGTCGCCGTTGATCTTGAGGTTCTCGCCCGGAGCGGCCATCATCTGTTCTCCCTAGCTGGTTTCCGCGACGGGGCTCATTGCTTCGGCCCGGTTTTTTCTTGCGGTTCTGGCTTTTTTACCATTTGGTCAAAGTCACGATTGCGAAGGCGGTCGGCACTGTCAAGGCGCGAGTGGCCGCGCGATGCGAAAACCGGCCGCGCCTGCGGAGCTGTTGCTGGTGATTTGAGCAGGGCGTGAAAGGAGCAAGATGGAGATCAACCCGGAGACCGATCCCGCGCCCGAACCCGCGCCCAAGCCCAGCCGTATCCAGAAAAGGAACCGCAAGCGCATTCTTGATGCCGCGCTGGAGGTGTTTTCGCAACATGGGTTTCGCGGGGCGACGCTCGATCAGATCGCGGGCGAGGCCGGGCTCTCCAAGCCGAACATACTCTATTACTTCTCCGGGAAGGAAGAGATCCACGTGACCCTGCTCAATGCGCTGATGGATACGTGGCTCGCGCCGCTGCGCGAGATCGACCCGGACGGCACGCCGCTGGACGAGATCCTGCGCTATGTGCATCGCAAGCTCGAGATGAGCCGCGAGCTGCCCCGCGAGAGCCGGCTCTTCGCCAACGAGATCCTGCAGGGCGCGCCGCGCATCGGGCCACATCTCGAGACCACGCTGAAGCCGCTGGTGGATGACGCGGCCGCCGTGATCCAGGGCTGGGTGGATGCCGGGCGGCTAGCGCCGGTCAACCCGCGCCACCTGATCTTCTCGATCTGGGCCACCACGCAGCACTACGCCGATTTCGACGCGCAGGTGCAGGTGCTGACGCCGGGCGAGGATGCGCAGGAGGGGGCGCAGGCGTTTCTCGATACGCTGTATCGGCGGTTGCTGACGCCCTGAGGAGGCGTTGGAGTGAAGCGCCCGGCGCGGGATCAAGGGGCGCAGCCCCGCCGCCACATCGACGGGCCGCCCCCCGGCACGTCGATACGTCGAAGCCAGCGCATCGCTCGGACTTCGCTCGGGAACTCGAACATAAAGCTCACCAGCGCACCTGTCGGATCGACGCACCGCGGCCCGTCGATGTCGCGGCTCAGCTTCAAAGGGGGCCTATATACTTAACTAGCCAAAAATCACTTGCACCACTTGGCTAGTTAAGTTACAAGGGTGTCATAAGGAGCGACACCCATGTGCAAAGACAAGCCCGAAACACTTTCCACCTTCGAATTCTTCGGCAAATTCCCAGACGAGGAAGCGGCGCGCAATTTCTTTGAGGGCAAGCGCTGGGGTGGCGAGCCTGTATGCGGTCACTGTGGTTCTGTGAGCGTTACTGAGTGCAAAGATCACAAGCCCATGCCTTACCGCTGCAAGGACTGCCGGAAGCATTTCAGCGTTCGCACGGGTACAGTGCTGGCCGAGAGCCGCCTCCCCCTTCAGAAATGGCTTCTGGCCATCTTCATGCTCACCAGCGCCCGCAAGGGCATCCCCAGCACCCAGATGGCCCGCGAATTGGGCGTCACCCAGAAAACCGCATGGTTCCTTGCTCAGCGCATCCGCGAAACGTGGCTTAAAGACCGTGACGATCACATGGACGGTCAGGTTCAAGTTGACGAAACCTTTGTCGGTGGGAGCGAGAGCAACAAGCACGCCAGCAAGAAGCTCAACGCTGGTCGTGGCCCGGTTGGCAAAACCCCTGTTGTTGGAGTTCGCAACGCTCAGGGCAAAGTTCGCGCTCAAGTAGTGCAGAACACCAACGCCTCCACGCTTGTGCCGTTTGTGCAGGCCAACGTCGCCAAGGGCGCAACGGTGGTAACTGACCAGTGGCGCGGTTACCGCCCGCTCACCCAACACGGCTATGACCATATCCGCATCAATCACTCCGCTGGCGAGTACGTCCGCGCGATGGCTCACACTAACGGGATCGAAAGCTTCTGGGCATTGCTCAAGCGCGGCTACATCGGCATCTATCACTATATGAGCGCCAAGCACCTGCACCGGTATGTCAACGAGTTCTCGTTCCGCCACAACACCGCACAGGTCGGCAAGATGGACTTTATCGGAATGACAATCGAGCGCATGGCCGACAAGCGGCTGACATACAAAGGACTAATTGATGGCTGACAAGACGAAAGACACAATTAAGCCCATCGACGCAACTTTTGACGAAGTTGTCAGCGCGGTAGCGCCTCCGGCAGAAAGAAAATCTGGGCCGGAAGTGGTCCCAGAAGACCAAAGGGAAAACCTGTTTGATTATGACGCTACGCATCGCGGAACCCTTAGGATCGGCCCCGTCGAGATTCCTTGTGCCGTGCTAAAGGACGGGAGGCGAGTGCTATCAGAAAACGGCATTGCGAATGCTCTTGGCGGGCGTAGTGGGTCTGCAAAGAGGTTGAAAACAGAAGCGGCAAAGGGTGGGGCCCATTTGCCCGTATTCCTAGCGTCGAGAAGCCTTTTGCCATATATTTCCAAGGACTTACTGGATGGGCCCCTACAGCAGATAACTTACCGTTCTGGCGACAGCGAGGTGACGGGCTATGCTGCAGAGGCCCTGCCTGAGATATGCAACATATGGTTACAGGCGAGGCAGGATGGAAACCTGAATCCGCAGCAAGCGGATCGCGCGCAGGCGGCAGAAATCGTCATGCGCGGCTTGGCTGAAATTGGGATTATTGCTCTTGTTGATGAGGCGACTGGATACCAAGACACAAGGGATCACGACGCCCTCCAAGCTATTCTTGATAAGTATCTCAGGAAGGAGTTTGCAACATGGGCAAAGCGTTTCCCGGACGCCTTCTACCGCGAGATATTTCGCCTCAAGGGGTGGAGTTGGAACGCAATGTCAGTTGCCAGACCGGGCGTTGTGGGTCGGTACACAAACGACATTGTATATGAACGTCTTGCGCCAGGAATCCTCGAAGAATTGCAGACTATGAACCCAAGTCAGAGCAATGGCGGGCGTGCGAGAAAGCACCATCAATATCTAACGGATGACATTGGCCACCCGGCGCTCGCTCAGCACCTGCACGCGGTAATTGGACTGATGAGGGCGTCCGCAACTTGGGAACAGTTTAAAACAATGTTGGACAGGGCATTTCCGAAGAAGGGAACGCAGATGGAATTGCTATTGGATGATGATCAATACTAGCTTTCTGCCTAAGTCATGCAGAATAGTCGGCCTAGGCGGAATGCTGCTTCTGCGTCCGAGATGCGCGCAAGGATAGTCAGCACGCTGTTAGGAGTGTCGTCCTGTTCTTCCATCAGGAAGTATCCGCTCGTATCTGATGGCGGCTCCGGGCAGCGCGCCAACTTTTTCGAGGTGATGGGCGCAATCATCAATCGCTTTCCATCTGGAGATTTCCCGGTAAGATAGAGTTCCGACATGGGCTGCCTCGAGGTTTTTTGCATGAGTGAAACGCCGACACACCGCGTGGTCAATACGCCAAAAGTCAACAGCCGTTACCTTAGTGACTATATGGTCGCATCTGAACGAGCGAAACGCACGATCATTCGCGACTGCAAATATCGAAAAATCGCCAGAGCGATCCAGCATGACCGAGCAAAAGCATTCATCACAAATGCGTTGCGGTCTGGCGATCTGGATTCTGGCGCCCTGAATGCAGAAGGGCAAAGACTACACGATATGATGTCAGACACTGATTTTGAGCGTGACACGCTAGATGTAAATGGCGATTTCTTGATGGCATACGCCGAAACCTTCAGCATGGAGACCTTCCCGAAGACGGCAGAAATTGTAGATGCTCCAACCGACTTCAGAGTGAACATCAACGGTGTCGAGGTGAACGCTGACATAAGATTTGGCGTGCAGCGTATCACGAGGACGAACCGGCTTCGGACTGGTTTAGGTACAATCCGATATGCGAAAGGCAAGCCACTTGATGAAGAGATTGGCGCATATCAATCTTCCGTTCTGTTCGGGTGTCGGAAAATGATCGACATACAAGACGAAACCGCACCAGAAGAAAAGCTCTGCCTAACTTTGGATTGCGCAACAGGTCGGTTCATTCCAGCCCCCTCCGATGCAACCCGCAGGTTTCAAAACATGGAGGCCGCGTGCGCCACAATTGCCGAACGATGGGACAACATTGAGCCGCCAGAGAACGCTGTTTTGGCTTGACGGCTAGTTAAGTATATAGGCCCCCTTCAAAGCTCCAGCGTCCGCTTTCGACACCCTCGCACCGTTCCCCGAACGCCCGCTTTCAACCGGCCCTAGATCTTCTGGTCGTATTCGCCCACCGATGGCTCGGTGCGGATCACCGCGTCGATCTCCGAAAAGATCGCGCGCATCTCCGCGTCGCTGTCGGAGCTTTCGCAGACCACCACGAGGTTGGGCGTGTTGGAGGAGGCGCGCACCAGCCCCCAGCTGCCATTGTCGAGGATCACCCGTGCGCCGTTCACGGTGACGACCTCCTTGATCGTGCGCCCCGCGAAGCTCTCGCCGGCCTCGTGCTTGGCCACGAGCTTGCTCACCAGCCGGTCGAGCACCTCGTATTTCTCTTCATCCGCGCAATGGGGCGACATGGTGGGCGTTGACCATGTTTGCGGAAGGGCGCGGCGCAGGTCGGACATGGACATGTCCGGGTTGCGATCCATCAGCTTGCAGATTTCCACCGCCACGCGCATCCCGCAATCGTAGCCCCGGCCCACCGGCTCGGCGAGGAAGTAGTGGCCGGATTTCTCGAAGCCCGCCAGCGCGCCCAGCTCCTTCACCCGGCGCTTCATGTGGCTGTGGCCGGTCTTCCAGTAATCGGCCTTCACGCCATTGGCGATGAGCTCCGGATCGGAGGCGAAGAGCCCGGTGGATTTGACATCGGCCACGAAGGTGGAGTTGGGATGGAGCTTGGAGAGATCGCGCGCCATGATGACGCCCACCTTGTCGGCGAAGATCTCCTCGCCCTCGTCATCGACCACCCCGCAGCGGTCGCCATCGCCGTCGAAGCCGAGCGCGAAGTCTGCGCCCGAAGCCTTCACCGAGGCGGCCATGTCATCCAGCATCTCCATCGCCTCGGGGTTGGGGTTGTAATGGGGGAAGGTGTAATCCAGCGCGTTATGTGAGGGCACGACCTCGACGCCCAGCCGCTCGAAGAGCATGGGGGCGAAATGCGAGGCGGTGCCGTTGCCGGTGGCGCAGACGACCTTGAGCTTGCGGGTCATCCTGAAATCGCCCACCAGATCGTCGAGATAGGCCTCGCGCACGCCTTCGACGAACTCGTAGCCGCCGCCGGGCCGGGGCTCGCCCTCGCCGCCGAGCACGATGTCGCGCAATTCGCCCATCTCGTCGGGGCCGTGGGTGAGGGGGCGGTCAAAGCCCATCTTCACGCCGGTCCAGCCGTTGGGGTTGTGGCTCGCGGTCACCATCGCCACGGCAGGCACATCGAGATGGAACTGCGAGAAATAGGCCATGGGTGAAAGCGCCGGGCCGATATCCTTCACCTGGATGCCTGCCTGCATGAGGCCGAGGATGAGCGCGTTCTTGATGGAGAGCGAGTAATCCCGGTAGTCGTTACCCACCGCGATCACCGGCTCGATGCCGCGCCGGTGCATCTGGGTGCCGAGCCCGAGGCCGAGCGCGGTGATGCCGGGCAGGTTGATCTCGTCGGGATACTTCCAGCGCGCGTCATATTCGCGGAAGCCGGTGGGGCGGATCATTGCATCGCGCAGGAAGGCCCAGGTGTTGGGCGTGACATCGGCAAGCGGCTTGGTCAAAACGGGGTGTCCTCTCAATTCTTCAGGTCAAGCGGGCGGCTCTTGGCCAGCCGGTCGAATGCCATGAGGTCGTCGACCAGCGCGCCCATCCTGTCAAGCGGGATCATGTTGGGCCCGTCGGAGGGGGCGTTGTCGGGATCGTCATGGGTTTCAATGAAGACGGCCGCCACGCCGAGGGCCACCGCCGCGCGGGCCATCACCGGGGCGAACTCGCGTTGCCCGCCCGAGCTGCCGCCCAGCCCGCCCGGCTGCTGCACGGAATGGGTGGCGTCCATCACCACCGGGTAGCCGGTGGCGGCCATCTGCGGGAGCGCGCGCATATCGGCCACGAGCGTGTTGTAGCCGAAGGAGGTGCCGCGCTCGGTAAGCAGGAGGCGGGTGTTGCCGGTGCTCTCGAGCTTGCCCACCACGCCTGCCATGTCCCAGGGGGCGAGGAACTGGCCCTTCTTGACGTTGATCGCCGCGCCGGTCTCGCCGGCGGCGATCAGCAGGTCTGTCTGGCGGCAGAGAAAGGCGGGGATTTGCAGCACGTCGCAGACCTCGGCCACGGGCGCACATTGCTCGGGCAGGTGCACATCGGTGAGCACCGGCAGGCCGAGCGCCGCCTTCACCGTCTCCATCACCTTGAGCCCCTCGGCCATTCCCATCCCGCGTTTGCCCGAGAGTGAGCTGCGGTTGGCCTTGTCGAAGGAGCCCTTGAAGATGAGCTGTATGCCGGCCGCCTCGCAGACCGCCTTCAGATGGCCCGCGATCATCAGCGCGTGATCGGCGCTTTCCAGCTGGCAAGGCCCCGAGATAAGGGTCAGGGGCCGGTCGTTGCCAAGGCGCAGACCGGATATTTCGACGGTTTTCATGATCAGGACGAGACCTGCTCTCTCAGAATGGATGCCGTGAGCGACACCATCAGGTAGATACCCGCAAAGATCAGAAACGCAAGGATCGTGTCCTCGAAGGCGCGCGGGTAGCTCGGATCCTGGCTGGCGACGGGCTTCACGCTCACCGTGAGATACCGCACCTGCTTGTTGGCCTCGATCTCGCTCTGCCGCTTGGCCTCGAGCGCCGATTGCAGCACCATGTCGGCTGTGGCCAGATCGGCCTGCGCCATCTGGATCTCGGCCGCCTGGCTGGCGAGCGAATCGGAGTCTTCGGTGGCCTCGGTCAGCCGGTCGTTCTGCTTTTCGAGCTCGGCCCGCAGGACCTCGATCTGGCTGCGCAGCGCTTCCACCCGCGCGGTGTTGGGGCGGGAGTTGTTGAGCTGGGTGTTGAGCGCCAGCTCCTTCTCCTGAAGCTGCAGCTCGACGTTCTGGATCAGGGCGCGGATATTGGCCACCTCGCCCTCGGGATCGAGGATAGAGTTTTCCTGCAGGGCCACGAGCCGCTCCTGCGCGGCGCGGCGCTCGGCCTTGGCATCATCGAGGCTTTTGACGGCGGTCTTCACCGCGTCTTGCCGCTTCTCGGCGCTCAGCTCGTCTACCCGCTCCTCGGCATACTCGATCAGCTTTTCGGAAAACTGCTGGCTCACAGCCGGGTCAGCGGTGGAGAGCTCCATGCGGATCACGCCCTCGGTGGGGTCGTAGCCGAGCTTCACGTATTTCTGGTAAACCTTATAGGCCTGTTCGTTGGTGGCATCCGCGTCGAGCCGCTGGATCGGGTCGATCGAAGGTTGGCTGAAATGCGCCCGGAATCCCACATCGCGGTCGAGCCGCAGCATGGCATCCTTCGACTCAAGATAGGATTGCGTGGCGATCGAATCCTGCCCGGTGGCGAAGGCGGTGCCGCTGAAGAGGCCCGACGGCCCGCTCTGGCCCAGACCGTCGGCGGTGAGGATCAGGAATTCGGACTTGGTGGCATACATCGGCGTCGCCACGCTGAAGAAGTAGTAACCCACGATGAAGGTAGGCAGGAAGACGAACGCGGCGAGCCGCGAGAAGAGCAGCGCCAGCTTGCGGCGGCGGCGGCGGCCGATGTCGCGCTGGATGCTCATGATCTCCTGCGCGCGCCGTTCGGCGGGGCGCAGCTCGGTCGAAGGCAGGTTCATCTGCCCGATCGGCACGGTTTGCGGGAGTTGCACCCGGCCTTCGGAGGAGTCCTGCTGAGTTTGGGTGCCGCCGCTCACCAGTTCGAGCAGGTTCGAGCGCTGGAACGGGTCGATCCCCTTGGCGCGGAGAAGCCGCACCGCGTCGAAATCGGAGGTGGGGGCGAGCCCGTGCTTCTGTGCGAGGCGCCGGGCCATGCGCAGCTGGCGGCCAGTAAGCCCCTCCTTGCGGATCGTGTCGATATCCTGTGCGCCCACCATCTCCGTGGAACTCGACACCTGCCCGCTGCGGGCAGGTTCGGGGGCGGTGTCGCTCTCGCGGGGTTGCTGCGGCGCGCGGGCCTCGGAGCGCGGCTCCGCCCGGACTTGGCTCCGGTCTTCGCTCCATCTTTCGCTGCGGCTCGCGGTGGGTTGCGGCTGCGGGCGCGGGGCCTGCTGTTGTGGCTCCGCCGTGGCGCGGGCCTCGCTCTGGGCGCTCTGGCCGCTGGATGGCGCTTCCGCGTCGTTGCCGGCGGCGGCCGTGGCGGCGCTGCCGGTGCGGCGGATGCGGAACTTCCTAGCCTTGGTTTTCATAGTCATAGAGCTGTTTCGCCTCTTCCAAGGTGTCGAACATGTAGAGCGACCCGTTGTTCAGTACCGCCGCCGAGCTGGCAAAGCGCTCGAGCACCGAAGGTTGGTGCGACACGATCACCACCGTCGTCGTTTCGAGCCTTTCGCGCAGGATATCGCCCGCTTTCTTGTTGAATTCCACATCCGTCGAGCTCGGCATCCCTTCGTCGATCAGGTAGATGTCGAAATCGAGCGCGAGCATCAGCGAGAAGGTGAAGCGCGCGCGCATCCCAGAGGAATAGGTGCCGAGCGGCTGGTCGAAATACTCGCCCAGGCCGCAGAGCCAGCGGCAGAAGGCCTCGACGTAATCCGGGTCGAGCCCGTAGAGCCTTGCGATGTAGCGCGCGTTTTCCATCGCCGAGACCTTGGAGATGACGCCGCCCATGAAGCCCAGCGGAAAGCTCACCCGACAGCCGCGGCGAATCTCGCCCTCGTCTGGCTTCTCCAGCCCGGCCATCATCTTGATGAGCGTCGTCTTGCCCGTGCCGTTGGGCGCGAGGATGCCGAGGCTGCGCCCCAGCTCCACGCGGAAGGAGACGCGGTCAAGGATCACCTTGCGCTGCGTGCCCGTCCAGAAAGACTTGCTCACGTTCTCGAATTCGAGCATCCAGGAAGCTCCGATGCTGCTCCTCGCACCCTCTTCTTGTAGCGGGGCTTTGTTAAGGCTTGATAAGCCACGATTACACAACAGTATGTCCGATTTGAGCGGATAATTTCAACAAATCGTGGCCATTTTGTGCCCGGGGAAGGGGCAAAAAGCGCCAAGGGGCACGGCAAGACGCGCGCCCCTCGGTGAAAACCCCTGTTTTTGCGGCGATGACGCCGCTCAGGCCACGGCTTGCCAGGCGATGCCCGCGATCATGGCGCCGGTGATGGCGAGGCCCAGATAGGCCGCGAAGACACGCGGTTTGACCAACGCCCAGACAGCGATGGCCGCCGGGATGCAGCTCACCCCGCCCGCGATCACGAAGCTCATCGCCGCGCCGTTGCTCATGCCCTGCGCCAGAAGCGCATCGACGAGCGGCACGGCGGCATAGCCGTTGAGATAGGCGGGGGCGCCGACGAGCGCACCGAGCAGGATGGGCTTGAGGCCCTCGCCGCCGAGAACGCGCGCCACCATGTCGGCGGGGACATATTCGAGCATCAGCGCCTCGATCACATAGGCCAGTGCCAGCCACTTGACGAGGAAGAGCGCGTTCTCGACCGTGGTCGCGCGGAACGTCTCGCGCCGGGCGCTCTCCTGCCAGAAGCGCCATTGCGGCCTGCCGGAGAAGGGCTGTTTGACCCCGCAGCACCCGCCCACCTGCGGCTTGGCGCGTAGCGGATCGGTGAAGACGGGCGAGCGCGCGGCCAGCATCGTGACCGTGCCGCCGAAAAGGCCGAGGCCGACAGCGGCGATCGTCTTGGCGATTGCGAAGTCCCAGCCGAGCGTGCCGGAGGTGATCAGGAACATCGCCGGGTCCATCAACGGCGATGCAAGCCAGAAGGCCATGACCGCCGAGAGCGGCGCGCCGAGCGCCAGCATGGCGGCGATGAATGGGATCACCTCGCAACTGCAGAAGGGAGAGAGCCCGCCCAGAAGTGCCGCCAGCACGATCATCCGCGCCTGCCGCCCCTCGAAGGCCCTCGCGATCAGCGTCTCCGCCCCTGTCGCTTTCATGTAGGCCACGGCGAGCACCGCGAAGGCGATGAAAGGGGCCGTATGGGCGAGTGCGCCCGCGGTGAAGGTGACCGTGGGCCAGAGCTGCGCCCGGTCGAACAGTGCCACGGCGGCCACGATCAGGGCGAAGGCGAGCCACGCCTTGTCGATCCGTGACCATGTGGCGCGCAGGGTGGCGCGGGCGGTCGGCAGGGAGATGTCAGCCATGATCGTGCCCCTCCTCGGGATGGTCGGTATCCGCGCAGCACTCGCGCAGAAGAAATTCGGAGAGCATCCGCAGCTCGTCATAGGCCACGGCGGCGCAGATGATGGAACGCCCCTGCTTCTCCTGCCGCACGAGCCCCGCCTGCGCGAGGATCTTCATGTGGTGGGTAAGGGTGGAGCCGGTGACGCCGCTGCGGTGGCCCAACTCGCCGATGCTCAGGCCCTCGGGGCCGGCACGCACGAGGCAGCGCAACACGCCGAGACGCTGCTCGCTGCCGAGCGCGGCAAAGGTGGAGGCCATAATGGCGAGGTCGAGATCGGGGGAGGTAGAATGTTTCATGATTCTAGAAATATCGAATTCTCCGGGCGACGCAAGGATAATTTCGAAAACTGTCGAAATGATTTGGTGCGACGGTGAACCGGAACGTTTCAAACGTTCCGTGCCGATTTCTTTCTCAAGAAATCGATGCTCTTGATCTCGCTACGTCTCCGATGCCCTGGTCAGAGACAGCCGCGCGGTTTCCAGATGTTCCTTCATGATGTTCGCCGCGCGCTCGGGTTCGCGGGTGCGGATGGCGTTGAGGATCTGGCGGTGCTGCACGTTGTAGGTGCGGATCGTCTTGCCGTCGAGCGTGAGGTGGCGCATGCGCGTCCAGTCGTCCTGGCTGCGGACATTGCCGATCTGGTCGATGATCCAGATGAGCAACCCGTTTCGGGTGCTGTCGACGATGGCGCGGTGAAACTCGGTATCGGCCTCCGAGAAGGCCATCGGATCTTCCTCGCACTCTTCCATGCGGCTGCAGAGCGACTCCATCCGGTCGAAATCGGCGTGGCGACCATGCAGCACGGCGAGCCGGCAGATATGCGGCTCGAGCGCGAATCGCGTGTCCATCAGTTCGAGCGGGGTGGCGTTTTCGATCGCGTCGGCCGCTGTGCCGTCGGATTCATGAACCACATATGTACCGCTGCCCGCGCGAATCTCCACGTAGCCTTCCTGTTCGAGCCGCATCAGCGCCTTGCGCACCGTTCCGCGCGCCGCTCCGTAGGTTTCGGCGAGCACGCGCTCAGGGGGCAAACGGTCGTGCAATTGCAGCGCGCCCTTCGAAATCTCGCGCCGCACCAGCGCCGCGATGTCTGCCGCTCCCAGTTTTTGCTCAATCGGCTCCAAGATGTCCTCCGTTATTGATCCAAAAATATACCAAAGCGATCAAAAATCTAGCAACTTATTCCATTTTGGATCAAAAGTGGTTGACTTTCATCTTCGGTGGCGGAACTCTTCTTCTCATGCGGACGACCTCCGCGCCAGATGCGTCGCAAGGCAGAGACCCAGCGAAGACGGGGCCGGATCAGCACCGGATCCAGTGAAAACGCAAGCCGGGTCATCTCCTCTACCTACACGTGATGCTCTGCGCAGGGAAGTTGCGCGGAACGGCAACATATCGGGAAGCGCGGGCCCCTTTTGGGCAGAATTGGTTCGCATCGCCCGAAACGACAGGGCCGCAAAACGGGCGCCAGACCCCGCGCGGCACAACCATCAGGGAGCAAAGACAGTGGCTGAAATGGATATCGAAAGATTCGTCGAGGCGCCGGGCCGCGACGAGAAGATCAAGGAAGTCCGCAAGAAGATCGACGAGCTGGGGATCGAGTATCTCTACCTCCAGTTCGTCTCGGTGACCGGCAAGATCATGGGCAAGGGCATCCCCTCCGATCACTGGGAGCAGGTGGCCAAGAAGGGCTTCCAGCTTGTCTACGGCGCGACGATGAACCTCTTTCTCAACCGCGCGGGCGACTATCTTGGCTACGGGCCGGAAGCGGCGGAACTGATCGGCATTCCCGAGCCTGAAACCTTCATGCAGCTTCCCTGGGCGCCCGAGATCGGGCGGTTTTACTGCACGCTCTTCCGCAACCGCGAGGAAAAGGTCGATCCGGGCGGCTATCTCACCTCCGATTGCCGCGGCAACCTGCGGCGCCTCCACGAGGAATTCACCAAGAAGCACGGCACCCAGCTGCGCATCGGCACCGAGCCGGAGATGATGTGGCTGAAGTTCGACGAGAACGGCAAGCCGCGCGACGGCTACTCGAAGCCGTATTGCTACCATATCGACCAGTTCGAGAGCCTGCGCCCGGTGTCGCTGCAGGTGATCCGCTATGCCCGCAAGATGGGCCTCGACATGATCCAGGGCGACCACGAGGACGCGCCGGGCCAGCTCGAGCTCAACTGGATGTTCGACGACGTGCTGCGCAATGCCGACCGGCTCACCACCTACCGCCAGATCTGCGCGCAGGTGGCCCGCGAGCATGGCATCTTCGCCTGTTTCATGACCAAGCCGTTCATGGGTGTCTCGGCCTCGGGCTGCCACCACAACATGAGCCTCTGGCGCGGCGGCGAGGACGAGTTCGTGCGCACCGGCAACGACCCCGACAACCTGCCGGGCATGCGCGACAACTACATGTATGTGAAGGGCGGCGAGAACACCTTCATGCCCGATACGGACGATCCCCAGATGCCCGGCAAGGAAGGGCTGAAGGCGATCGGTGGCGTGGTGCACCACCTGCAGGCGCTCACCGCCATCGGGGCCTCTACCGTCAACTCCTACCGCCGGCTCTGGGATACGGGCTTCTGGGCGCCGGTCTTTGCCGACTGGGGCTTCCAGAACCGCACCACCGGCCTGCGCGTCTCGGCGCCGGGGCGGTTCGAATACCGTTCGGTCGACAGCATGGTGAACCCCTACCTGATGGGGTCGACGCTGCTCGCGGCGATGGATGACGGGCTCGACAACAACCTCGACCCCGGCCAGCCGGAAGAGCGCAACATCTACGCGGCCATGGCCGAGGGCAAGGAAGTGAAGAAGCTGCCCATGTCGCTCGGCGAGGCGCTCGACCATCTCGCGGCGAGCGAGGTGGTTCAGCGCGGCCTGCCCGGCGAGATGTATCGCCTCTACGACGAGTACAAGCGCGACGAATATGCGCGCTTCATGTCCACCGTCACCGAGTGGGACAAGGAAACGTACATGGAATGCCTGCCCTGAGGCATTCCGTGCTCTGGGGCGGCGGGTGCCCTCTTGCCTGCCGCCTCTCTTGAACAGAACCGAAGCGAGAAGAGCCAAAGGAGACGCATCCCAATGTGCGGAATTGCTGGACTGATCCACAAGGGCAAGAGCGCGAATGTCGGCATGGAAATGACCGCGATGCTGCAGGCCCTCAAGCACCGGGGGCCGGACAGCACCGGCTACGCGGTATACGGCGAGCCCGTCGAGGGCGATTACGTGATGCGCCTCAAGGTGGCCGAGGCCGAGGACATGGCGCGCGGCCGCGGCATCACGCAGGTGCTGAAAGACCGGGTTGCCGCGGTCGACGCGATCCTCGAGGAGCATGGCGCCAAGGTGAAGGTGAAAGAGCAGGTCACGCCCTACGCGCTGCGCTACGTGCTCAGCCACGGGGGCGAAACCGGGGATCTGGCCGCCCATATCGAGGAAACCGACGGCGTCGAGATCCTGTCGCTCGGCAACGGGCTGGAGCTGATCAAGGACCTTGGCGATGCCACGGTCGTATCGGGGCTCTACGGGCTCAACAGCTTCAACGGCACCCATGCGATCGGCCACACGCGGATGGCGACGGAATCGGATGTGGACATCAAGTCGGCCCACCCCTACTGGGCCTTCCCCTATAACGATGTGAGCGTCGTCCATAACGGGCAGATCACCAATTACTGGATTATGCGCCGCCAGATGGAGCGCAAGGGCCACCGCTTCATGTCGAATTGCGACAGCGAGCTTCTGGCGGTCTATACCGCGCATAACCTCGCCAACGGCATCTCGCTGGAAGAGAGCCTGCGCAAGTCGATCCAGGAGATCGACGGGGTGTTCACCTATCTCGTCGCCACCAAGGACCAGCTCGGCATGGCGAAGGAC
>JAVKDQ010000071.1:0-6398 GCA_040222155.1 Roseovarius sp.
CGTCGATGGCGCGGCGGGGCTGCGCCCCGTGATTCCGCGCCCGTACGTTGCGTTCTACCCCCGAATGAGCGCATCCACATGCGCCGCGCCGCTCGCCGCCAGCGCCTCGAGGTCATAGCCCCCCTCGAGAACCGACACCACGCGCCCCTCGCAATGCTCCGCCGCGATGGCGCAGAGCCGCTCGGTGACCCATTTGAAATCAGCCTCCACCAGCTCGAGATTGGCGAGCGGGTCGCGCGCATGGGCGTCGAACCCCGCCGAGATGATCAGGAATTCCGGCGCGAACTCCTCGAGCGCCGGAAAGACCTGCCCCTCGTAGGCGTTGCGAAAGCCGGTACCGCCGGTGCCGGGCGCAAGCGGCACGTTCATCACGTTCTCATGCGCGCCGCGCTCCTCGGGCGTGCCGGTGCCGGGCCAGAGCGGCATCTGATGGGAAGAGACGAACAGCGTGCGCGGCTCGTCCCAGAGAAGCGCCTGCGTGCCGTTGCCGTGATGCACGTCGAAATCCACCACCGCCACGCGGGAGAGCCCGTGCCGCTCGAGCGCGTGTTTCGCGGCAATCGCCGCCGTGCCGAAGATGCAGAACCCCATCGGCTTGGCCTGCTCCGCATGGTGCCCCGGCGGGCGGGTGGCCACGAAGGCGTTCTTCGCCTCGCCCGCCATCACCATGTCCACCGCCTTGAGCGCGCCGCCCACCCCGCGCAGCGCGGCATCGAAGGAGCCGGGCGACATGTAGGTGTCGCCGTCGAGCTGGGCGATGCCCTCCTCGGGCTCCTCCGCGCGGATCTGGGCGATGTAGCCCGCCGGATGGCAGAGGCGCAGATCCTCCTCGGTGGCCAAGGGGGCCGAGAGCCGGTTGAGTGCCTTGCCCTTCAATGCGGGCAAGAGATGCTCGAGCCGCGCCACCCGCTCGGGATGCCCGGGCGGGGTGACATGCGACAGGCAGTCGTCATGGGTGAAGAGGGCAGTGGTCATCGGTGTCTCCTCGCAAGCCGCCCCACCGTAAGCCCTTGCATTCACTTGTCCAGTGGGCTCTTGCCGCTTGGGCCTCGCCGTGCATATCTTCTCTCATGACCGAAACCACGGATGCTTCCGCCACGGCCGCCGCGACGGCGCAGACCGAGCCCGCCGCTCCGGCCGCGCCCAGCCCGCAGGACACCGCGCAAGACATCGCCCTCAGCATCTGGACGCAGGCGCAGGATTTCGCCTTCGGCCTGCTGCGCCCGTGGAACGCCTACCAGCTCGGCATCGCCATCGGCCTCTTCGTGCTCGCGCACCTGCTCGCGCGCGTCGCCGCGCCGCACCTGCATGGCTGGATGCGCACCCGCGAGGGCTGGCCGAAATGGCGGATGCGCTTTCTCGTGCTCGTGCATCGCCGACTGCGGCTGATCTTCTTCGTGGCGATGATCTGGCCGCTCGTCTGGGTGATGCGCGAGGTGACATGGCCCAGCCGCTCCTACATCCTCGGCATCGTGGCGCAGCTCGCCCTCGCCTGGCTCGTCATCGCCATCGTCACCCGGCTCATCAGCAACGGCTTCGTGCGCTCGATGGTGCGCTACGTGGGCTGGGCTTGGGTGACGCTCAGCATCCTCGGCCTCACAGACGAGGCGCAATCGCTGCTCGACAGCGCGGCGATCGAGCTGGGCGACATGCGCCTCTCGCTCTGGATCATCCTGCAGGCCGTCGGCGCGATCGTGGTGCTGATGGTGGGGGCGCGGTTCCTCTCCACCACCACCGCCGCGCGCATCCGCAGCAACGAGGAAATCTCGCCCTCGATGCAGGTGCTGGCCATCAAGTTCATCCAGGTGGCGCTCTACGGCGCGGCCTTCTTCATCGGGCTGAAGGCCGTGGGCGTCGATCTCACCGGCCTCGCCGTGCTCTCCGGCGCCATCGGTGTGGGCCTCGGCTTCGGCCTGCAGAAGGTCGTCTCGAACCTCGTCTCGGGGGTGATTCTCCTGCTCGACCGCTCGATCAAGCCGGGCGACGTGATCTCGCTCGGCGAAACCTTCGGCTGGATCAACTCGCTGGGCGCGCGCTACGTCTCCATCACCACCCGCGACGGGCGCGAATACCTCATCCCCAACGAGGACCTGATCACCGGGCAGGTGGTCAACTGGTCCCATTCCAACGATTACGTCCGGCTCGATATCTATTTCGGCACCGCTTATCACGACGACCCGCACGAGGTGCGCCGCATCGCCATCGAGGCCGCCTCGAGCGTCAACCGGGTGCTGAGCTTCAAGCCGCCCGTCTGCCATATCGTGGGCTTCGGCGACAGTTCGGTGGATTACATCCTCCGCTTCTGGATCTCCGACCCCACAGGGGGGCTCACCAACATCCGCGGCAATGTCTATCTCGCGCTCTGGGACGCCTTCAAGGCGCATGGCATCTCCATCCCCTTCCCGCAGCGCGAGGTGCGGCTTCTGGGCGATGGCCCCGCCGGAGACCAGCAGGAGGCCGGCGCGCCCGCCAAGGCCGCCGATTGACCGCGCGTGGCAGAATTGCGCCATGGCGCCGCAGCCCCCGCGACGCTTCATTGAAATGTCACGCCCGCGTTGCTACCTTTTCGCCATGCCCGGCGCCGGGGCATTGGACGGCGTGCAACAAAGGAGGACGATGTCCTGTCTTTCACGGCTGACGCGGCAATGGCCGCCGACCCTGCGGGGCCCCAGATGGCGCCCCATGTGAACGCAACGAGCGAAACCCAGCTCGCGCGTATCCTCACCTCGCTGAACGATGACAAGGCCGAAGACATCGTGCAGATCGACCTGCGCGGCAAAACCGCGATCGGCGATTACATGGTCATCTGTTCGGGCCGGTCGAGCCGGCAGGTTTCCGCGATCTCCGAGAAGCTCGCGGAATGCCTCAAGGCCGATCTCGGCGTGTCCTGCAAGATCGAGGGCAAGGATGCGGGAGACTGGGTGCTGATCGACACGGGCGACGTGATCGTGCACGTCTTCCGCCCCGAGGTGCGCGAGTTCTACCAGCTGGAGAAGATGTGGCTGCCGGCCAAGTCGGCGGCGGCGATGCAAAGCTAGGGCTCGATGCGCCTCGCAATCTGCGCGGTGGGCCGGTTGCGCGCCGGCCCGGAACGCGCTCTGATCGATGATTATCTCACCCGGTTCGACAAGGCCGGCCGCCAGTTGGGCCTTGGCCCCGCCTCGGTGGTCGAGGTGGAAGACCGCAAGGGCGGCGGCATGGAGGCCGAGGCCGCGCTCCTTGAAAAGGCCCTGCCCGCAGGCGCCGTCACCGTGGCGCTCGACGAGCGCGGCAGCCTGCTCACCTCCCCCCAATTCGCCGATCACATGGCCCGCTGGCGCGACGACGGGCGCGCCGATCTGGCCTTTCTCATCGGCGGCGCCGACGGGCTCGCCCCCGCCCTGCGCGACGCGGCCGATCTGCGGCTCTCCTTCGGCAAGATGGTCTGGCCGCACATGCTCGCCCGCGTCATGCTGGCCGAGCAGGTCTACCGCGCCGCCTCCATCCTCGCGGGCAGCCCCTATCACCGCGCCTGAGCCCGCGCTCCCCCCGGCCTCGTCCGCGCAACGCCGGCTTCTTCTTGGGGAAAATACTCCCGCCGGAGGCGCCTCCGCCCCTTTGCGCCACAGTTGCCTACCTGTTATCGCTAAATCCATTCACCCTCGCGCAGATACCGGCTAGAAGGCTCCGCAAGACAGGCAGGAGAAACCATGAGCGCGCCCAAACCCGTTGTTCTTTGCATTCTCGATGGCTGGGGCCTCTCCGAGCGGGTCGAGGCCAACGCCCCCGTGCTCGCGCATACACCGAATTTCGACAGGCTGATGGCCACCTGCCCGCATGCCACGCTCATCACCCACGGGCACGATGTGGGCCTGCCCGAGGGGCAGATGGGCAATTCGGAAGTGGGCCATATGAATATCGGCGCGGGCCGCGTGGTGGAGATGGATCTGCGCCGCATCGACCGGGCCATCGAGACCGGCGAATTCGCCACCCTGCCGGGCGTGCTGCGCTTCATCGAGAAGATGAAGGCCTCGGGCGGCACCGCGCATCTGCTGGGCGTGCTTTCCGATGGGGGCGTGCATTCCCATATCGCCCACATGATCGCCGCCGCCCGCGCGCTCACAGCGCATGGCATCCCGGTGGCCATCCACGCCTTCACCGACGGGCGCGACGTGGCCCCCGTTTCCGCCAAGTCCTATCTCGAGGCGCTGCGCCGCTCGCTGCCCGAGGGCGCCTTCATCGCCACCGTCTCGGGCCGCTACTACGCGATGGACCGCGACAACCGCTGGGAGCGGGTGGAGCTGGCCTACAAGGCGCTGGCGCTGGGCGAGGGCTACACCGCCGACACGGCCGCCGAGGCCATCGCCAACGCCTACGGCAAGGGCCGCACCGACGAGTTCATGAAACCCCGCGTGCTGGGCGGCTACGCAGGCATGAAGGATGGCGACGGCATCCTCTGCCTCAATTTCCGCGCCGACCGCGCCCGCGAGATCCTCGCCGCCTTCGGCGACCCGGAGTTCGACCATTTCGACACCGGCGCGCGCCCGCGCTTTGCCATCCTGAGCGGCTTCACCGAATATTCCCGCCGCCACAGCACCTACATGGATTGCATCTTCCCCGACGAGCGCCCCGCCAACACGCTGAGCGAATGGGTGGCCAAGCAGGGGCTGCGGCAATACCACTCGGCGGAGACGGAGAAATACCCGCACGTCACCTTCTTCCTCAACGGTGGCAAGGAAGCCCCCGAGCCCGGAGAAGACCGCTACATGGCCGCCTCGCCCAAGGTCGCCACCTACGACCTGCAGCCCGAGATGTCCGCCGCCGAGGTGACCGATCATTTCGTGGAAGCCATCGGGCAGGGCTACGATCTCATCGTCATCAACTACGCCAACCCCGACATGGTGGGCCATACCGGCGATCTGGCGGCCGCCATCGCCGCCTGCGAGGCGGTGGATGCAGGGCTGGGCCGCGCGCTCGAGGCGCTGGAGCAGGTGGGCGGCGCGATGATCGTCACCGCCGATCACGGCAATTGCGAGGTCATGATCGACCCGCATACAGGCGCGCCCCACACCGCCCACACGCTCAACCCCGTGCCGGTGATCCTCGCCGGCGGGCACGAGGGCGCCACCCTGCGCCCCGGCCGCCTCGCCGATATCGCCCCCACGCTCCTTGGCCTCATGGGCCTGCCCGTGCCCCCCGAGATGACCGGGGAGAGCCTGCTCGCATGAGGCTTGCCGCGGCGCTCCTTTCGCTTTGCCTTCTGGCCCTGCCGGCGCTGGCGCAGGAGCCGCCCGACCCGTCGGATGCCGCCCGCGCCGCCGCCGACCGCCTCGCCGATGCCAGCCGGATGCTCGACGAGGCCGAGGGTGCCCGCAACCGCGTCCGTGCCCTCACCGAAACGATTCGCGCCTATGAAGACGGGCTCGAGGCCATGCGCGAGGGCCTGCGCCGCGCCACCATCCGCGAGGATGTGCTCTCGCGCCAACTGCGCGTGCGCGAGGATGAGATCGCCCGTTTGCTGGGCGTCCTGCAAAGCATGGGCGCCGCGCCCGCCCCGGTGCTGCTGCTGCACCCCTCCGGCCCGCTCGGCACCGCCCGCTCGGGCATGATCCTCGCCGATGTCACCCCCGCGCTCGATGCCCGCGCCCGCGAGCTGCGCGCCGACCTGCAGGAGGTGAGCGTGCTCCGCGCACTCCAGCGCAGCGCCGCCAACAAGCTCGAGGAGGGGCTGCGCGGCGCGCAGACCGCCCGCACCGCCCTCAGTCAGGCCATCTCCGACAGGGTCGATCTGCCGCGCCGCTTCACCGAAGACCCGGTGCAGACGGCGCTTCTGGTGGCCTCCACCGAAACGCTCGAGGGCTTCGCCAGCGGCCTGAGCGAGATCGCGGTGGACGAAGTGCCCGGCAGCCTCCCCGGCATCTCCGACCGCAAGGGCGCGTTGCCCCTGCCGGTGAAGGGCACCATCCTGCGCCGCGCCGGCGAGGCCGATGCGGCGGGAATCACCCGCCCGGGCATCGTCGTCGCCACCCGCCCCCGCGCGCTCGTCACCACCCCCGCGCCCGCCACGGTGCGCTATCGTGGCCCATTGCTCGATTACGGGAACGTGATCATTCTCGAGCCACAGGCGGGCATTTTGCTTGTGATCGCCGGGCTCGATGTGGTCTATGGGAAGACGGGCGAGGTTCTGCCAGGCGGCAGCCCGGTCGGCCTGATGGGCGGGCCGATGGCCGGCTCTGACGATGTGTTGACCGATCAGGCCGAGGGCGCGGGTGCAGGACGCACGGAAACGCTCTATATTGAGGTTCGTCAGGATAACGAGCCCGTGGACCCGGAAACGTGGTTCAGGACAGACAGAGGATGATGCAAGGCATGAAGAAATTTCTGATGGCCGCAGCCGCCGGGATCGTGACCGGCGTTGT
>JAVKDQ010000072.1:0-14067 GCA_040222155.1 Roseovarius sp.
ACCGGGGCGACGGATGCGGATTATGCGCTGACCATGGGCGTGAACGTGGAGGCGCCCTTTCGCCTCTGCCGCGCGGCGATCCCGATCATGGTGGAGGCGGGCGGCGGGGCCATCGTCAACACCGCGTCCTGCTGGGGGCTGAGGCCGGGGCCGAACCACCCGCTTTACGTGATGTCGAAGGCGGCGCTCGCCTCGCTCACCCAGTGCCTTGGCCGCGACCACGCGCATCAGGGGATCAGGGTGAATGCCGTCTGCCCCAACGAGGTGAACACGCCGATGCTGCGCACGGGCTTCGCCGCGCGCGGCTTCGACCCCGACAGGGCGGTGGAGGAGCTCAACGCGACGGTGCCGATCGGGCATATTGCCGAGCCGGAGGAGATTGCCGAGGTGATCCTCTTTCTCGCCTCCGATGCCAGCCGCTACATGACGGGCGCGTTGCTGGAAGCGCATGGCGGAAAGGCGGTGGCATGAGCCGGTTCGCGGGAAAGGTGGCGCTGGTGACAGGGGCCTCCTCCGGCATGGGCGCGGCCACGGCGGCGCTTCTGGCCGAGGGCGGCGCGCGGGTTTTCACCGCGCAGCGGGGCGCGTGCGGGCATGAGGGCATCACGGCGGATTTCTCCGACAGGGCCACGCCCGCGCGGGTGATCGCGCAGGTGGAGGAGGCGGCGGGGCGGCTCGACATCCTCGTGAACAATGCCGGGATGATGCGCGAGGGCACGGTGGAGGAAACCTCGGAGGAGGATTGGGACGCGCAGCTGCATCTCAATCTCACCATTCCCTTCCTGCTCATCCGCGCGGCCATGCCCTTGCTGAAGCGGCAGGGCGGGGCCATCGTGAATACCGGCTCCATCGAGGGGCTGGGGAGCAACCCGAGGCATCCGGCCTATTGCGCCTCGAAGGCGGGGCTGCATGGCCTCACCCGCGCCGTGGCGGTGGACGAGGGCCGGCACGGGGTGCGCTGCAACGCGGTGGCGCCCGGCTGGATCGACACGCCCCTCAACGAGGCCTTCATCGAGAGCCTCGGCGACCCGGCCGCGTTTCGCCGCGAGGTGGGCCGTATCCATCCGGTGCGCCGCACGGGCACGCCCGAGGAGGTGGCGCGGCTGATCTGCTGGCTGGCCTCCGAGGAGGCGAGCTTCGTGACGGGGCAGATCTACACGATAGACGGGGGCCGTACGGCCCAGTTGAGCCTGCCATGAAGGTGACGCGCCTGCCGAAGGATCCCGGCCCCGCCGGGTGGAACGCGCTGCTGCCCGCGCCCTCGCCCGCCAACGTGCTGGAGGAGCGCATCACGGCGGATTTCCTCGTGATCGGGGGCGGTTTTGCCGGGCTCGCGGCCACGCGGCGGCTGGCGCAGTTGCACCCGGAGGCGCGGATCGTTCTGCTCGAGGCCAGGCGCATCGGCGAGGGGCCGGCGGGGCGCAACTCGGGCTTCATGATCGACCTGCCGCATGATCTGGCGTCCGACGATTACGGCGGTGCGGTGGAGGAAGACCGGGCGCAGACGCGGGCAAACCGGGCGGGCATCGACTTCGCGCAAGGCATGGCCGAGGAGTATGGGCTGGGTGAGGAGGCCTTTGCCCGCGTGGGGAAAACCAACGCGGCGGCCACCGAGAAGGGGCACCGGCACAATCTGGGTTACGCGCGGCATCTGGCGGAGATGGACGAGCCCTGCGAGATGCTCGATGCGCAGCAGATGCGCGAGCTGACCGGCACCGACTATTATCGCAGCGGGCTCTACACGCCGGGCGCGGCGATGATACAGCCGGCGATGTTCGTGCGCGGGGTGGCGCGGGGGCTGCGCTCGAACCGGGTGCGGATCTGCGAGAACTCGCCGGTGACCGAGTTGCGGCGCGATGGGGCGTGGAGCGCGGCGACCCCGCAGGGCCGGGTGGTGGCGCAGAAGGTCATTCTCGCGGTCAACGGCCATGCCAACAGCTTCGGGCTTTACGAGGGCCGGCTGCTGCATGTCTTTACCTATGCCTCGATGACCCGAGTGCTGAGCGCGGAGGAGTGCGCAAGGCTCGGCGGGGTGCCGCGCTGGGGTGTCACGCCCGCCGACCCGATGGGCACCACCGTGCGGCGCATCTCCGGCACCGGGGGCGACAGGCTCGTGGTGCGCAACCGCTTCACCTGCGATCCCTCGATGGAGGTGAGCGCCGCGCGCCTTGCCAGCGTGGGCCGGGCGCATGACCGGGCCTTCGCGGCGCGGTTTCCGCAGCTCAAGGGGGTGGAGATGGAATATCGCTGGGGCGGGCGGCTGTGCCTGAGCTGGAACGGCGTGCCCGCGATGGGCGAGGTGGAGCCCGACCTCTACACCGCCTGCTGCCAGAACGGGCTGGGCACCGCCAAGGGCACGATGCTGGGGATGGTGACGGCGGAGATGGCCTCGGGCCACCGCACGCCGCTGCTCGATGAAGTGCTCGCGCAGGAGCCGCCGAAGAAGCTGCCGCCGCGGGCGGTGACCTTTCTGGGCGCCAACGCCTTCATGCGCTGGGGCGAGATGAAGGCGGGGCGGGAGCTATAGGGGCGAGAAGAGCCTGGATTGGAACGGGCCTGGAGAACGATTTCGAAAACCGGGTGGGGAGACGCGCGATGGCTGGGCCGCGGCGCGGCGATGCGACGATTGAGCAGCAGCGCTTTATCGTGCCAAATGCGCAATAGTTCCGAGCGAGGCGCTGACCTCACCCAATCGCCGGGCCGGGGGGCGGTCGCCATTGGAGCGCCATTGGTCCGAGCGACAATGGCGACGCGATCGCGCGGCGGGGCTGCGCCCCTTGATTCCGCGCGGTGGCGCCTGCCTTACCCAATCGTCAGGCCGGGGACAGCTTGGCGACGGCGCGGCCCCGCGCGGCCTCACCCCTCCGCCAGATCCTTCAGGATCGGGCAATCGGGCCGGTTATCGCCCGCGCAGGCGCGCACGAGGTCGCTCAGCGTGTCGCGCATCGCCTGGAGCTGCAGGAGCTTCTCCTCGATCCGCGCGAGATGCTCCTTGGCCACCTGCCGCACATCGGCGCTGGCGCGGGTTTCATCCTCGTAGAGCGCGAGCAGGGTGCGGCAATCCTCGATGGTGAAGCCGAGCGCCCGGGCGCGGCCGAGGAAGGCGAGCTTGTGGAGATCGGTTTCGCGAAAGACGCGGTAGCCGTTGGCGTCGCGGGCCGGGCGGATGAGGCCGATATCCTCGTAATAGCGGATGGTCTTGGCGGGCAGGTCGGTGCGCTTGGCGATGTCGCCGATATTCATGACGGTTTCCTCCTCAGGCCGGGTTCTGCCGAGTGGCGCTCGGGCCTCTTGCGCCGCGTCTCGCCTTCATGGGGCGAGAGCCGCAGGCGCTTGAGGCGCAGCGCGTTCATCACCACGAAGACCGAGCTCATGGCCATCGCGCCCGCCGCAAGCATGGGCGAGAGCATCTGCCCGGTGACCGGGTAGAGCGCGCCCGCCGCGACGGGGATGAGCGCGACGTTGTAGGCGAAGGCCCAGAAGAGGTTTTGCCGGACGTTGCGCAGGGTCGCGCGCGAGATCGTGCGGGCATCGAGCACGCCGTGCAGATCGCCGCCCATCAGCACCACGTCGGCGGCCTCGATGGCCACGTCGGTGCCGTGGCCGAGAGCCACGCCGATATCGGCCTCGGCCAGCGCGGGGGCGTCGTTGATCCCGTCGCCCACGAAGGCGATGGGCCCGTGCGCGGCGCGCAGGGCGGCCACGGCCTCGCGCTTGGCGCCGGGGAGCACGCTGGCGCGCACGTCGTCTATGCCGAGCTTGCGGGCGATGGCCTTGGCGGTGGCCTCGGTATCGCCGGTGATGAGCGCGAGGCGGATGCCCTCGGCCTTGAGCGCGGCGATCACCGGCTCCGCCGAGGGCTTGAGCCTGTCGGCCACCGAGAAGATGGCGGCGAGCCGGCCATCGACGGCGAGATAGACGGGCGTTTCGCCGCGCTCGGCCATGCCGGTGGAGGCCTCGGCGGCGTGCCCGCCGGTGTCGATGCCCTCGCGCTGCATCAGGCGCTCGGCGCCGATCAGGATGGCATGGCCTTCGACAGTGGCGGAGAGGCCATAGCCCGCGATGGCCTTCATGCTCTCGGCCTGCGGCGGGGTGATGCCGCTCTCTTCCGCCGCCTCGACGAGCGCGCGGGAGATCGGGTGATCGGATTGCGCCTCGACGGCGGCGGCAAGGCGCAGAACCTCGTCGCGCGTGGCGCCATCGAGCGGGATCGCCTGCATGAGCCTCGGGCGCCCCTCGGTGAGCGTGCCGGTCTTGTCGAAGGCCACGACGCGCGCCTCGCCCAGCCGTTGCAGCGCGTCGCCCTTGCGGAAGAGCACGCCATGCTCCGCCGCGCGGCCGGTGCCCACCATGATGGAGGTGGGCGTGGCGAGGCCCATGGCGCAGGGGCAGGCGATGATGAGCACCGAGACGCCGGCCACCAGCGCGAGGCCCAGTGCCGGATCGGGGCCGAGGGCGAGCCAGAGCCCGATGGTGGCGAGCGCCACGGCGATCACCAGCGGCACGAAGACGCGCACCACGCGGTCGGCGAGCGACTGGATGGGCAGATGCGCGCCCTGCGCCTGCTGCACCATCTCGACGATCTGCGCCAGAACGGTGTCGCGGCCCACTTCGGTGACGCGCATCGCGAGCACGCCGTCGCCGTTGACGGTGCCGCCGGTGAGCCGCGCGCCCCGGGCCTTGGACACGGGCACGGGCTCGCCGGTGATCATGCTTTCATCCACGTAGCTCTTGCCGCGCAGCACCTCGCCGTCGGTGGGCACCCTCTCGCCGGGGCGCACGATGAGCGTGTTGCCGGGTTCCACGAGATCGAGCGGCACCTCTTCCACCGTGTCGCCCGTTTCGCGCCGCGCGGTGCGGGGCTGCAGGCCGATCAGGTGGCGGATGGCGCTGCCGGCCTGCCCGCGCGCCCGGGCCTCGAGCCAGCGGCCGAGCAGGATGAGCGTGACGATCACCGCGGCGGCCTCGTAATAGACGGCGCGCGTGCCTTCGGGCAGCAGATCGGGCGCGAAGAGCGCGACGGTGGAAAAGCCCCATGCGGCGGAGGCGCCGAGCGCCACCAGCGCGTTCATGTCGGGGGCTGCGTGGCGGAGCGAGCTGAAGCCGCGCTGGAAGAATTCGCGCCCGGGCCAGGCCAGCACGGCAGTTGCGAGCACGAACTGGATGAGCCACGCGGTTTCGGTGCCGATGCTGCGGGCAATCGCGTGATGCAGCGCCGGAACGAGATGCCCGCCCATCTCCATCAGGAAGACGGGCAGGGTGAGCACGGCGGCGATCAGCGTGTTGCGGCGGGCGGTTTGCAGGGCTTCCCTGTCATGCGCGCCGGTGTCGCGCATGGTGCCTGTGGGCTGCGCGGGGTAGCCCGCTGCCGTGGCCGCGCGGATCAGCTCACCACCATCTGTCATGCCCGCGAGCGTCTCGACAGTGGCGCGGTGGGTGGCGAAATTCACCTTCGTCTCGAGCACGCCCGACACGGCGTTGAGCGCATCTTCCACCCGCCCCACGCAGGACGCGCAGGACATGCCCGACACATCGAGCGTGACCGCCTCGCGACGGGCGGGATAGCCCGCCTTGGCGAGCGCCTCGAGCAGGGCGCGCATCTCCGCGCCCTCGATCTCGACGACGGCGCTGTGCGAGGCGAAGTTGACCTGCGCGCTCGTGACACCGGGCACGGCGCGCAACGTGCGCTCCACCCGCCCCGCGCATCCCGCGCAGGTCATGTTCTCTATTTCCAGCCTGATCGACCGCGTACGTGCCATGGTTTGGCCCTCCATGGCGCTGATATGGGGTTTCCAGTAACTGGAAGGTCAAGGGTGGCCGCGAAAAACTTTTTCGCGGCGCCGATCAGGAGGACGAGCGGTAGCGGAAAACCCCTGTCGCGGTGGCGATGAGCGTGCCCTTGTCGTCGCGCAGGGCGCCCTCGCAGAAATATGTCTTGCGCCCGCCGCCGGTGACCTTGGCCGTGGCGATGAGCCGTGTGCCCTGCGCCTGCCCCACGTAATTGACGGTGAGCGAGAGCGTGAGCGCCATCTGCTTGTGCGCGGGGTCGCCGGTGTAGCAGCCCGCATAGCCCATCGCGGAGTCGAGCAGCGTGGCGTGGATGCCGCCATGGGGCAGGCCCTGCCGGTTCATCAGGTAGTCGGCCATCGGCGCTTCGACGCGCGCGAAACCGTCGCTCCAGCCGGTGAGCTCCATGCCCAGATGGGCCTGCAGCGGGTAGGGCGGCTCGACGAGCTTCGGGTCGATATCGTCTTTCATCGGGTCGCGGCCTCCAGCCCGGCGCGGGCGAATTGCGGCACGTAGGCGCCAAGCTCGAGCCCGCGCTCCGGGTCGGACGCGTTGCCGTCGAGCGCGCGTTTCTTGACGCCCTGCAGGATCGCGGCCATGCGGAAGAAGCTGAAGGCGAGGTAGAAGTTGAAATCGCTGATGCCGGCGATGCCCCGGCGCTGGCAATAGGTGTCGATGAAGCGCTGATCGGGCCAGAGGCCGAGCGCCTCGCGGTCGACGCCGCCAAGGCCGCGCCCCTCGCGGGTGGCGGGCATCGACCATTGCATGATGACCGCCGCCAGATCGGCATAGGGGTGGCCAAGGGTGGAGAGCTCCCAATCGAGCACCGCGAGGATGCGCGGCTCGCGCGGGTGAAAGAGCAGGTTGTCGAGCCGGTAATCGCCATGGACGAGGCCGCGCTGGCCGTCATCCTCGGGCATGTTGGCCTGCAGCCAGCCCATGAGCGCCTCCATGTCGGCGATCTCCTCGGTCTGGCTGGCCTTGTATTGCTTGCTCCAGCGGTCTGTCTGGCGCTGGCAGTAATGGCCGGGCGGGCCGAAATCCGAAAGCCCCGCCGCCTCCACATCCACCTCGTGAATGGCGGCCAGAACGCGGTTCATCTCGTCGATCACCGCGCCGCGCGCCTCCGGTTCCAGCTCGGGCAGGCTCGGCTGGTCGAAGCTGCGGCCCTCGATGCAGTCCATGATGTAGAAGGCCGAGCCGATGACGCTTTCATCCTCGCAAAGCGCGTGCATTCTCGCCACCGGCACGGCGCTGCCCTGAAGCGCCTTCTGCACCCGAAACTCGCGATCGACCGCATGGGCGGATTTGAGCAGAACGCCGGGCGGCTTGCGGCGCAGCACATAGGCGCCTGCGGGCGTGTCGAGCCTATAGGTGGGGTTGGATTGCCCGCCGGAGAACTTGGTGGCGCTCACCGGGCCGGAAAAGCCCGGCACATGCACGCGGGCCCATGCCTCGACCGCGCCGGTATCGAGCGCGCCCGTATCGAGCCCCTGCGCGCTCATGCGCCGGCCTCGCGGAACTCGGGCAGCACGTAGCCCTCGAACCGCGCGCGCAGCGTGAGTTTGGAGACCTTGCCGGTGGCGGTGAGCGGAAGCTCTTCCACGAAGACCACGTCATCGGGCATCTGCCAGCTTGCGAAATGGCCCTCCATATGGGCGCGCACCTCGTCGAGCGTGACCCGCTCCTCGCCTTGCGGAACGACCACCAGCACCGGGCGCTCATCCCACTTGGGATGCGGCACGGCGATCACGGCGCAGGCGGCGATCTTCGGGTGGGCCATGGCGTGGTTCTCGAGGTCGATGGAGCTGATCCACTCGCCGCCGGATTTCACCAGATCCTTCGCGCGGTCGCGGATGATGAGGCGGCCATTGCCATCGACCGTGGCCACGTCGCCGGTGCCGAACCAGCCCTCGGCATCGAAGGCGGCCTCCGAGGCCTCTGGGTTCTCGAAATAGGCGCCGATCACGGTGTTGCCGCGCACGTAGAGCTCGCCGGTGGAGGTGCCATCCTGCGGCACCTCCCTGCCGTCGTCATCGACCAGCTTGAACTCGACCCCGAAGAGCCTGCGGCCCGCGCCCGTTTTCGCGTCTATCTGCTCTTCCAGCGGCGCCTCTTCCAGCCCGGCGGGCAGGAGGCCGCGCGTGCCGATGGGGCTCATCTCGGTCATGCCCCAGGCCTGGTTCACGCTGATGCCCATCTTCTCGAAGGCCGCGATCATCGCGCGGGGGGCAGCGGAGCCGCCCACGACGAGGTCGATGAAGCCCTGCGGAGGGCGCCCGCGCTTGCCGATCTCCGCCTGCAGCCCGGCCCAGACGGTGGGCACGCCCCAGGCGGTATAGACGCGCTCGGCCTCCATCAGCTCCCAGAGGCTCGCGCCATCGAGATGCCGGCCCGGCATCACCATGCTCATCCCCGCGAGCGGCGCGGTATAGGGCATGCCCCAGGCGTTGACATGGAAGAGCGGCACCACCGGCAGCGCCTTCTTGCCGGCCTTGAGGCTTTGCGGATGCCCCGCCACCACCATCAGCGCGTGGAGCACCGTGGAGCGGTGCGAATAGAGCGCGCCCTTGGGCTTGCCGGTGGTGCCGGAGGTGTAGCAGAGGCCGCAGGCGGTGGTTTCGGGGAATTCTGGCCAGTCGATCTCGCCGGTCTCGGCCTCGAGCAGGTCTTCGTAGCAGAGATGGCCGGTGGCGGCTTCCGGCATATGCGCGCGATCGGTCATCACCACCACGCGGCAGCCCTCGGGCAGCTCGCCCGCCAGCGCATCGACCAGCGGCAGGAGGCTCAGATCGACGAAGAGGAGCCTGTCTTGCGCGTGGTTGAGGATGTAGCGCATCTGCTCAGGCGGAAGGCGCGGGTTGATCGTGTGGCAGACCGCGCCGATGCCGGAGATGCCGTAGTAAAGCTCGAAATGCCGGTGCCCGTTCCATGCGAGGGTCGCCACGCGGTCGCCCTCGCCGATGCCAAGGCGAGTGAGCGCCTGCGCCAGCCGGCCCACGCGGGCGAGGATCTCGGGGTAGGTGGCGCGGTGCAGGTCGCCCTCGTCGCGCCGCGAGACAAGCCCCTGATCGGGAAAGGCTTCCGCCGCGAAGGTGAGGATGTCGATGATCCTCAGGTCGCGATGCATCATCAAGCCGTCCATGCCGCCACGGTCCTCCCTTTTTGCGCGTCCGGGAAGCGAACGGTTGCACAATCTCCGCGAGGGTTCAATTGCATCGCCCGATCTCCCGGCCGCAAGCCTTGACCTCGCCGCCCTGAACCCCCATTCACTGAAGGGAACCCCCGCTGCCGGAATGCCGCCCATGCCCTTCGACCGTTCGATCAAGATCGCCCCCTCCATCCTCTCCGCCGATTTCGCCAATTTCGGCGCCGAGATCCGTGCCATCGAGGCGCAGGGCGCCGACTGGGTGCATGTGGATGTGATGGACGGGCATTTCGTGCCCAACCTCACCTTCGGCCCGCCGGCGGTGAAGGCCTTCCGCCGCCATGTGACCACGGTGATGGACGTGCACCTGATGATCGCGCCGGTCGACCCCGATATCGAGGCCTATGCCGCGGCGGGGGCCGATATCATCACCGCGCATATGGAGGCCGGCCCGCATATTCACCGCACGCTGCAGGCGATCCGCGCGCAGGGCTGCAAGGCGGGGCTCGCGCTCAACCCCGGAACGGGGCTTGCGGATGTGGAATGGCTGCTCGACATGGTCGACCTCGTCTGCGTGATGACGGTGAACCCGGGCTTCGGCGGGCAGAAGTTCATCCATTCGCAGATCGAGAAGGTGCAGCGCCTGCGGCTCATGATCGGCGACAGGCCCATCCATATCGAGATCGACGGCGGCATCACGCCGGAGACCGCCCCGCTGATGACGGCGGCGGGGGCCGATGTGCTGGTGGCGGGCTCGGCCGTTTTCACGGGGGGCAGCGTGGAGAAGCCGCAGGTTTACGGCGACAACATCCGCGCCATCCGCGACGCCGCCACCTCCTCGCTCCACATGGCCTGACGGGATGACGCTGGCGGAGACGCTCCGGGCCGAGATCGCCAGCCGGCGCGACGACCTCGTGGCGCTCACGCAAGACCTGATCCGCATTCCCACGCTCAACCCGCCGGGAAGGAACTATCGCGAGATCTGCGACTATCTCGACCGCCGGCTGCTGAAAGCGGGCTTTCACACCGACCTGATCCGCGCCGAGGGCGCCCCCGGCGACAGCGACAAGTATCCGCGCTGGAACATCGTGGCGCGGCGCGAGGGCCGGCACGCGGGCCAATGCGTGCATTTCAACTCGCATATCGACGTGGTGGAAACCGGGCATGGCTGGACGAAGGACCCGTTCGGCGGCGAAGTGGCCGACGGCAAGATCTACGGGCGCGGCGCCTGCGACATGAAGGGCGGGCTCGCGGCCTCCATCGTGGCGGCCGAGGCCTTCATCGCCCTTTGCCCCGATTACGCGGGGGCCATCGAGATCTCCGGCACGGCCGACGAGGAATCGGGCGGCTTCGGCGGGGTGGCCTACCTTGCGGAAAAGGGCTGGTTCTCGCCCGAGCGGGTGCAGCATGTGATCATCCCCGAGCCGCTCAACAAGGACCGCATCTGCCTCGGGCATCGCGGCGTCTGGTGGGCGGAGGTGGAGACCAAGGGCGAGATCGCGCATGGCTCGATGCCGTTTCTGGGCGATTGCGCGGTGCGCCACATGGGCGCGGTGCTGCAGGAAATGGAGGCCTCGCTCTTCCCCGCGCTGGCGGAGAAGCGCACCGAGATGCCGGTGGTGCCCGAGGGCGCGCGGCAATCGACGCTCAATATCAACGCGATTCACGGCGGCGAGCCGGAGCAGGAGGAGGGCTATTCGGGCATGCCCTCGCCCTGCGTGCCCGACCGGTGCCGCATGGTGCTCGACCGGCGGTTTCTCATAGAGGAAGACATCGAGGAGGTGCAGGCGGAGATTCGCGCGGTGCTCGAACGGGTGCGCGATGGGCGGCCCGGCTTCGACTACGAGATTCGCGAGCTCTTCCGCGTGCTGCCCACCATGACCGAGCGCGACGCGCCGGTGGTGGCCTCGGTTGCGGCGGCGGTGCGGGAGGTGTTCGGGCGCGAGGCCGATTACGTGGTGAGCCCCGGCACCTACGACCAGAAGCATATAGACCGGATCGGCAGGCTGAAGAACTGCATCGCCTACGGCCCCGGCATTCTCGATCTGGCCCACAAGCCGGATGAATACGTGGGCATCGACGACATGCTGCAATCGGCGCAGGTGATGGCGCTGGCGCTCGCCGACCTGCTGGGGCCCTCCTGACCGGGTTGTAAGGCGCTGTGGCGAAAGCCCCGCTTGAAACGGTTGATCGTGGCGCGCTTTGCGGTGAAACTCGGCCCGAAAGCGCGGCGCGCCACCGAGAGCCGCCCGCTGCAGGAAAGGGAGAGACCCAATGACAAAGACACGTTTCGCCGCGATGGCAGCCGCCCTGCTGCTGGCGGGCACCGCCGCGCAGGCGAAGGATGACCTCATCATCGGCATCCAGCTCGAGCCGCCGCATCTCGACCCGACGAGCGCCGCGGCGGGCGCGATCGACGATGTGACCTATTCCAACATCTTCGAGGGGCTCACCCGGTTCGGGCCGGACGGCTCGGTGAACCCGGGGCTGGCGGAAAGCTGGGAGATCTCCGACGATGGCACCGTCTACACCTTCACCCTGCGGGATGGCGTGACCTTCCACGACGGCACGAGCTTCGAGGCCTCGGACGTGGTCTTCAGCCTCGACCGCGCCCGCGCCGAAGACAGCCAGAACGCCCAGAAGGCGCTCTTCGAGGGCATCGAGAGCGTGGAGGCGGTGGATGACACCACGGTGAAGATCACGCTGGCCAACCCCAACGGCAACTTCCTCTTCAACCTCGCATGGGGCGATGCGGCGATGGTGGCGCCGGAGAGCATCGACGACATCAAGCAGAACCCGGTGGGCACCGGCGCCTTCCGGTTCGACGACTGGGTGCAGGGCGACCGGATCACGCTGGTGAAGAACCCCGATTACTGGGGCACGCCCGCGCGGCTGGAGCGCGCCACCTTCAAGTTCATCTCCGACCCCACGGCGGCCTTCGCCGCGATGATGGCCGAGGACATTGACGCCTTCCGCGGCTTCCCCGCGCCGGAGAACCTGCCGCAATTCGAGGCCGACCCGCGCTTCGAGGTGCTGGTGGGCTCGACCGAGGGCGAGACGATCCTTTCCACCAACAACAAGATGGAGCCGCTGAACGATGTGCGGGTGCGCAAGGCGATTGCCCATGCGATCGACCGGCAGGCGGTGATCGACGGGGCGATGTTTGGCCTCGGCACGCCGATCGGCTCGCATTTCGCGCCGCACCATCCCGATTACATCGACCTGACCGGCAATTCGCAATACGACCCGGAGATGGCGAAGGCGCTGCTGGCGGAGGCGGGCTATCCCGACGGGTTCACCACCACGCTGAAGCTGCCGCCGCCCTCCTACGCTCGGCGCGGTGGCGAGATCATCGCCTCGCAGCTGCGCGCGGTGGGGATCGAGACGGAGATCACCAACCTCGAATGGGCGCAATGGCTCGAGCAGGTGTTCAAGGGCAAGGATTTCGGGCTGACCATCGTGAGCCATACCGAGCCCTTCGATATCGGCATCTACGCGCGGCCCGCTTACTACTTCCAGTATGACAGCGCGGAATTCCAGGAGATGAACGCGGCGCTGGGCAAGGAGACCGACCCGGAGGCGCGCTCGGAGCTGCTGGCCCAGATGCAGCGCAAGATCTCGGAGGATTACGTGAACGGCTATCTCTTCCAGCTCGCCATCCCGACAGTGGTGCAGGCGGGGCTGAAGGGCATCTGGAAGGATTCGCCGACGCAGGCCGTCGATCTGACCGGGGTTTACTGGGAAGAGTGACCGGCGGGCGGCGCTTCGGTGCAACGGTGCGGCGCGGGATGGCCGCGCCGGACGCCTCCGGCGGGAGTATTTCCGGAAAGATGAAAGCGGGGCGGTGCTGATGCTGGGCTATGCGCTGCGCCGCCTCGGATCGCTCGTGGCCACGCTGACGGTGGCCTCGCTGGTGATCTTCTTCGCGCTCGAAGTGGTGCCGGGCGACCCTGCGGCCTACATGCTGGGGCTGAACGCGCAGGAGGATACGCTGGCCGCGCTGCGCGCGGAGCTCGGCCTCGACCGCTCGGCGCCCGCGCGCTACCTCGCATGGGTGGGCGGCATGCTGCAGGGCGATCTGGGCACTTCCTACACCTATCGCACGCCGGTTTCGGAGATGATCGGCGAGCGGCTCTGGATCAGCCTGCCGCTCGCGCTCTACGCGCTGGCGCTTTCCACGGCGCTGGCCTTTCCGGCGGGTATCTGGGCGGCCTCGAAGCGCGGCTCGCCGGTGGACATGGCGGTGATGGGGGTGACGCAGCTCGGCGTGGCGATCCCGAATTTCTGGTTCGCGATGCTGATGGTGCTCGTCTTCGCCATCAACCTGCGCTGGTTCTCGGCGGGGGGATTCACGGGCTGGGAGGCGGGGCTCTTTCCGGCGCTGAAGAGCCTCACCCTGCCGGCGCTGGCGCTGGCGCTGCCGCAGGCCTCGATCCTCGCGCGGGTGATGCGCTCGGCGCTGCTCGACACGCTCTCGGAGGATTTCATCCGCACCGCCCGCGCCAAGGGGCTCTCGCGCGGGCAGGCGCTGCGCCGCCATGCGCTGAGAAACGCGATGATCCCGGTGCTCACCATCATCGGGCTGCAATTCTCCTTCCTGCTGGCGGGGGTCATCATCATCGAGAACGTGTTCTTCCTGCCGGGCCTCGGGCGGCTCGTCTTCCAGGCGATCTCGGCGCGCGACCTGATCGTGGTGGAATCGGTGGTGATGTTCCTCGTCTTCGCGGTGGTGGTGGTGAATTTCCTCGTCGACATGGCCTATGCGTGGGTGGACCCGCGGCTGAGGGGGCGGCGATGAGGGCCACGCTGATCTTCGGGGCCTGCCTTACGGCGCTCTTCGCGGGGGCGGCGCTCTTGTCGTTCCTCTGGGTGCCTTACGGGATCGAGACGCTGAACATCGGCGCGCGGATGCAGGCGCCCTCGGGCGCGCATTGGCTGGGCACCGACCATTACGGGCGCGACATTCTCTCGATGCTGATGATGGGCGGGCGCACCTCGCTCGCGGTGGCGCTGGTGGCGGTGGGCATCGGCATGGGGCTGGGCGTGCCGCTGGGGCTCGCGGCCGCCGCGCGGCGCGGCTCGTGGCTCGACGAGATCATCAGCCGGGGCAACGACCTGATCTTCGCCTTCCC
>JAVKDQ010000073.1:0-16296 GCA_040222155.1 Roseovarius sp.
GGTAGCCGATCGGCGTGGCGAAGCTCGCCGAGGCGGCGATCATCACGGCAATCACGAAGGGGCGAGGATCGTAGCCCAACGCCTCCGCGAGGCCGATGGCGATTGGGGTGACCACTACCGCCACCGCGTTGTTGGAGACGAGTTCGGTCAGCGTCGTGGTGATGCCGAAGACGACGAGAATGGCCACGAAGGGTGAGGCGCCCTCGAGGAGCGGCGCCACGAGGTTCACCAGAAGCGCCACGGCCCCGGTATTCTGCAGCGCCACGCCCACCGCGAGCATCGAGAAGATCAACGCCAGAAGGTGCCCGTCGATGAAGGAAAACGCCTCGTCGGCATCGACGCAGCGGGTGAGAAACACCACCGACATCGCGAGGACCGCGAGAAGCAGGATGGGTGCGACACCGAGCGCTGCCAGGATCACGATGCCGGCCAGCGCGGCGATGGCGATCGGCGCGTGGCTGCGTCTGTAGGCGCGTTCGGTGGGCTGGGAGATGTCGACCATGTTCATCTCCGCCGCGAGGCGCTGGATGTCTTCCGGCCCGCCTTCGAGCAAGAGCGTGTCGCCGACCTGCACGACCACATCGTCGAGCTGACGGCCGATATTGCGGTCGCGCCGGTGCACTGCGAGCGTGTAGACGCCGAAGCGACGGCGCAGGCGCAGCGCACCAAGGCGTCGGCCCACCATCTTGCAGTCGGGCGTGATCAGCACCTCGACGGTGGACGTTTCCACCGCCGACACCTGATCGACGCGTTTGAGGCTCTTGTCGCGCTGCAGGCTCAGAAGTTCGGCCACTTGCGTGCGCAGCACCACCCTGTCGCCCACTTCAAGCGTCACCCCGTCTAGATTGCGGCGCAGCGAGATGTCGCCGCGGATCACGTCGATGAGGCGCACGCCCTCGCGCTTGAAGAGCTGCACGCCCGTTACCTCGCGCCCGATCAGGTTCGATTCCGGCGGCACCACCGCCTCGGTGAAGAACTTCCGTGCCTTGCGATCCGATAGCATGGTGGCCATGCTCGCGCGGTCGGGCAGGAGCCTTGGCGCGATGACGCTGAGGTAAATCGCCCCCCATACCGCGATGATGAGTGCAAGCGGCGTGACCTCGAAGATGGTGAACGGCTCCATCCCGTTGGACCGCGCCACGCCATCCACCAGAAGGTTCGTCGATGTGCCGATGAGGGTGAGGCAACCGCCGATGATGGCGGCATAGCTGAGCGGGATCAGGATCCGGCTCGGCGCGATGTTGAGCTTGCGCGCGAGTTGCACGAAGACCGGGATCATCACCACGACCACCGGCGTGTTGTTGACGAAGGCCGAGGCGGCCATGACGAAGAAGAGAAGTCCGCCGATGGCCAGCAACGGGCTGCCCTCGGCGCGGCGCTCGGCGAGCTTGGTGAACCAGTCGAGCGCGCCGGTGCGCACCAATGCCCCCATGACGATGAACATGGCCACGATGGTCCATGGTGCGGGGTTCGAAAGCACTTCCACCCCGTCGTCATAGGGCAGGAGCCCCATCAGCAGCAGCGCCGACACACCGGCGATGGCCACCACCTCGGTCGGGTAGATCTCTTTTACGAACAGGATGAACATCGCCACCAGAACGCCAATGGTCAGCAGTGCCTGCGTGGTTTGCGAAAGCCCGAGAATCTCTGCCAAAATCATCTGTCCCGTTAAGACCGACGCCCATAATCCGCGATGCCGCGGGCTGCCGCAAGCGCCTTTTCGGGGCGGGGTTGAACGAGGAAGATACCGATCAGCATGAGCGCCAGCCCGGCCCAGACATAGGCCGAATAGCTCTCTCCCAACAGCACGATGGACCATGCCACACCGAAGCCCGTGACAGGGTAGGCGACCTGTGCTGCGAAGACCGGGCCTGCGCGCCCCACCAGCCAGAAATAGGTGGCATAGACGACAGCATGGATGAGCGAGGCGCCGATCAGGGCGAGGTCGGGCGGCCCCCAAGGGCCGCGCGGGTCGATGAACTGGCCGGTAGCGAGGGCCATGGCGCCGGAGATCGGCACACCCACCAGCGCGGCGCCCGCCAGAAGCTGCACCGGGTTCAGCCCGCGCGTGCCCCAGCGGGCGAGCAAGTTGCCTTCGATGCCGTAGAAGAAGGGCGCGACGAGCGCGAGCGGGATGAAGGCCGCCACGGCGGCCTCGGGCAGGCTGGCTTCGGGCGCCATGATCAGAACCACGCAGGCGAGGCCGAAGAGCAGACCCAGCGCGCGCAGCCATTCGAAGCGGTCGTTGCCGAGGGCAATGGCCACCGGAAAGGCGAAGAGCGGCACGGTGGAGAGCAGGATCGCCAGCACGCCGCCGGGCAGATGCGCCGCCGCCGCGTAGGAGGCGGAGTTGGGCAGGATCGTGCCGAGAAAGGCGATGAGCACATAGAGCCGCAGGTGCCCCTTCGTGCAAGGCAGGCGCTGGCCGCGCAGCAGGGTCAAGAGGGTGAGCAGCGTGCCGGTGATCGCCAGTTGCCAGAAGATCAGCCCGAAATGCTTGTAGCCCTCGCTCACCGCGATCTTTGTGAGCGGCGTGGCCAGCCCCCAGCCCGCGCCCGCGATCAAGAGCACCGCGACCGGGACGAGGCGGTCTGCGTTCGCCCTCGGGGGGGTGAGGCTGCTCATCGCGGCGCCTCTTCTTCGGCCGTGGCCGCACCGGCGCCGGTGATGTCGCCAGCGCCGGGCATAGGGGCGAGGGCGGGCTCGGGCGTGCTGTCCTTGGGGGCGCGCGGCTGCACGAGGAAGACGCCTGCGAGAATTGTGAGAAGCGCGGCCCAGACCCAGCCGGAATAGCTCTCGCCCAGCAGCAGGATGGACCAGAGCACACCGAAGCCAGTGGCGATGTAGCCCACCTGCGCGGAAAAGACCGAGCCCGCGCGCCCCACGAGCCACACATATCCCGCGTAGACGAGACCATGGATCGCCGCCGAGGCCGCCAGTGCCAGCTCGGGCGCGCCGAAGCTTTCGAGCGGGTTGATCCATTGCCCGCTCAGAACAGCGATGGGGAAGGTGATGATCATGCCGATGAAGGAGGCGCCGACGATGGTGCGGAACGGGTCGAGCCCGTGCGTGCCCCAGCGCGCCACGATATTGCCCTCGGTGGCGTAAAGCGCGGGCGCGAGCAGTGTGAGCAGCACGAAACCCACCGGAACGGCGGCGGGAAGGCCCTCTTCCGGCAGGATCATGAGCGCGACGCCCACCATGCCCAGCATGAGCCCGCCGAGACGCAGCAGCGAGAAGCGGTCATTGCCGAGCGCCAGCGCGATGGGCAGCGAGAAAAGCGGGGCGGAGGCCATCAGGATGGAGAGCACGCCGCCGGGCAGATGCGTGGCGCCAAGATAGTAGAAGAGATCGGGCAGCACCGCGCCGGTGCAGGCGATGAGCGAGCAGAACCAGAGGTGGCGCAGCCTGAGCTTCACCGGTTTGCCCGCTATGAGCGCCACCGGCGTGAGCACCGCCACCACCACCACGAGCTGCCAGAATATGAGGCCATATGGCTCGTGCCCGGTGCTCACGGCGATCTTGGCGAGCGGCATGGACATCCCCCAGCCGCAGCCGAAGGCGAAGAGCAGGAGCAGGTGAAGCGGTTGCGCCCTCATGGCGCGGAAGGCGAAAGGCGCCCACCCTCGCGCACCATCTCCACACGCGTGGCGCGCCCCGTGCGATCGTCGCTCTCGATGAAGAGCCCGCAGAGCGTGGCCTCGCCCATGGCCGGGGTGAAGCGGGCGCGCCCCATGCCGGTGACGAAGCGGCGCATCGGCTCGGCCTTGTCCATGCCGATCACGCTCAGGTAGTCGCCGCACATGCCCGCATCGCTCTGAAAGGCGGTGCCGCCGGGCAGGATTTGCGCATCCGCCGTGGGCACATGGGTGTGGCTGCCCACCACCATTGTCGCGCGCCCGTCGCAGAAATGGCCCATCGCCATCTTCTCGGAGGTTGCCTCGCAATGCACGTCGATCACCGAGGCCTGCACGCCGCCGCCCGGCACATGGGCGCGCAGCACCGTGTCGACGGCGCTGAACGGGTCGTCGAAGGCGCGTTTCATGAAGACCTGCCCCAGAACCTGCGCCACCAGCACCTTGCGCCCGCGTGCATCAGAGAACACCCGGTGCCCGCGCCCCGGCGCCTCCTTGGCGTAGTTGAGCGGCCGGACGATGCGCGGCTCCCCTTCGATGAATTGCAGCATTTCCTTCTGGTCGAAGGCATGATCGCCCAGCGTCAGGCAATCTGCGCCCGCCTCCAGCAGCAGCTTGGCGTGTTCGCCTGAAAGCCCCATCCCGCCGGTGGCGTTCTCGCCGTTGACGATGACGAAATCGAGCCGCCACTCGGCGCGCAGCCGTGGCAGGTGCTCGATGATCGCCTGGCGGCCCGAGCGGCCCACCACATCGCCCAGAAACAGAATCCTCATCAGTTGGTGTTAGGGCTCAGGAGGAATGAGGACAAGAGCCGACTTGCCGGTTGCGCCCTTGACCGAGAGCGCATGCGAAAGCCGCCTTTCTAGAGCCGCTTGAACGGCAAAGCGCGCGCGACCCTCGCAAAGAGGCCTTGCGGTTGCTCGCGCGTTTCGGCGTCGTTGGGCGTGTTCAGCCATGCAACCACGCGGCGCCAAGCCAGTGCGTCTGCCTCGTCGGCGCCTTGCGGCAGCCGATGCGTTGGCTTGCCGTCGAGCAGCGGGACAAACCGCGCAGCCGCATGTTTCAGGTCGTCCTCCGAGCCAAACACGACATCATCCTCCTTCGGGAGGCGCGGGTGATCTTCAATCGCTTCGCCCAGCCGTTCCGAGAGCCATGCGAGGTCGTCCCGGTGGGCGTCTATCTTGGCGGCCACGAGATCCGGCTCGATGACGAAACGCGGCGACTTCATCGCTTTCGTCGCGCCCAGCAAGGCTTGCAGATCGGGGTGTCCGGGCGGGAAATCCTTGCCGGAGCGGTGCCGGCGGAAACAGGCCAGAAGCGAGAGGCCCGGCGCGGAGAGAGACGTGTTGACCTGTTTTCGAGCGGGTTCGAGGCCTGAGAGGTTCGCCCACTCGGCAAAATCCAGAACAGCGTCGCCGCCCTTCATCCTGTCGCGGTCAAAGAGGCGCAAGTGCACGCATGTCGCCCCGAATACCTTGTCTAGCCGGCCCAGGTGCAACGCGTAGTCCGGCCATTGTAGGCCGAAGCCGGGGGCGCTGATCTTGTATTGCTGCTGGAAGTCGCTGGGGATGAATTCGGACGGTTTGCGAATGTAGGCATAGACCTCGATCGCTTCGAAATGCGGTTTGAACCGCCGCAAGACGCGCCTCAGCATCTGCTCGTTCGCGGTGTAGACCCATTCGGCGGTCAATATCAGTGTTTCTGCTTTGCTTTCGGAGAACTGGCGTGTGAGGCGCGCGTCGAACTCGTCGCGCGACGTTTGCGGCAGATCGATCCTCCCGTGAAACTTTTTTCTGTTGGTCGCGCCGCCGCCGAAGAGCAGGCTGCACGCGCGGTTCTGGTTGCCGTTTCCCAGGCCGAGCAACTCGCAGCCCTCTATCGTCGACGCGGCAAACCCTTCCTGGATCGCGCTGCTGCCGGCCTTGGGCATTCCGGCGTGGATGATGAGTTTCCGGAATCGTTTTATCATAGCGGCCAGAACACCAGGATCGCGGGGATGGAAACGGCCACCACGAGGATCTCGAGCGGCAGGCCCATGCGCCAGTAATCGCCGAACTTGTAGCCGCCGGGGCCGAGGATGAGGGTGTTGTTCTTGTGCCCGATGGGGGTGAGGAAAGCCGAGGAGGCCGCCACTGCCACCGCCATCAGGAAGGGGTCGGGCGAGACATCGAGCGATTGCGCCATCTGGATGCCCACGGGCGCGGCCACGATGGTGGTGGCGGTATTGTTGAGCACGTCCGAGAGCGTCATCGTCACCACCATCAGCACGGTGAGGATGGCCCATGCGGGCAGCCCATTGGTGAGCCCCACGAGCGTGCCGGCGATGAGCTCGGTGCCCCCCACATCCTCGAGCGCGGCGCCAAGGGGGATCATCGAACCCAGAAGCACCACCACGGGCCATTCGATGTGGCTGTAGAGCTCGTTGAGCGGCAGCACCTTGGTGAGCACGAAGGCCATCACGACGATGCCGAGCGCGATCGGCAGGTAGAGCCAGCCGATCGAGGCCGCGAAGACCGCCGCGCCGAAGAGGCCGATGGCGAGCCATGTCTTCTGGTCCTGCGTCACCGCGAGGCCGCGATCTGCCAGCGGCAGGGCGCCCAGCCATTCGGTCACGTCATGGCCGGTGGCCTTGGGCACCAGCAGCAGCAGGATGTCGCCCGCCTCTATGGGCGTGTTGCGCACCTGGCTGGTGATCTTGCGGCCTTGCCGCGAGATGCCCATGAGCACCGTCTGCTGGCGCCAGTGCAGGCCCACGCTCTGCGCGGTCTTGCCCACGAGGCGCGAGCTTTGCGGCACCACCACCTCGAGCAGGTCGAGCCCGTCGCCCTCGGCCTTCAGGTGCTCCTCGCGCTCCTTGTCGGAGAAGGCGAGCGAGAGCGCCGCGCGGAACTCGTCGAGCGCGTCGGGCTTCGCTTCGAGCACCAGCACGTCGCCGGCGCGCAGGGTGGTGTTGATCGCCGCGCCGTAGCGCCGCTTGCCATCGCGGACCACGCCAAGGATCGCCACGTCGGATTTGTCGGCGGCCTCGCTCAGCTCGATCAGGCGCTTGCCGATGAGATCGGATTTCTCGGGCACGGTGAGCTCGGCGATGTATTCGGCGATCTCGGAGGCCTCCAGCACCGCATCCTCGCGCTGCGGGATCAGCCGCCAGCCGATCAGCGCCACGAAGACCAGCCCGGCGATGGCGGTTAGCCCGCCCACCGGGGCGAAGTCGAACATCCGGAACGGCGCGCCCAGCGATTCCTCGCGGATCGAGGCGATGATGATGTTGGGGGGCGTGCCGATCAGCGTGGCCATGCCGCCGAGGATCGTGGCGAAGGAGAGCGGCATGAGCGAGAGCCCCGCCGCCCGCTTGGCCTTGCGCGCGGTCTGGATGTCGACCGGCATCAGCAGCGCCAGCGCGGCCACGTTGTTCATGAAGGCCGAGAGCACGCCGCCCACGCCGCCCATGATGGCGATATGCGCGCCCAGATTGCGCGAGCTGTCGACCAGCGTGCGGGTGATGAGATAGACCGCGCCCGAGCGCACCAGCCCGGCGGAGACGACGAGCACCAGCGCCACCACCAGCGTGGCCGGGTGGCCGAAGCCGGAGAACGCCTCGTCGGAGGGCACCACGCCCAGCACAACCCCCAGCATCAGCGCCGAGAAGGCCACGATGTCGTAGCGGTACTTGCCCCAGAGCAGCATCCCGAACACGCCGCCGAAGAGCGCGAAGAGGATCATCTGCTCGGTGGTCACTTCGGTGGTCATGGCGCGCCTCGCGTTTCGCCGAAGACCCAACCCCATCCGGCGCCGGAGCGCAACCCGCTTGCGAGCCTCCCCCGGCCTGCATTATATCAGGCGCGAAACCCTCGACATCTGACGGAGACCACCATGGCGGGCCATTCGAAATGGGCAAATATCCAGCACCGCAAGGGGCGGCAGGATGCCGTGAAGGCGAAGCTTTTCTCAAAGTTTTCCAAGGAGATCACCATCGCCGCCAAGATGGGCGACCCTGACCCGGAGAAAAACCCGCGCCTGCGCCTCGCGGTCAAGGAGGCCAAGGCGCAATCCATGCCCAAGGACAATATCGAGCGCGCCATCAAGAAGGCGCTGGGCGGCGACGCGGAGGATTACGAGGAAATCCGCTACGAGGGCTACGGGCCGGGCGGCGTGGCGGTGATCGTCGAGGCGATGACCGACAACCGCAACCGCACCGCCTCGAACGTGCGCTCGACCTTCACCAAGAACGGCGGCAACCTCGGCGAGACCGGCTCGGTGGCCTTCATGTTCGAGCGCAAGGGCGAAGTGACCTATCCCGCCGATGTGGGCGATGCCGACACGGTGATGATGGCGGCGATCGAGGCCGGCGCGGAAGACGTGGAGAGCGGCGAGGACGGGCATGTGATCTGGTGCGCAGATACCGATCTGAACGAGGTGTCGAACGCGCTCGAGGAGGCGCTGGGCGAGAGCGAGAGCACGAAGCTCGTCTGGAAGCCCGGCACCACCACCGAGCTCGATCTCGAGGGCATGCAGAAGCTCATGAAGCTCGTCGAGGCGCTCGAGGATGACGACGACGTGCAGAAGGTGACGACCAATTTCGAGGCCTCCGACGAGGTGATGGCGCAGCTCGCCGCGGAGTGATTTCGGGGCGTCGGTATCACGTCGGTATTGCGTCGGTATCGCGTCGGTGCGGTAACGCCCCGGGTGCGGCGCGTTCGGTGACAGTCGCCGGAGCCTGACGCCGGCAGCGGGGAGCGGACAGGACACATGCAGGCCGCCATCGCCGGGTTCGCGCTCGGGCTCTCGCTCATTCTCGCCATCGGTGCGCAGAACGCCTTCGTGCTCCGGCAGGGGCTCCGGCGGGCGCATGTCTTCGCCGTCTGCCTCACCTGCGCGCTCTCCGATGCGGTGCTGATCGCCGCCGGCGTGGCGGGGTTCGGGGCGCTGGCGGAAGCGGTGCCGTGGCTCGAGACGGCGATGCGCTGGGGCGGCGCGGCCTTCCTGGCGTGGTACGGCGCGCGGAGCTTTCTCGCGGCCTGGCGCGGAGGTGCGGCGCTGGAGGCGGGCGAGGGGGCGGGCAGCCTGACCGCGGCGCTCTTCACCTGCCTCGCGCTCACATGGCTCAACCCGCATGTCTATCTCGACACGGTGGTGCTGCTGGGGTCGATCTCGGCGCAATATGACAACCGGCTGGCCTTCGCGCTGGGCGGCATGACGGCGAGCTTCACCTTCTTCTTCGGGCTGGGCTATGGCGCGCGGCTGCTGGCGCCGCTCTTTCGCCGCCCGGCCAGCTGGCGGGTGCTCGATGCGGGGGTGGGCGCGGTGATGTGGGTGATCGCGGCCTCGCTGGTGTTGGGGTGATGGGCGGGCATTGACCTTCAGGTGAGGAGCTGCGCCCCTTGAGTCCGTGCGTTGGCGCTCAGTTTCAACACCCGCTCCCGGCCCGAACCTGCCGTTTCAAGGTATCGGCACAACATCTGTGCGCACATAGAATATTACCCTGTCACAATCTCATGCTATGTGCATATGTGAAGGGAGACATATCATGGACATTCACCACGAAGAGACCGGCAGCAAGGGCCGCTACTGGACAAGCCTTGACGGCGGGCCGGAGGCGGAGATGACCTATTCGCGCGCCTCCGAACGCCTTGTCATCATCGACCATACCGAAGTGCCCGACGCCTATCGCGGCAAGGGCGTGGGCGTGGCGCTCGTGAACCACGCGGTGGAGTCGGCGCGGGCGGGCGGATGGAAGATCCTGCCGCTCTGCCCCTTCGCCGCCGCGCAATTCCGCCGCCACGCCGAGTGGCATGACGTGTTGAACGGATAAGGAGACATCCGATGAGCTGGAACCCGAGCCTTGAGCCGCATTGCCCCGAGGCGGGCAAGCTTGACGATATCGAAACGCTGATCATCCCCCGCGCCCGCGATCTGGGCGGCTTCGAGGTGCGCCGGGCGCTGCCCGCGCCCAAGCGGCAGATGGTGGGGCCCTTCATCTTCTTCGACCAGATGGGGCCGGCGGAGTTTCTCACCGGGAAGGGGATCGACGTGCGCCCGCATCCGCATATCGGGCTGGGCACGGTGACCTATCTCTACGAGGGCGAGTTTCAGCACCGCGACTCGCTGGGCACCAACCAGATGATCTATCCCGGCGAGGTGAACTGGATGGTGGCGGGCCACGGCGTGACCCATTCGGAACGCACCTCGGAGGCCACGCGCAAGGGCGAGAGCCGGCTTTTCGGCATCCAGACATGGGTGGCGCTGCCGGAGAAGGACGAGGAGCGCGCGGCGAGCTTCGAGCATCACGGCGCCGAGGGGCTGCCCTTCCTCGAGGGCGAGGGCAAAAAGCTGCGGCTCATCATGGGCCACGGCTGGGGCGAACGCGCGCCGGTCTCGACCTTCACCGACATGTTCTATGCCGATGTGGTGATGGAGCCGGGCGCGATGCTGCCCCTGCCCGACGATCACGAGGACCGGGGCGTTTACGTGACGCAAGGCGAGATCACCGTGGCGGGCGAGCGTTTCGAGGCGGGGCGGATGATGGTCTTCCGCCCGGGCGACGCGATCACGCTTCATGCCGGGCCGCAAGGCGCGCGGCTGATGGCGCTGGGCGGCGAGACGCTGGGCGGGCCGCGCCATATCTGGTGGAATTTCGTGGCCTCCTCCAGGGAGAAGATCGAGGCCGCGAAGGAGGCCTGGGGGCAGGGCGACTGGGCGCATGGGCGCTTCCAGCTGCCGCCGGGCGACGACGCGGAGTTCATACCGCTGCCCGAGCGGTGAACGCGTGAATGCCCCGAACCCGGCCCGGCTTCTTCTTGGTGCAAATACCTCGGCGCGACGCCGGCCAAAGGGCGAATGACATGAAAAAGGGCCGATGCGCGTTGCACCGGCCCCTCATGTCTCTCCGCAGGCGCCGCGGCGTCAGCGGTTCATGCGGTTCTCGATGAGGTCGTCCACCACCGCCGGTTCGGCCAGAGTGGAGGTGTCGCCGAGGCTGCCGTAATCGTTCTCGGCGATCTTGCGCAGGATGCGGCGCATGATCTTGCCGGAGCGGGTTTTCGGCAGGCCGGGGGCCCACTGGATGAGATCGGGCGAGGCGATCGGGCCGATCTCGCGGCGCACCCAGTCGCGCAGCTCCTTGCGGAGCTCCTCGGTGGGCTCTTCGCCGGCCATCAGCGTGACGTAGCAATAGATGCCTTGCCCCTTGATCTGGTGGGGATAGCCCACCACGGCGGCTTCCGACACCTTGGCATGGGCCACGAGCGCGCTCTCCACTTCCGCCGTGCCCATGCGGTGGCCCGAGACGTTGATCACGTCATCGACGCGGCCGGTGATCCAGTAATCGCCATCGGCATCGCGGCGGCAGCCGTCGCCGGTGAAGTAGTAGCCCTTGTAATCGGCGAAATAGGTCTTCTCGAAGCGGGCGTGGTCGCCCCAGACGGTGCGCATCTGGCCCGGCCAGCTATCCTTGATGCAGAGCACGCCCTCGACGGCGTTGCCCTCGATCTCCTCGCCGGTGGTGGGCTCGAGCACGACGGGCTTGATGCCGAAGAAGGGCTTCATCGCCGAGCCGGGCTTCAAGGCGTGCGCGCCGGGCAGGGGGGTCATCAGGTGGCCGCCGGTCTCGGTTTGCCACCATGTGTCGACGATGGGCACGCGGCCCTTGCCGACCACGTTGTAATACCACTCCCAGGCCTCGGGGTTGATGGGCTCACCCACCGTGCCGAGCAGCTTGAGGGAGGAGAGATCGCATTTCTCCACGAACTGGTTGCCCTGCCCCATCAGCGCGCGGATGGCGGTGGGGGCGGTGTAGAACTGGTGGACGCCGTGCTTCTCGCAGACCTGCCAGAAGCGCGAGGCGTCAGGGTAGGTGGGGACGCCCTCGAACATCAGCGTGGTGCCGCCATTGGCCAGCGGGCCGTAGACGATGTAGCTGTGGCCGGTCACCCAGCCCACATCGGCGGTGCACCAGTAGATGTCGCCATCGTGGTAGTCGAAGGTGATCTCGTGGGTCATGGCGGCATAGACGAGATAGCCGCCGGAGGTGTGCACCACGCCCTTGGGCTGGCCGGTGGAGCCCGAGGTGTAGAGGATGAAGAGCGGGTCTTCGGCGTTCATCGTCTCGGGCGGGCAGTCGTCGGTGACCTTCTCGAGCTCGTCATGGAGCCAGAAATCGAGCCCGTCGCGCCACGCGACCTGATCGCCGGTGCGGCGCACGACGAGGCATTTCACATCGTTGTAGTCGTGCAGCAGGGCCTGGTTGACGTTGTCCTTGAGCTTGGTCTTGCGGCCGCCGCGGGGGGCGGCGTCGGCGGTGATGACCAGCCGGGCGTCGCAGCCGTTGACGCGCGCGCCGAGCGCATCGGGCGAGAAGCCGGCGAAGACGATGGAATGGATCGCGCCGATCCGGGCGCAGGCCAGCATCGCATAGGCCGCCTCGGGGATCATCGGCAGGTAGATCACCACCCGGTCGCCCTTGCCCACGCCGAGGTTCTTCAGCACGTTGGCGAAGCGGTTCACCTCGCTGGAGAGCTCCTTGTAGGTGATGTGCTTGGCGGGTTCTTCCGGGTCGTCGGGCTCCCAGATGATCGCGGTCTGGTCGCCGCGGGTGGCGACATGGCGGTCGACGCAGTTGGCGGCGACGTTGAGCTCGCCATCCTCGAACCACTTGATCGAGACATTGCCGAACTCGTAGCTCACGTTCTTCACCTTGGTGGGTGGCGTGATCCAGTCGATGCGCTTGGCTTCCTCTTTCCAGAAGCCCTCGGGATCGGCCAGCGATGCGGCATACATCTCGTCATACTTGGCCGCGTCGATATGGGCCTTGGCGGTGAAATCTGCGCTGGGCGCGTATGATTTCTGTTCGGACATATCGAACCCCTCCTTTCGATAATTGGTCGTGCGATATGGGCCCGCCCCGGCGGCAGGAAAGCGACAGGGGCGGCGCCGGATGGCCTCAGATGGCCAGGTATTCGGAGCGCAGCTCCTCGTTTTCCAGAACCTCCTCGGCGGTGCCGTCGAAGACGATGCTCCCGGTGTCGAGGATAACAGCGCGGTCGGCAAGTTCCAATGCGCGCACCGCGTTCTGCTCCACGATCACCGTGGTGATGCCCTGCTCCTTGATGACGCGCAGGGTTTTCTCGATCTCGTCGACGATGACGGGGGCGAGGCCCTCGTAAGGCTCGTCGAGCAGCAGCACCTTGATGTCGCGCGCCAGAGCCCGGGCCACGGCGAGCATCTGCTGCTCACCGCCCGAGAGGGTCACGCCCTCCTGCTTGCGGCGCTCGGCGAGGCGGGGGAAGAGCTCGTAGAGCCGGTCGAGCGACCAGCCGATCGGCGGGGCGATCTGGGCCAGCTGCAGGTTTTCCTCGACCGTGAGGCCGGGGATGATGCTGCGGTCTTCCGGGACAAGGCCGATGCCGGCCTGCGCCGCCTCGTGGCTCTTCATCTTGTGGAGCGGCTGGTGATCGAGCCAGATCTCGCCATGCATCACCTGCGGATTGTCCATCCGCGCGATGGAGCGCAGCGTGGTCGTCTTGCCGGCGCCGTTGCGGCCCAGAAGCGCGAGGATCTCGCCCTCGTGGACGTTGAAGCTGATATCCTGAACGATATAGCTCTCGCCGTAGTAGCTTTGCATTCCCCAGACGGAGAGGAAGGCGGGCGCCGTCTCGGCGTAGTTCTTGCCCTTCGAGAAGTCGGGTTTGACGTTCATCGGTTCTCTCCTTCGCTCAGGCCGCTTCGCCGAGATAGGCTTCGCGCACCTTGGGGTGACCCTTGATCTTGTCGGGCGTGTCCTCGACCAGTGGCGAGCCCTGCGCCAGCACGGTGATGCGCTGCGCGAGCGAGAACACCACGTGCATGTCGTGTTCGATGATCGCGATGGTGATGTCGCGCTCGTCGTGGATCTGCTTGAGAAGGTCGATCGTGTTGTTGGTGTCGGCCCGGGCCATGCCGGCGGTGGGCTCGTCGAGCAGCAGCAGGCGCGGGTTCTGCGCGAGGCACATGCCGATCTCGAGGCGCCGCTTGTCGCCGCGCGACATGGAGGCCGCGTGGAAATGGCGCTTGTCGGCCATGTTGAGACTTTCGAGCATCTCCTCGGCCTTCTCGATCAGTTCCTTCTCGTGATGCGTGTTTTCGATGGCATGCATGCGGAAGGAGCCGTCGCGCTTGGCGAAGATCGGGATGAGCATGTTCTCGAGCACCGAGAGATCGCCGAAGATCTCGGGAGTCTGGAACACGCGGGAGATGCCCATCTGGTTGATCTCGAAGGGCTTGCGACCCAGCACCGACTGGCCATCGAACATGACCGAGCCGGTATCGGGGATCAGCTTGCCGATCAGCACGTTGAGCAGGGTGGATTTGCCCGCACCGTTTGGCCCGATGATGGCGTGCACCGAGTTCTCCTGAACGCTGAGGTTCACATCCCCCAGCGCCTGGAGCCCGCCGAAGCGCTTGTTGACGTTCTTGACTTCAAGAATACCCATCTTTTGCGCTCCTTATTCGGCGGGGGTGGATTGCGTCGCCTTGTCGGCGTCGGATTTCGATTTCTTGACCCGGAAGAGCTTGCCGATGCGCTGGCCGCCCTCGACGAGGCCGCCGGGCAGGAAGATCACCACCAGCATGAAGATCAGGCCGAGCGTGAGGTGCCAGCCCTTGCCGATGAAGGGGTAGATCATTCCGACGACCACATCCTCGAGCCCGTCGGGCAGGAAGGCGAACCAGCCGTGCAGGATGTCGGAGTTGATCTTGGAGACGATGTTTTCCATGTACTTGATCATGCCCGCGCCGAGCACCGGGCCGATGAGCGTGCCGGCGCCGCCGAGGATGGTCATGAGCACCACCTCGCCCGAGGCCGTCCAGAACATGCGCTCGGGGCCCACCTGGGTATCCATCGCCACCAGCAGGCCGCCGGCGAGGCCGGCATACATGCCCGAGATCACGAAGGCCGCGAGCGCGTAGGGGCGCGAGTTGAGGCCCGTATAGGTCATCCGGGTGTTGTTGGATTTCACCGCGCGCAGCATCATGCCGAAGGGCGAGCGGAAGATGCGGATGGAGAGGTAGAAGCTCAGCAGCATCACCACGGCGGCGATGTAGTAGCCGGCGTTGAAGGTGAAGAGCCAGTCGCCCATGCCCATCTCGAAGCTCTGGCGCATGTCCATCCCGAAGAGGTTGGCGCGGCCGATCTCGCCATCGGCGAGGTTGGAGAGCAGGGGCTTGTCGGTGGGCTTGATCTGCAGGCCGGTTTCACCGCCGGTGATGGGGGTGAGCACCGAATAGGCCAGCGCGTAGGACATCTGCGCGAAGGCGAGCGTGAGGATCGAGAAGTAGATGCCCGAGCGGCGCAGCGAGATGTAGCCCACCGCGAGCGCGAAGATGCCCGCGAAGATCACCGCCATGATGATGGAGGGGATCACGTTGAGGGTGAGCAGCTTCATCGTCCAGATCGCGCCGTAGGAGCCCACGCCCAGGAAGGCCGCGTGGCCGAAGCTGAGGTAGCCGGTGAGGCCGAAGAGGATGTTGAAGCCGATCGCGAAGATCCCGAAGATCACGAAGCGCTGCATCAGGTCGGGGTAGCCCGCGTTGAACTGCGCGAGCGCCGAGCCTTCGGGGAAGGGGTTGAGGATGAAGGGCGCGAAGAGGGTCAGCGCCGCGACGATGAGCAGGAGACGGAAGTCCTTGGTGTCGAGACCGAGCATCGCTTAGTCCTCCATGACGCCCTTGCGGCCCATCAGCCCCCGCGGACGGGTCAGCAGGATGATGATGGCGACAAGGTAGATGATGATCTGGTTGATGCCGGGCAGAACCTCGAGCACCGTACGCATCGAGGCGAAGCTCTCGAGGACGCCGAGCAAGAAGCCCGCGAGCACGGCGCCGGGCAGCGAGCCCATGCCGCCCACGACGACCACGACGAAGCTCAGCACGAGGAAGTCCATCCCCATGTGGTAGTTGGGTGAGTTGATCGGCGTATACATCACTCCCGCGAGGCCTGCCACGGCGGCGGCGAGGCCGAACATGATGGTGAAGCGCTTGTCGATGTTGATGCCGAGCAGGCCCACGGTTTCACGGTCGGCCATGCCGGCGCGCACCACCATCCCGAAGGTGGTGAATTGCAGGAAGGCGAAGACCGCGCCGATGATGACGGCGGCGAAGGCGAAGTAGACGAGGCGCCAGTAGGGGTAGATGATGAGCCCCGGATCGAAGCCCACGAGCGCGCCGAAATCGAAGGAGCCGGTGAAGGCCTGGGGCGCGGGCGTGGGGATGGGGTTGGCGCCGTAGAAATACTTGACGATCTCCTGCAGCACGATGGCGAGGCCGAAGGTCACGAGGATCTGGTCTGCGTGGGGGCGCTTGTAGAAGTGCCGGATGAGGCCGCGCTCCATCACCACGCCGATCAGCATCATCACCGGGATGGCGAAGAGGATGGCGAGCGGCACCGACCAGTCGATGATCACGTTGCCGGTGGCTTCGCCGAACCAGTCGTAGACGTAAGGGACCTCAACCTTGAGCGGATTGCCGAGGAAGTCTTTCTGGGTCTCGTCGATGATCGTGTGCGAGAGCGTGAAGATGCGGTTCAGCGTGACCGCGCAGAACGCGCCGATCATGAACAGCGCCCCGTGCGCGAAGTTGAACAAGCCGAGCGTGCCGACAATGAGCCTCACGCCCACCCCGAAGAGCGCAT
>JAVKDQ010000074.1:0-89796 GCA_040222155.1 Roseovarius sp.
AACCCGGGCAGCTCTGCCGGGCCGATCTATTATACCGCCGGGCAGGTGCGCGTGGCGCCGCGGCATGTCTACGAATCGCAGCTGGCCTCGACCGATGGCGTGAGCGTGCCCGAGGGCTACGCGCCGGTCTGGGAGGATGACCGCCTCAACACCCGGCGCGCCCACCAGACCTTTGCCGGCAAGGCGCAGATGGAGAAAGTGTGGACGAAATCGGTGCCGCAGCGGATGTATCGCAAGCCCGCCGGGCCGACGGTGACCGCCGAGACGGTGCCGGCCTCGAGCTACAGCTATTACAGCACGCCGAGCTACAGCTTCGCGCAGAACAGCGCGGCGGGCGGGCAGCGGGATGCCGTGGTGCCGGCACCGCGCCAGAGCGCGGTGGTGTCGCATCCGAGCCAGCAGAACGGGGCCGTGGTGGCCGAGGCCGGCGACAGCCGCGTGAAGACCACCGTTTCCACCCGCTCGGCCCCGGCAGCCGAGGCGCCCAGCCATCGCTATGTGCAGATCGGCGCCTTCTCCGATGCGGGCCATGCGCAGCGCACCGCCCAGAAGCTCGCGAGCTCCGGCGTGCGGGCGAGCATGGGAAAGGTCAGCCGCGACGGCAAGAGCTACACGCTGCTGCTGGCCGGCCCCTTCGCCACGCAGGCCGAGCTCGATAGCGGGCTGAAACGGGTGCGCGGCATGGGCTACTCGGAAGCCACGCTGCGCCGCTGAGGCCGGAAATTTCTGCCAGATCTTGTTGCGGCGGCTGCCATCAGCCGCCGCAAATCGCTTGCAGGCGCAGCCAGTCGGCATCGTCGAGCACCGGGGGCGGGGCTTCCGACCTGTAGGGATCGGCTTCGATAAGCTCGAAGGTGCGCTCGCCGGTGGGGTCGAGCGCGTAGGCGTAGGGGGTTGCGCTCAGCTCGTAGGCCCGGAAGCCCACCAGCAGCATCTCGGTGTCGAGCGGGCGCGGCGGGGTTGTGAGCAGCGCCTCGGAATAGGCGGCGAGCGTGTCTTCGGCGATCTCGCCGGTCGTCAGAAGGCGGAACGCGGCCCAGACGGGGCTCTCGGCCAGCAGTTCGGCCAGCGGATCGCCCATTTCGGCGCGCAGCCGCTCGGCCATCACGTAGCCCGCCACCACGCCGGGCTCGTCGTGATCTTCGACAAGGTGATTGCTGATCAGCACCGTGCCGCCGGGCAGGTGCACCGTGTCTGTCACCCCGTCGCGCATCACAGCCAGAAAGCCCGGCCCCTTGGCGCCGGGCACGCGGGCCGCGAGCAGATCGAGGGCGCGCCGGCCCTCGGGCGTGTTGCAGGGCGGGCCGGTGACCCGCTGGATCTGCCGCAGGAGCGCCGCGCCGATCTCGGCGCGCTTCACATCGGGCACCACCTTCACGGCATGGCTGCGCAGGGCGCCGGGCAGCCAGAGCAGGCCGCCGAGGACCACCAGCGCGAGCACCGCCAGAAAGGTGACGAGCCGCAGCCGCCCGGGATGGGGCCGGCGGCGCTCGATGGTGCTGCGCAGCTTCTCGATGGCGGCGATCATCTCCGCCTCTTCCTCGGGCAGCTCGAGGGTTTCTTCGGGGTCGCCATCGGGGTGGTAGAGCGCCGGGCGCTTGCCGGGATTGGCGCGCTCTATGGCGGCAAGAGACCAATGGGCGAGGGGGCGCTCCTGCAGATCGGTGATGACAAGCGTGGCCTCGCCGATGGAGACGATCACATCTGCGCGTTGCGCCTGCGCCGAGGCGCGCCACAGGCCATCGGTCGAGGCCAGCTGCGATTCGTAGACATGCCGCGGCGCCACGCGCACCTGCCCGGCGGTATAATAGATCGGCCCGGCAGAGCTGCCCGGGTTGGTCACATAGGTCTTGCCGGGGCTGTAGACGTAGCTGCTGCCCGGCACGATCGTCGTGGCGCTGGCGGGCGCGGGAGCGGTATAGGTGCGGCTGCCCTCCGCATAGGTCACATGCGGCGCGGTTTGCGGGCCGCAACGAATGGGGTAGCGGCTGGTGGAGTTGATATATTGCGTCGAGAGCGGCGTGGCGCCCTGACAGGGGCCCGCGCTCTTCACCGGCTCCTGCACCACCTTGGGCAGGGGCGTCGGCGCGGCGGGCGCGGCCACGGGCGTGGGCGCCGAGCGGTAGCTCGCCGGCGCCATCGCGGGCGGCGCGCTGCGCACCGGCTGCGGCGGCGGCGCGCTGGCCACGACACGCGGCGCCGGGGCGCTCGCGGTCACCGGGGCGGGCTCCGGCTGGCGGGCCTGCGCCGAAAGCGTCGGCTGGAAGCCGCACACCTGCTGACGCCCGCGCGTCATGCGCGGTATCCATGACACCGCGCCATCCACACCGGCCCTGATGAACACGCATCCCTTGCTGTCCACATATTGCCGGCCGTCGAAAGAGGCCGGCGGAAACTCCGCCGGTACGATCTTGTTGGATGTCTGGGCCATAACGGCACCAGACCCGCAAGACACGGCTATGGCAGCAGCCGCGACTATACTCGCAAATCTCATTTTATCCCCACAGGTTGGTGGGTTGAGACTGCATGATAATCCAAAACGAGTAAACAGGTTTTCCTTACTGGGTGCCGAACATGCGGTCTCCCGCATCGCCGAGCCCCGGCAGGATGTAGCCCTTGTCATTGAGGCATTCGTCAACCGCCGCCGTCACGATCGGCACATCCGGGTGCGCTTCCTTCATGTGCGCCACGCCCTCGGGTGCGGCCAGCAGGCAGAGAAACCGGATATCCTTCGCGCCCGCTTTCTTCAGCAGGTCCACCGCCGCCGCAGAGGAATTGCCCGTGGCAAGCATCGGGTCCACCACGATGGTAAGCCGCTCGCCCAGCAACTCGGGCACCTTGAAGTAATATTGCACCGGCTGCAGCGTCTTCTCGTCGCGATAAAGCCCCACGAAGCCCACCCGCGCCGAGGGGATCAGCTCGAGCATCCCGTCGAGCAGCCCGTTGCCCGCCCGCAGGATCGAGACGAGCGCCAGCTTGCGGCCATCCAGCACCGGCGCATCCATCTCCTTCAGCGGCGTCTCGATGCGCCGCGTGGTCATCGGCAATTCGTAGGTCACCTCGTAGGCCAGAAGCTGGCTGATCTCGCGCAGAAGCTGGCGGAACACCGCGGTGGAGGTGGTCTTCTCGCGCATCAGCGTCAGCTTGTGCTGCACGAGCGGATGGGTGACGATTGTGAGGTGGTCTTTCATGCTGTCCGCTCCGGCCCGGTCTGTATTCTAGGTCTCTTAGCCAGAAACCGGGCCCGAGGGCAACGCCACAGCGCCCCACCCCGGGCGGCCGACCCGCCCTCAGGGCAGGAAACTGCGCCCCGGCCCGCGCCAGCCAAGCCCCAGATGCGCCGCGACCGTGGCGGCGACATCGACGAAATCCACCAGCCCCGCGGCCACGTTGCCCACGCCCGCCCCCAGCACCGGCACCCGCTCGCGGGTGTGGTCGGTGCCCGGCCAGGTCGGGTCGTTGCCGTGATCCGCGGTTATGAGCATCAGGTCTCCCGGCCCGAGCTTGGGCAAGACCTCGCCCAACCCCGCATCGAACCGCTCCAGCGCCGCGGCATAGCCTTCCGGGTCGCGCCTGTGGCCGTAGAGCGAATCGAACTCCACGAAATTGGCGAAGGTCAGGCTCCCCGGCCCGGCCTCCTCCACCGCCCGCGCCAGATGCTCCATGAGCTGCGCATCGCTGCCCTTGCGCACATCGTCGATGCCCTGCATGGCGAAGATGTCGCCGATCTTGCCGATGCCATGCACCGCGCGGCCCTCCGCCTGCGCGCGGTCGCACAGCGTGGGCCCGGGCGGCGGCAGCGCATAGTCGCGCCGGTTGCCGGTGCGCGCGAAGGTCTGCGGCGTCTCGCCCACGAAAGGCCGTGCGATCACCCGGCCCACGCGCATGCCATGCAGCATCGGCGCCACCGCCTCGCAAAGCGCCAAAAGCCGCTCCAGCCCGAAATGCGCCTCATGCGCGGCAATCTGGAAGACGCTGTCGGCGGAGGTGTAGCAGATGGGCCAGCCCGTCTCGATATGCGCCTGCCCCAGCTCGGTCACAATCTCGGTGCCCGAGGCATGGCAATTGCCGAGGATGCCGCCCGTGCCCGCCGCCTCCGTCACCGCCGCCACCACCTCGTCTGGAAAGGCAGGCCGCGTGTCGGGGAAATAGTGCCACTCGAACGGCAGCTCGAGCCCCGCCAGCTCCCAATGCCCCGTTGTCGTATCCTTGCCCCGCGCCCGCGCCGTGGCCGCGCCCCAGAGCCCGCGCGGCGCGGCGCCCAGCCCCTCGGCCACCTCGCCCGAGGCCAGCCGAAGCGCGGCACCCAACCCCAGCGCATCGAGGGTCGGCACCCGCAATCCCCCGCTGCGTGCCTGCGCGACATGCGCCAGCGTGTTGGCCCCGGTATCCGGCAGATCGCCGTTGAAGAACGTGCCCGCATCCGGCGCACCGCCGATGCCCACCGAATCCATCACCACCAGAAAGGCGCGCGCCATCACCCCACCCTTTCGTGAATGAGCGGCGGCAGTTCCGGCGGCTCGGCCCCTATGGTGATGGCCTCCCGCAGCATCGCCTCGGCCCGGTCGGCATGCTCGCCCCGCGCCGCGTGGATGCGCAGAAGCGGCTGGCCCGCGCTTACCTTCGCCCCGAGCGGCAGCACGTCCGAGAGCCCCACCGAGGGCTCCACCACATCCGTCTCCACCTGCCGCCCGCCGCCAAGGGCAATCACCGCGAGCCCCATCGCCTCGCCATCCATCGCCGCGACATAGCCCGCCTCGCGCGCGCCCATCTCGCGGATCACCGTCGCCTCCGGCAGAAAGCGCGGCCACATCTCGACAAACTGCACCGGCCCGCCCATCGCCCGCACCATCCGCCCGAAATGCTCCGCCGCGCGGCCCTCGCTTATCGCCGCCACCATCGCCTCGGCCCCCGCCTCCAGCGTCTCGGCCAGCCCCGCGTTCCAGAGCGCCAGCCCGCCCAGCGCCGCGCTCAGATCATGGAGCGGGCCGGTGGCCTGCCCGGTGAGCACACGCATCGCCTCCGCCACTTCCAGCCCGTTGCCGAGCGCAGGCGCCAGCGGCTGGTTCATGTCTGAAATCACCGCCCCCGTCCGGCAGCCCGCCGCATTCGCCGTCTCCACCAGCGCCTGCGCCAGCGCCCGCGCCTCGCCCTGAGATTTCATGAAAGCGCCCGAGCCGAGCTTCACATCCAGCACCAGCCCCTCGAGCCCCGCCGCGAGCTTCTTGGAGAGAATCGAGGCGGTGATCAGGTCGAAGCTCTCCACCGTCGCCGTCACGTCGCGGATCGCATAGAGCCGCTTGTCGGCCGGCGCCACCTGCCCCGTGGCCGAGACGATGGCGCAGCCCGCCACCTCCACCACGCGGCGCATATGCGCTTCCGAAAGCTGGGTCGTAAGCCCCGGGATCGCCTCGAGCTTGTCCAGCGTGCCGCCGGTATGGCCCAGCCCCCGCCCCGAGATCATCGGCACATAGGCCCCGCAGGCCGCCAGCGCCGGCGCCAGCACGAGGCTCACGCAATCGCCCACGCCCCCGGTGGAGTGCTTGTCGATCACCGGGCCAGCAAGGCTCCACCGCAGCGTCTCGCCGCTGTCGCGCATCGCCAGCGTGAGCGCCGTGCGCGCCTCCGGCGAGAGCCCCTTGAGCAGCACCGCCATGGCGAAGGCCCCGGCCTGCGCATCGCTCACCGCGCCATCGGCCAGCCCCTTGGCGAACCATTCGAGCGCCTCCGCCGAGGCCCCCCGGCCATCCCTCAGCCCCGCGATGATCGCGCGCGCATCCACGGGCTCAGCCTTTCTCCATGTGATCCACGCCGAAGGCGCCGGGCAGAAGCTCGGCGAGCGTCATCACCAGCCTCTCGCCGCCCGTCGTGGCCATCGTCACCCGCACGTCGCCCGCGCCGAACTCGGCGAGCTTCTGGCGGCAGCCGCCGCACGGCGTCACCGGCTTGGGGCTCTCGGCGATCACCGCCACTTCGGCAATGCGCGTCTCGCCCGCCGCCACCATCGCGGCAATCGCGCCGGCTTCCGCGCAGGTGCCCTCGGGGTAGGCCACGTTCTCCACGTTGCAACCCAGGTGCACCGCGCCCGAGGCCCCCCGAATCGCCGCCCCCACCTTGAAACCCGAATAGGGCGCATAGGCCTTCTCCCGGATGTCCCGGGCGTTCCGAACAAGGCTTTCAGGGTCTGTCATGGGCGTTTGGCTCCTTCCGGCATGGCGCGGCGCAGGGAGGCGCGCCGCGAGTTAGAGATTGCGCGCGCCGGGTCGCAGATGCAAGCTGCGCCCAGCGGTGCCGCGCCGGATGCCTTGCTGCGCATATCGGGGGCGGTTGCGCATCGAGTTGGATAGTTTAATATTAAACAAAATCCGCGGGGAGGCATTCGATGACCGACAGCCACAAGGAAAACCTGCGCCAGGCGGCGCTGGCCTACCACGAATATCCCAAGCCCGGAAAGCTCGAGATCCGCGCCACCAAGCCGCTCGCCAACGGCCGCGACCTCTCGCGCGCCTATTCTCCCGGCGTGGCCGAGGCCTGCCTCGAAATCAAGGAAGACGAGCGCAACGCCAGCCGCTACACCGCGCGCGGCAACCTCGTGGCGGTGGTCACGAACGGCACCGCCGTGCTGGGCCTCGGCAATATCGGCGCGCTGGCCTCCAAGCCCGTGATGGAGGGCAAGGCGGTGCTCTTCAAGAAATTCGCCAATATCGACTGTTTCGACATCGAGGTGAACGAGCCCGACCCCGAGAAACTGGCCGAGATCGTCTGCGCGCTCGAGCCCACCTTCGGCGCGATCAACCTCGAGGACATCAAGGCGCCCGACTGCTTCATCGTCGAGAAGATCTGCCGCGAACGGATGAACATCCCCGTCTTCCACGACGATCAGCACGGCACCGCCATCGTCGTGGGCGCCGCCGCCACCAACGCGCTCCATGTGGCCAAGAAGGCCTTCGGCGACATCAAGATCGTCTCCACCGGCGGGGGTGCTGCGGGCATCGCCTGCCTCAACCTCCTGCTGAAGCTCGGCGTGAAGCGCGAGAATGTCTGGCTCTGCGACATTCACGGCCTCGTCTACGAGGGCCGCGAGGAGGATATGAACCCGCAGAAAGCCGCCTTCGCGCAAAAGACCGAGAAGCGCACGCTCGACGAGGTGATCGACGGGGCCGATCTCTTCCTCGGCCTCTCCGGGCCCAATGTGCTCAAGCCCGAGCATGTGGCGAAGATGGCCGCCCGGCCCATCATCTTCGCACTCGCCAACCCCAACCCCGAGATCATGCCCGACCTCGCCCGCGAGGTCGCGCCCAATGCCATCATCGCCACGGGGCGCAGCGATTTCCCAAATCAGGTCAATAACGTGCTCTGCTTCCCCTTCATCTTCCGGGGCGCGCTCGACGTGGGCGCGAGCGAGATCAACGACGCCATGCAGATCGCCTGCGTCGAGGGCATCGCGGCCTTGGCCCGCGCCACCACCTCCGCCGAGGCCGCCGCCGCCTACAAGGGCGAGCAGCTCACCTTCGGGGCCGATTACCTGATCCCCAAGCCCTTCGATCCGCGCCTATCCGGCGTCGTCTCCACCGCCGTGGCCAAGGCCGCGATGGAAACCGGCGTCGCCGCCCGCCCGCTGGAAGATCTCGCCGCCTACAAACAGCGCCTCGATGCCTCGGTCTACAAATCCGCGCTGCTCATGCGCCCCGTCTTCGAGGCCGCCGCCACCGCCGCGCGCCGCATCGTCTTCGCCGAGGGAGAAGACGAGCGCGTGCTCCGCGCCGCGCAGGCGATCCTCGAGGAGACCACCGAGCAGCCCATCCTCATCGGGCGCCCCGAAGTGATCCAGCAGCGCTGCGAGCGGCTGGGCCTCGAAATCCGCCCCGATCGCGATTTCAACATCGTGAACCCCGAGAACGACCCCCGCTACCGCGACTACTGGGGCAGCTACCACGAGCTGATGAAGCGGCGCGGCGTCACGCCTGACCTCGCCAAGGCGATCATGCGCACCAACACCACCGCCATCGGCGCGGTCATGGTCCACAGGGGCGAGGCCGACAGCCTGATCTGCGGCACCTTCGGCGAGTATCACTGGCATCTCAACTACATCAGCCAGGTGCTCGGCGACGGCAGCTACCACCCGCAGGGCGCGCTCTCGCTGATGATCCTCGAGGATGGCCCGCTCTTCATCGCCGACACCCATGTGCATGTCTTCCCCACGCCCGAGCAGCTGGCCGAGGTCGCCATCGGCGCCGCCCGCCATGTGCGCCGCTTCGGCGTGGAGCCCAAGATCGCCTTCTGCTCGCAATCGCAATTCGGCAACCAGGGCAGCGATTCCGGCAAGCGCCTGCGCGCCGCGCTCGAGATCCTCGACAGCAAGGAGCGCGACTTCTGCTACGAGGGCGAGATGAACGTCGATGCCGCGCTCGACGAGGACATGCGCGCGCGGCTCCTGCCCGACAACCGGATGGAGGGCGCGGCCAACATCCTCGTCTTCTCCAACGCCGATGCCGCCTCGGGCGTGCGCAACATCCTCAAGATGAAATCGGGCGGGCTCGAGGTGGGCCCGATCCTCATGGGCATGGGCAACCGCGCCCATATCGTCACCGCCGGCGTCACCGCGCGCGGCCTGCTCAACATGGCGGCCATCGCGGGCACGCCTGTCACGCATTACGGGTGACCCAAGCGCAATCCGAAAAGTGGGCACCGGTTTTCGGGTTGAATTGCGCGCAAACGAAAATAAACGCCCCGCCGGAGGCAGGCCCCCGGCGGGGACGATCCGCTTCAGAGCTTACTTCTTGACGGGTTTCGCGCCGGGTTTCGACGGCTTCTGTTTCTTGTCGCCCATGGCAACAGCACCTTGAATGAAGGGGCGGCACAATGCCGTCCCTCACGCACTGGATACCCCCGTCCGGCCCCGCCGTCTGGATGGATTTCGACATGCCCGATGTCGAAAATCTTCTTTCCCACGCCTTGCGCCAAATCGCGCCGGCCCGGCCCCCGCCTCCCGGCACATGATTCGCCCTCACGCATTCTGCAAACTTTGCAAACCCGGCGTCTGACTTCGTCAAAATTGGCAGCCCAGCGCGATTTGCAAAACTTTGCAATGCAATTCTTGCAGGATCTGCAAATCGCCTGCGGTAATCTGTCCCGCGTCTCTCCAGCGCGCTTGCCTCCTTGACATGCGCTCCCGTAACAGAATGCTCAAAGGGACGGAGGAGAGAGACACATGGCATATCAAGACGTTTACGCCGCCTGGAAGACAGACCCCGAGGGCTACTGGATGGCGCAGGCCGAGGCGATCGACTGGGAGGAGAAGCCCAGCCGCGCGCTCTTCGATGAAAACGCCCCCATCTACGAATGGTTCAGCGATGCGAAGGTCAACACCTGCTACAACGCGGTCGACCGCCATGTGAAGGCCGGCCGCGGCGCGCAAACCGCGATCATCTACGACAGCCCGATCACCGGCCGGAAGGAAGAGATCACCTATGCCGATCTGCAAACCCGCGTGGCGGCGCTTGCGGGCGGGCTCAAGGCCAAGGGCGTCGAGAAGGGCGACCGGGTGATCATCTACATGCCGATGGTGCCCGAGGCGCTCGAGGCGATGCTGGCCTGCGCGCGGCTGGGCGCGATCCACTCGGTGGTCTTCGGCGGGTTCGCCGCCCATGAGCTCGCCGTCCGCATCGACGATGCCACCCCCAAGGCCATCATCGCCGCCTCCTGCGGGCTCGAGCCGGGCCGCGTGGTGCAATACAAACCCCTGCTCGACGGCGCGATCTCGCAGTCGAAGCACAAGCCCGAATTCTGCGTGATCCTCCAGCGCGACGAACACGCCGTAGAGCTCGAGCCGGGCCGCGACCACGATTGGCACATGCTCAAGGAGGGCACCGAGCCCGCCGAGTGCGTGCCCGTCGAGGGCAACCACCCCGCCTATATCCTCTACACCTCCGGCACCACCGGCGCGCCCAAGGGCGTGGTGCGGCCCACGGCGGGCCATCTCGTCGCGCTCAACTGGTCGATGAAGAACATCTACAACGTCGATCCGGGCGAGGTCTTCTGGGCCGCCTCGGATGTGGGCTGGGTCGTGGGCCACAGCTACATCTGCTACGCCCCCCTCATCCACGGCAACACCACCGTGGTCTTCGAGGGCAAGCCCGTGGGCACCCCCGATGCAGGCACCTTCTGGCGGGTGATCTCCGAGCACAACGTGAAGAGCTTCTTCACCGCCCCCACCGCCTTCCGCGCCATCAAGCGCGAAGACCCCAAGGGCGAATACGTCAAGAAATACGATCTGAGCTGCCTCCGCGTCCTCTACCTCGCGGGCGAGCGGGCCGACCCCGATACGCTCAACTGGGCGGGCGCGCAGCTCGGCGTGCCGGTGGTCGATCACTGGTGGCAAACCGAAACCGGCTGGACAATCACCGGCATCCCCATGGGCCTCGAGAAGATGCCCATCAAGATCGGCTCCTCCGGCGTGCCCATGCCCGGCTACGAGATCCACATTCTGGATGAGGCCGGCCACCCGCAGGGCCCGCGCACGCTGGGCGCCGTGGCGGTCAAGCTGCCCCTGCCCCCCGGCACGCTGCCCACGCTCTGGAACGCCGAAGATCGCTTCCGCAAGAGCTACCTCAACCACTTCCCCGGCTACTACGAAACCGGCGATGCCGGGATGATCGACGAGGATGGCTATCTCTACATCATGGCGCGCACCGATGACGTGATCAACGTGGCGGGTCACCGGCTCTCCACCGGCGCGATGGAAGAGGTGCTGGCCGCCCACCCGGACGTGGCCGAATGCGCCGTGATCGGCGTGGCCGACGAGCTGAAAGGCCAGCTGCCGATGGGCTTCGTCTGCCTCACCAAGGGAGTGAACCGCCCGCATGAGGAGATCACCAAGGAATGCGTGAAGCTCGTGCGCGAAGAGATCGGCCCCGTGGCCGCCTTCAAGCTCGCGCTGGTGGTCGACAGGCTTCCAAAAACGCGCTCCGGCAAGATCCTCCGCGCCACGATGGTCAAGATCGCCGATGGCGAGGAGTTCAAGATGCCCGCCACCATCGACGACCCCGCGATTCTCGACGAGATCCGCGAGGCCCTGCAAACGCTCGGTTACGCGAAGGCATGACAGGTCGGGCGCCCGCCGGTTCCGGCACGGGCGCCCTTCCCGCTCACCACGCCCAGACGATTACGCCGCCCGGCTTCTTGCCGCGCTGCTTGATGCGCACCACCGTGCCGTCGCCCGCCTGCACGATCACCGCGTTCTTGTTGCCGCCGCGCTGGCGCAAATAGGCCTGGTTGTTGTTGCCCGGCTGCAGGATCACGGCGTTGTTACCCCGGCCCGACTGGTGCAGCGCGGCCGTGTTGCGCTGCCCCGACTGGCCCACATAGGCGCTGTTCTCGGCCGAATAGGGCTGCGCCAGGTTGGCGCCGGTTCCCTGCCGGGTGATGCCATAGGTGGCGTTCTCGCCCCCCGCGTAGGTCTGAACACCTTGCCCGATATAGGCGCGGTTCTCCCCGCCGCCCGACCATCCGGCGTTTTCGGCAGTGGCGAGGTTGGCGGCCATGCAGAGGCCGGCGGCAAGGGCAATGGGGCGGAAGGCGAAACGGGTCATGGGCTTGGTCCTTTCAGGTATCACTTGAGGGTCAGATTTCATTGGGGTTCTGCAGATCGGTGCAGCGATATGTCCGGCCGCCGACCGTCACGGTCAGATCGGCATGGTAGGCGCCCGGCGTGCCGCCGAGGCTGGTCTGCCCGAGCGTCACGGTGCGGCCTTCGCCCACGCTGAACTCGCCCGACTGGTCGATCAGCGCCTGCCCGGCCGCGCTCCGCTGGCGGATGGTGAGGGCATATTCCCCGTAGGCTGCCTGCCGCGCGCTCACCTTGCCGGAGATCTCCACCGTGCCCCCGAGGTCGCGGGTGACGATGGCGCAGCTGAAGCCGGCCTCCGCCGCGCCCGCCCCGGCCTCATGCGCGCCGCCCTGGGAGACGGCCCCGAGGCCCGCGAGCGCGGCGCTGGCGGCGAGGATGAGAGGGATTGTCTTGCGTGCTGTGGCGGTCATGGTGTGGCTCCTTTCGAGAGAGGGGGGCGGCAGGCCCGCGCCCCGCAGGGCGCGCGCCCGAAGGCAGGCTCGGCTCAGTCCTGCACGATCACGGCCACGTTGCCGCGCCCGGTCTGGGTGGTGGTGGCGCGGTTGCCGTTCCCGGCCTGGATCACGCCGATCGCGTTGCAATGGCCGTTCTGGGCGACGCTCGCGCCGTTGTTGCGGCCGAACTGCGCCACGCCCGCCACGTTGCAATGGCCGTTCTGCGAGGTGACGGCGGCATTGCCCCGGCCCTGCTGGCCCACCACGGTGCGGTTGCGGGTGCCGTTCTGGCCGGTGAAGATGTCGTTGCGGTGGCCCGATTGCGTGGCGGTCACCGAGTTGCGCCGCCCGTCCTGCGTATGGATCTGCAGGTTGCCGCGCCCGTTCTGGATGATGTCGAGCCGGTTCAGGCGGCCCCCCTGCTGCGCGCCGATGCTGTGGTTGAAGCCCCACTGCTTGATCGAGACGCGGTTGCTGTCGGCAAGCGCGGTGGAGGCGGCGCCAACGACGATGAGCAGCGAGAGGGCGGCGGTGCGGAACGTGTAGGTCTTGGTCATGGCATTGATCCTTCTGAGGTCAGTCTCGTCTCTGGTGTCGCCAGCGCCGGGGCCCTTTCGAGCGGGGTGCCGCGCTGGCTTGAGAGGAGATTGGGAGCGATGCCGCGAGACAGGCAATAACGCCGCCCCGTCATGCGATAACCGGCGGTGTGTTATCGGATATCAAGCGTGAAAATCGTTTTGCGTCAGATGCTTGGAGAAATCCGGAACCACGCGCGCCACATCCCGTAGGGTGGGTTTCAAACCCACCCTACCCGGCGGCCTTCACTCGAACTGTTCGCGAATGAGCCGTTCCTCGAGCCCGTGGCCCGGATCGAAGAGGATGCGATGCGCGATCGCCGGCTCCGAGCGGATCTCCACCCAGAGCACGTTCTCCACCCAGCGGCTGTCGGCATCGGCCATCACCGGGCGCTTCTCGGCGTCGAGCACGTCGAAGCGCACCTCCGCGCTCTTCGGCAGCACCGCGCCCCGCCAGCGCCGGGGGCGGAAGGCCGCCACGGCGGTGAGCGCCAGCACGTCCGAGCCGATGGGCAGAATGGGCCCGTGCGCCGAGTAGTTATAGGCGGTGGAGCCCGCGGGCGTGGCCAGCAACGCCCCGTCGCAAACCAGCTCCGCCAGCCTTATCCGCCCGTCCACCGTGATCTTCAGCTTCGCCGCCTGCGGCCCGCCCCGCAGGAGCGAGACCTCGTTGATGGCCAGCGCATGATGCACCTTGCCATCCACCGTCTGCGCCTTCATCGAGAGCGGGTTCAGCACCTCTTCCACCGCCGCATCGAGCCGGTCGGGCAGGTCGTCCTCGGCATAGTCGTTCATCAGGAAGCCCACGGTGCCGCGATGCATGCCGTAAACCGGAATGTCGCGCTCCTGCATCCGGTGGAGCGTCTGCAGCATGAACCCGTCGCCGCCCAGCGCCACGATCACGTCGGCCTCGTCCTTTGGCACCTGCCCGAAGAGCTCCACCAGCCGCGCGAGCGAGGCCTGGGCTGCGGGCGCATCGCTTGCGGCGAAGGCGATCCTGCGATGGGCGGCCATGAGCGTTTCCGATCGTCCGTCTTCCGGGCGCATGGGTCACGCCCCGTTCCGTCCTGCGCGAGATATGCCGTTCCTGCAAGGGCTTTTGTCGCTTTACCCGCTTTCAATGAGCCCTAGTTTCCGATAGGAAATCCCGCCAAAGGTCCACGCATATCTCATTCAGAGGAGCGCTCACCATGCCGCACGACGGAAACCAGCCCTTTGAGGGCAAAGACTTTTTCACCCAGTCCCTCGCCGAGCGCGACCCGGAGATCGCCGCCGCCATCGAATCGGAGCTGGGCCGCCAGCGCGACGAGATCGAGCTCATCGCCTCCGAGAACATCGTCTCCGCCGCCGTGATGGAGGCGCAAGGCTCGGTGATGACCAACAAATATGCCGAGGGCTACCCCGGCCGGCGCTACTATGGCGGCTGCCAATATGTCGACATCGCCGAGAACCTCGCCATCGAGCGCGCCAAGCAGCTCTTCGATTGCGGCTTCGCCAACGTCCAGCCCAACTCGGGCAGCCAGGCCAACCAGGGCGTCTTTACCGCGCTCCTGAAGCCGGGCGACACCATCCTCGGCATGTCGCTCGACGCGGGCGGCCACCTCACCCACGGCGCCGCGCCCAACCAGTCGGGCAAGTGGTTCAACGCGGTGCAATACGGCGTGCGCAAGCAGGACAACCTCATCGACTACGACCAGGTCGAAGCACTGGCGAAAGAGCATAACCCCAAGCTCATCATCGCCGGCGGCTCCGCCATCCCCCGCCAGATCGACTTCGCTAAGATGCGCGAGATCGCCGACATGGTCGGCGCGTGGCTGCATGTCGACATGGCCCATTTCGCCGGCCTCGTGGCGGCGGGCGAGCACCCCTCGCCCTTCCCCCATGCGCATGTGGCCACCACCACCACGCACAAAACCCTGCGCGGCCCCCGCGGCGGCATGATCCTCACCAATGACGAGGACATCGCCAAGAAGGTCAACTCCGCCATCTTCCCCGGCATCCAGGGCGGCCCGCTCATGCACGTGATCGCCGCCAAGGCCGTGGCCTTCGGCGAGGCGCTGCGCCCCGAGTTCAAGGGCTACATCAAGGACGTGATCAGGAACGCGCAGGCCATGTCCGACCAGCTCATCAAGGGCGGGCTCGACACCGTGACCCACGGCACCGACACCCATGTGCTGCTGGTCGACCTGCGGCCCAAGGGCGTGAAGGGCAACGACACCGAGAAGGCCCTCGGCCGCGCCCATATCACCTGCAACAAGAACGGCGTGCCCTTCGACCCCGAGAAGCCCACCGTCACCTCCGGCATCCGCCTCGGCTCGCCCGCCGGCACCACGCGCGGCTTCAAGGAGGCCGAGTTCCGCCAGATCGCCGACTGGATCGTGGAAGTGGTCGATGGCCTCGCCGCGAACGGGCCGGATGGCAACTCCGCCGTCGAGGAAAAGGTGAAGGCCGAAGTGGCCGCGCTCTGCGCCCGCTTCCCGCTCTACCCGAACCACTGATCGCTCGAAAGCGCGTGAAGGCGCCGGGGCCCATGCGTGGCCCCGGCGTTTTTTTTTGTGCCTCGGGGCACTAACCTGATGCGACCCTTGATCCCCCAAGGAACAAGCCGCGCCATCGCTGGGCCGCGGCGCGGCGATCCGACAGGTCTTCAGCAGGGCTTTATGCCAGCCAAATCCGCGAATGATCGGAGCGATGCGCTGCCATCACCCAATCGCCGGGCCGGGGGGGGCGGCCCAGCGATGGCGCGGCGGGGCTGACGCCCCTTGATTCCGCGCCGTGCGCCAAGGGTCACCCTCCTCACACCCCCCTTTCAACATCTCGTGGCGTTGCGCAGCGCGCGCCACAATAACACCCCGACCCGTGCCAAACGTTACCGACGCAATACCGATGTGATACCGACCCTTTGCAGACACTCCATTCCCAGCAAAACAAGGCCGTTAACCAACGAATCGCGATAATCGCCCCCGCTCCCGCCCCGGAGCGGCACCTCGCGCTGGACAGCCCCGCCAATCGCCCCTTTTATACCTCCCATGAGCACGACCCGCCGCCTCGAACGCCGCCTCGGCGACTGGATGCGCGCCCGCCTCCCCTACTGGGCGGCGGAGCTTGTCATGTTCCTGCTCAAGATGGGCTGGTCGGCGCTCTTCGGCCTCTCGCTGCTCGTGGCCATCATCGCCACCAAGCTGCTCTGGTCGGAGGACATGCCTCTGCACCGCTACGACCTTCTGGTCATCATCGCCGTGGGGCTGCAGGTGCTCTTTCTCGCCTTCAAGCTCGAGACATGGGCCGAGGCGCGGGTGATCCTCGTATTCCACCTCACCGGCACCGCGATGGAGATCTTCAAGGTGCAGGCCGGCTCATGGAGCTACCCCGAGCCCGGCGTGCTCAAACTCTTTGGAATCCCTCTCTTTTCCGGCTTCATGTATGCCAGCGTCGGCAGCTTCATGGCCCGCACCATCCGCGTCTTCGACATGCGTTTCGCCCCCTACCCGCCCTACTGGGTGACGCTGCTGCTCGCGGTCGCGATCTATGTGAATTTCTTTGCCCATCACTTCCTGCCCGACATCCGCGTGGCGCTCTTCGCCGCCACGGTCCTGCTCTTCGCCCGCACCCGAATCTGGTTCCGCACCGGCGATACGCATTACTGGATGCCCCTGCCGCTCTCGGCGCTCCTTTCCGCGCTCTTCCTCTGGGTGGCGGAAAATATCGGAACGATGACAGGCACTTGGGTCTATTCCGGGCAGGCCCGGCTCGAGCTCGTGAGCCTCGGCAAGCTCGGCTCGTGGTATCTGCTGCTCTACGTGGCCTTCGTCACCGTCACGCTCGTGGTGCGCAAGCCGCTCAGCCGGGCACCGCTTGTCAGAGAAGACCTGACCACCACAGGAAGAGCAGCACCCCCGCGCCCAGCAGAAGCAGGTTGAAGACCAGCGCACCGGCGGTTCCGAGGAACGCGTTGAGCCTTTCTTCCTTGCGGTTCACCTTCTTCAGATGCCCCTCCAGCGTGGCGAAGGCCTCCTCGAGCCGCGCCGCATCGGTGAACCGCGCGAGCTTCGGATGGTCGATATGCCGCCCCGCCTCCACGATCTCGCGGCCCGCGCGGCGCGCCTTCGGCGGCAGCCGTCGCCCGGCCCTGCGGAGCCGTTTCTCCAGCGTCCGTCCCCGCACGCCAAGCCGCGCCTGCAGCGTCTCGCTCAGCGCCTGCACCCTTGCGTGATACGTGGCCGGTCCGGTCATGCAATGTCTCCCGGCGGCAAGCTTTAGCCCGGCCCGCCGCGAAGCTCAACAGGGCTGGCCTCGCGCCCGAGGCCCGGCTATCAACGGCCCATGCTGAACGTGATCGAACATGGGATCCCCACCGAGGCCCCGACCCTTCTCATCGCCCATGGTCTCTATGGCTCGGGCCGCAACTGGGGTGTCATCGCCAAGCGCCTCTCCGATGCCCGGCAGGTGCTCGCCGTCGACATGCGCAACCACGGCCGCAGCCCCTGGGAGAAGAGCCACGCCTACCCCGATCTCGCCGCCGATCTCGCGGAGGTGATCGAGGCGCATGGCGGGCCGATGGATGTGCTCGGCCATTCGATGGGTGGCAAGGCCGCCATGGTGCTGGCGCTCACACGGCCCGAGCTCGTCAACCGCCTGATCGTCGCCGATATCGCGCCGGTGCCCTATTCCCATGACCAGAGCCAGCACATCGCGGCGATGCGGCGGCTCGACCTCTCGAAGATCGAACGGCGCTCGGACGCGCAGGAAATGCTCGCCGAGCATGTAGAAGACCCAACCCTGCAGAGCTTCTTCCTGCAATCGCTCGACGTGAAGGAAGGGCGCTGGCTTCTGAACCTCGACGTTCTCGAAGCCGAGATGCCCAGGATCATCGGTTTCCCGCGGATGGAAGGCGCTTTCGAGGGGGATGCGCTCTTTCTCTCCGGGGCCGGGTCGGATTACGTAAGGCGCGAAGATCGCCCTGAAATCAAAAGGCTTTTTCCGAGGGCCCGCTTCGCCAAGATCCCCGGCGCGGGGCATTGGCTGCACGCGGAGAAGCCGCGCGAATTCGAGGCGGCGGTGCGCGGCTGGTTGTCTGGCTAGCCCGGGTCCCGGCCCTGTTACGGGTGACGGCGCGCCCCGCGCCGCCACCCCGCGGCCTTGCTCCGGCCCGGCGCGTAGCCCTTCCGGGATCATGCCCGGTACGCCGGCCTTTTTCCCCAAGACCGCGACAGAAGACGCCGCCCCGAACCTTCACCCCATAATCATTCCGGTTCGGGCGCCGGGCGGGGTGTCCATCGACCACCCGGCGGCAACGTCTGCCCGGCACTGTTGCAAGGCAAGCCACCGCGCGCCTTGATTTCGATCAGGTCGCCTCACGAATGCCCATACCTCGGGCAGGCTGGGCGAATTTGCCATAGGTCTGGGCGAATTCCGCAAATCCAACGCAAGATCTAGTTGAACGGTGCGCGGCCCGCGTGTAGGAAAGCGGCACAGGTGCAGATAGACGCGGTCGCATTCCTGACGGCGGGGCTCGCAATACCGGCAAGATCCAGGTGGCGGGCCCCGCTTCGTCTGGAGAGAAATCCATTGAAGAACCCCATAAAATGGGGAAGGCGCCAGGTGCTCAGACGCGGTCCTCGCATTGCGGCCGAAGCCACTCCCCTGACGCCTTGACCGAACGAACCGCCCCTGGGGGCTCCTCGTGCAGCCTGCCGCGAACCTTTGACAGCCCGGGCATGTTTCGCTTCCGCCGGCCTCTGGAGGCCTGCTTCCGCGCCCCGCCTCAACCTGCGTCACTGGCCCGGTGATAGCGCCGCGAAGGCTCTTTCTCCGACCGGCCAGCCACACTCCCTCGCTCTTCGCTTCCAGCTTCTCCACGTGAAGTGGCGTCGCCTTGACGTGTCGCTCGGGCTTGGGCCTCGGCGCCGGTTTGGTCTCTTTCGATCTCGCCCCGGTAATAAAACTGTTACGTGGGCCGGTGAGTCGCGCAAGAAAATAGCACTGCAGCATTGAAAATAGCTGTGGATTAAACGGTTGATAACTCTTCGAAAATTCTGGGGATACCTGCCGGAAAATCCTGTAATTCTGCCAGCTTGCGAGAACTATCGCGGCAGCGTCTTCGCCCCCGCCGACGATCGGCGCTTTTCTGCGCCTGCAAACGCGTTCAGGCGGCTTTCGAGGGTTTTTCACCGCACATCCGCCATCCTTCCGGCGGTTGAAACCCTCAGTCGCGCATCCTCCGCGCCACCGCCCAGGACAGGGGGAAGGCCACGGCGAACCCCACGACAACGGCAATCAGAAAGGCGCCGGGCGTATCCTGCCCCAAGATGAGCGCAACGATCACCGCACTACCGGCAAGGGTGGACCCGATGAAGAGATGCAGAACGAATATGAGCCACATGGCAGGCCTCCGGTGCACGCGTCTTTGCCTCTGCGCAACCTGTTACCGCAGAGCGGCGCGGCGCGGCTTGATCTGGGTCAGCGGAGGGCAATTCGGCGGGCACCGTCTCATGATCCTTTCGGATTTAACCCCGCCTTTACCATCCTGTCGTCAGAATGGGTCATGGCACGATATCTCAGGCCCCGGGTCGCCGGGGCAACCATCTTCTTCTCCGTCCATCTCGCCCGGCGCGGGTCGACCCTGCTCACCGACGAGATCGGCGCATTGCGCGCCGCTGTCCGGCAAACGCGGGCGGAGCGGCCTTTCGAGATCGACGCCTGGGTGGTCCTGCCGGATCATCTTCATGCCCTCTGGTCCCTGCCGGAGGGCGATGCGGATTACGGCACGCGATGGGGTGCGATCACGGCCCGCTTCACGCGAAGCCTGCGCGACCGATGTAGGGTGGGGTACAACCCCACCCTCGCCAAGGCCGAAGGGCACACGGTGGGGTGGAACCCCACCCTACACCGCTCGGCGAGCAAGGTCGCGAAAGGCGACGCGGGGATATGGCAAAGGCGGTTCTGGGAGCACCACATCAGAGACGAGGCGGATTACCGCGCGCACCTGCGGCATTGCTGGGAGAACCCGGTGAAACATGGGCTCGTCAAACGGCCGGAGGAGTGGCTCTATTCCAGCGTGCACCGCGATGCGCTCCTCGCGCGGGAGAGGGAACCGGCCGAGTGATACTCCCTGGAAAGGCCGGGCAAGCCCCACCTCACAAGGCGTCTCGCCCTAGTTGTCCATCTTCAAGGCCGAGATGAAGGCTTCCTGCGGGATCTCCACCTTGCCGAACTGGCGCATCTTCTTCTTGCCCGCCTTCTGCTTCTCGAGCAGCTTGCGCTTCCGTGTCGCGTCGCCGCCATAGCATTTCGCTGTCACGTCCTTGCGCAGCGCGGAGAGCGTCTCCCGCGCGATCACCTTGCCGCCGATCGCCGCCTGGATCGGGATCTTGAACATGTGGCGCGGGATCAGATCCTTCAGCTTTTCGCACATCGCCCGCCCACGCATCTCGGCGCGGTCGCGATGGACCATCATCGAAAGCGCGTCCACGGGCTCGTCATTCACGAGGATCTGCATCTTCACAAGGTTGTCGGCCCGGTAGCCCTCGAGCTGGTAGTCAAAGCTTGCATAGCCCTTGGTGACGGATTTCAGCCGGTCGTAGAAATCGAACACCACCTCGTTGAGCGGCAGATCGTACACCGCCATGGCCCGCCCGCCCACATAGGTGAGATCGAGCTGGATGCCGCGCCGATCCTGGCAGAGTTTGAGCACATCGCCGAGAAACTCATCCGGCACGAGGATGGTGGCCTTGATCCGCGGCTCCTCCACGTGATCCACGTAGGTGAGGTCGGGCATGTCGGCGGGGTTGTGCAGATCGCGCTTGACACCGTCCTTCATGTAGATGTGGTAGATCACCGAGGGCGCGGTGGTGATGAGCTCGATATCGTATTCCCGCTCGATCCGGTCGCGCACCACTTCGAGATGAAGCAGGCCCAGAAAGCCACAGCGGAAGCCGAACCCCAGCGCTGCGGAGCTTTCCATCTCGTAGGTGAAGGAGGCATCGTTGAGCGCCAGTTTCTCGATGGCATCGCGCAGGTCTTCGAACTCGGCACTGTCGACAGGAAACAGCCCGCAGAAGACCACCGGGATGGAGGGCTTGAATCCGGGCAGCGCCTTCGCGCAGGGGCGCTTCTCATGGGTGATCGTATCGCCGACCTTGGTGTCGCGCACCTGTTTGATCGACGCGGTGATGAAGCCGATCTCGCCGGGCCCGAGTTCATCCACCACCGTCATCTCGGGGCGGAAGACACCGATCCGGTCGATATTGTAGGTGGCGCCCGTCTGCATCATGCGGATGCGGTCGCCCTTCTTCATAACGCCGTCCATGATGCGTACGAGCACCACGACGCCGAGATAGAGGTCATATTTGCTGTCCACCAGCATCGCCTTGAGCGGTGCGTTGGCATCGCCCTTGGGGGCGGGCAGGTGGGCAATGATCGCTTCGAGCACTTCGCGGATGCCCTGCCCCGTCTTCGCGGAAACCGGGATCGCGCCGGAGGCATCGATGCCGATCACCTCTTCGATCTGCTCGGCCACGCGGCTCACATCAGAGGCGGGAAGGTCGATCTTGTTGAGCACCGGGATGAGCTCGTGATCGGCGTCGATCGCCTGGTAGACATTGGCGAGGGTCTGCGCCTCGACCCCTTGCGTGCTGTCAACCACCAGGAGCGAGCCCTCGACCGCGCGCATGGAGCGCGAAACCTCGTAGGCAAAGTCCACATGGCCGGGAGTGTCGATGAGGTTGAGCACATATTGCTCGCCATCCTCGGCGGTGTAGACGATCCGCACCGTGTTCGCCTTGATCGTGATGCCGCGCTCGCGCTCGATATCCATCGAGTCGAGCAACTGCTCCTTCATGTCCCGCTCGGCAACCGTGTCCGTCATCTGGATCAGCCGGTCGGCCAAGGTGGATTTGCCGTGGTCGATATGGGCCACGATCGAGAAATTGCGGATATGCGAGAGCGGTGTCATGACGTTGGGATATGAGGCGGAATTGGGGGGGCGTCAAGGAGAGTCGAGCGGGGGCTGGCCGGGCGGCGCAAAGGGCAGACCGAACGGCGCGTTCTATGCTATGCTGCCCGCAGAGACTCGCGCAGGGGAGGGACTGCCATGCAGGAGCACAAATCCGTTCAGGCCCGGGTACAGGGCCGCGTTCAGGGGGTATCCTTCCGCGCCTGGACGCGGCTCGAAGCGCAGGTGCGCGAACTGTCGGGCTGGGTCAAGAACGAAGAGGATGGCTCGGTCACGGCGCTTCTTGCCGGTCGCGAGGCAGCCGTGGACGAAATGCTGAAAGAACTGCGCCACGGCCCTCCCGCGGCGGTGGTGCGCGACCTGCAGATCGAGGCGGCCGGCTGGCCCGAGAGTGAAGGCTTCCACATCCTGCGCTGAGCGCATCGGGGCGCCTCGAGTATTTTTTCCATTAAGACACGTAAGATCGGGCGGGCCTGCCCGTCTTCTTCCTGGTTCAAATACTCCCGCCGGAGGCGGCCATCTCCGCCATCGCCTCGGCCAGCAGGTCATAGACCAGCCGGATGCGGCGCGAGGTGTGTAACTCGCGATGGGCGACCAGCCAGACGGGGAAGCGGATAGGCTCGGTGCCGGGCAGCAGCGGCTCGACTTCGGGGGCTCTGCGCGCCACGTCATCGGACATGATCGCCACCCCGAAGCCCCTGCGTACCAGTTCCCACGCCACCACACCGCTTTCCGAACCCACGCGAAAATTCTTTCCGGTGAGCGCGGCATAGGGTTTGAGAAAGGCGATCATCTCGTCGGTATTGCCGAAGCTCACGAAATCATGCGCGGTGAGGTCTTCCGGGCTGGCGGGGCGGCCGCGGGCCTCGAGATAGGAGGTGGCGGCATAGGGGCGGGCGAGGGCCTCCTGCACGAGGCGCGCGGTGAGGTCGGGCTGCTCGGGGCGCACGTGGCGCAGCGCGATATCCGCTTCGCGCCGCATCAGGTCGCGGATGTCGTTCGCGGCGACGAGGTCGATCTCGAGCGCGGGGGCGGCGCGCTGCAGCCGGGCCACGATGGGCGGCAGCACGTGGGCGCACATGAGGTCTGTCGCGGTGATGCGGATCTCTCCCTCGATGGACTGAGCGGCGCCAGTGGCGGTGAGCGAGATGCGCTGCGCGGCCTCGCCCATCGCGCGGGTATGCTCGAGGAGGTCGCGCCCCGCCTGCGTCAGGTCGAGCTTGCGTCCGGCGCGCTCGAAAAGCGTTACCCCGAGGCTTTCCTCGAGCGCCGCCACCTGCCGCCCGAGCGTGGGCTGTGTGAGGCCGAGCGCCCGTGCGGCGGCCGAAAAGGAGCCCTCTTCGGCGGCTGCCCAGAAGCCGCGGATCTGGTTCCAGTCGAAGGAGACACTGCGCCAATTCATGCGTTTTTGCATATCATAACTGCGAATTTCGACAATTCCTATTCGAGATGCGCATGGGTATCTGCGGATCATCGCATCAGGCGGGCCGCTGCATTTCACTTGCCCCGGCCCCATTTCAAGGAAAGTGCAATAGATGAGAAACGAATGGAAAATCGCAGGACTCGCCGCGCTGGTAACGCTTGGCGCCGCCTGCAGCGACACCGGGGCGCGCTATGAGCCGGTGGTCGATGGCACACGGAATGCCGTCTATCACGACGACCTCAGCGCCTGCCAGTCACTTGCCCGACGCCAGCCGGTGATGGATGGTGAGACAGGCAATGCGGTTCTGGCCGGGGCGACGCTTGGCGCCGTTCTGGGCGCGGCGGATGACGACGGCGATGCGGGCGGTGGGGCTGTCGCGGGCGCACTGGGCGGGCTTCTCGCCAATGCCGCGCACACGCCCGACGAACGCAAGCACATGGTGATCGCCTGCATGCAGCAGCGTGGGCACCGGGTGGTGGGATAAGGAGAGATGGAGATGATCGCATCGCAACCCTTCTGGGACAAGGTCGCAGCACGCTACGCCAAGTCGCCCGTTGCCGACCCTGAGGCCTACGAGATCACGCTCGACCGGGTACGCGCCCACCTTTCGCCTTCCGACCGGGTGCTGGAACTGGGCTGCGGCACGGGCACCACGGCGCTCGCGCTGGCGAACGCGGCGGGGCATATCACCGCCAGCGACATCTCGGGCGAGATGTTGCGCATCGGCGCCGCCAAGGCGCAGGACGCAGGCCTTGCCAATGTGAGCTTTCTGCGCGGCGCGCCGGGCGACAGCGCGCTGGCCGAGGCGGGGCCCTATGACGTGGTGATGGCCTTCAACCTGCTGCATCTGCTGCCCGATCTCGAAGGCGCGCTGGCGCAGATCGCGCCGCTTGTGAAGCCTGGCGGGCTGTTCATTTCCAAGACGTTCTGTCGCCCCGGCGCAGGCGAGGCGAATTTCGAGTATCGCATGACCCGGCTCGCCTTGCCGGTGATGCAACTCGTGGGCAAGGCGCCCTATGTGGGCTTTCGCCCGATCCAGGCGCTCGAGAAAGCGGTCGAGGCGGCGGGCTTCCGCATCGTGGAGACGGGCAACTACCCTGCCCGCCCGCCACGCCGCTTCATCGTGGCGAAGCGCGTCTGAACGACGGGTACGCGGCGCATTTGAAACGAATGCGCCGCGAAAGCCGGGCGCGAGGCGCAGGTGCGACAAGGTTTCGCCACGCTTCGCGCCGATCCATCGCGTGGGGGCGGCAAACCGGAGATCCCAGGATGGACTTGCTCAGGAAAGCGCGGGCCAACCGCCTGCGGGCGCTCAGGATTCTGCGGGCGCAGGAGCGCAACCTCTTTCTCGGAGCCGGGAGGCCATTGCGGCCGGGGCCATTCATCCTGCCCTGCCCAGTGGAGATCGTCTCTTGAGAGGGTTTCAGACCTGTGGCAGCGCGTTGCGGCGGATCATCGTGCGCAGCGCGAAGCTCGAGCGCATCGAACGGATATTGGCTGTCTGCATCAGCCCTTCCTCGATGAAGCGGTCGAAGGCGGCGAGATCGGCGGCGACGACGCGCAAGAGCACGTCGCGCGTGCCGGTCATCAGGTAGCATTCCATCACTTCCTCGAAGCGCCAGAGCGCCTGCTCGAACTGGTTCAACGCCTCGCGCGTCTGTTTCTCGAGCTCGACGAAGATGAAGATGTTGAGCGGCAGGCCCAGCCGCTCCTGATCGACGCGGGCGGAATAGCCTTCGATGATGCCCTCGGCCTCGAGCCGGGCGATACGGCGCGCGAGCGGAGTGGCGGAGAGGCCGATGCGCTCGGAGAGATCGGCAAGACGGGCGCGGCCATCCTTCTGCAGCGCTGCGATGATCTGACGGTCTGTGCGGTCCATTCCGTTTTTCCAAATATTGGCGCGTTCTTGGTGATTTCCTTCAAGACTATCAGGATCAGCGGCGATTTTCGCTGATTTTTCGCGCGAGGCTTCAAGTATCCGTGGCGGCGACCAGAATGGAGACATCACCATGCTCACTCGTCTTGCCTGCGACACACATGAGGCGCTCTACAGCGTGGAGGCGCCCGAGTGCAGCCTCAGGGGATTCATCGCGCTTCACTCCACCGCGCTTGGCCCGGCGGCGGGCGGATTGCGGATGCGCCCCTATGCGAACGAGGACGAGGCGATTGCCGATGTGCTGAACCTCTCGGAAGGCATGAGCCACAAGAACGCGGCGGCGGGGCTGCCCCTTGGCGGTGGCAAGGCGGTGATCATCGGCGACCCGGCGACGGAAAAGACACCGGATCTGCTGCGCGCCATGGGCCGTGCCGTGGATGCGCTCACGGGGCGCTACTGGACGGCAGAGGATATGGGCATGACCCCTTCGGACATGGCCGAGATTGCGAGGGAAACGCGTTTCGTGGCCGGCCGCGACGACGGTGCCCATGCCAGCGGCGACCCCTCGCCGGTGACGGCGGCGGGCGTTTTCAGGACGATCGGCCTCGGTGCGGAGCGCGTCTTCGGCACAGATGACCTGCACGGCGCACGCGTGGCGGTTCAGGGTCTGGGCCACGTGGGCTGGCATCTTTGCCGGATGCTGCACGAGGCGGGCGCGCGGCTGAGCGTTGCCGATACCGACCCTGTTCGGTTGGCCGAGGCCGAGCGCGCCTTCGCCGCCGATGCGGTGGCGCCGGCAGATGTGCATAGCGTTTTTGCCGATATATTCGCGCCTTGCGCCGTGGGCGGGGTGCTCAACGCCCGCACCATTCCCGAGCTCAAGGTGCGGCTCGTGGCGGGCGCGGCCAACAATCAGCTCGCCACGCCGGGAGATGCCGGGCGACTGCACGCGCGCGGCATTCTCTACGCACCGGATTTCGTGGCAAATGGCGGCGGGATCGTCAACGTGGCCGCAGAGATCCTCGGCGTGGAGAACCGCGATGCCTGGGTGCGGGAACGGTTGGGTCAGCTCGAGGCCACGCTTCGGCATATCTTCCAGCGGGCGGCGGCAGAGGATGTCTCGCCCGCCGTGCTCGCCACGCGGATCACCAGCGAGCGGCTGCTGAGTCGGGCGGGCTGAGGCTCCGGCCTCCGCTGCGGGCCGTTGCGCGAAGCGCGCGCGAGGCGTAGTCTGGCGGCGAAGCCAGCCATGCCCCCCGAAAGGAGGCCGACGATGACCGCGCGACGCCTGCCCTACCTGATTGCCTCCGCCCTGATTGCATTTGGCGTGTCGCAGGGTCATGCAAAGGCCGCGACTCTCGGGCCCACGCCGGTGTTGGGCGGCGGCGAATATTCCACCGGCGGAGGCATCACGGTGGCGGTGGAGTTGCGCCGCGCCGAGGGCGGCGGGCTCGCGCTGTGCGGCGCATGGGCCGAAAGCCGGCGCCTGCCGATCTACCTGCGCGACAAGGGGCGCGCGGTGCTCGCGCGCGGCAGCGTGTCGCAAGGCGGGCGGGTGATCCTGCAAGGGCTCGAATTCCTTCCCGAGGTGGAACCGGGTGAAAGCTATGGCGGCGCAGAGGCGGTTTGCATACGCGCTCCCGACGGGGCACGGCAGGGCGAGGCACTCGAAATCGTGATACCCGCGCATGAAGTGGAGCGCACCCAAGGTGGCTACGACGAGGGCGTCGGCATGATCATCCGCTTCGGCCCGAGCCTCGCAGCCAATCCGGCGCTCAAGGCGGGCTCGCTGCTGCCCGAAAGCCTCTCGCGCATGCTCGGAACGCCGGAAGAGCAGCGCAACGGCACCCCCCGCTAGTTGACGATTGAAAAAATCGGCCGGATCGGGCATTGATCTGCGGAACCGTGCGACGCGGCGATGCAGAGGGCCTAAGAATGCCCCGGCCGCGCGCAATGGGCATGAGAGCAAGGGCGGTAACGGCCCGGTAACGGTATTGGGCGAGACGGGCAGGACGGATGAGACACTTCCTTTGGCTGGCGATGATCGTGTTGCTTGCGGGCTGCGGCGGGCCGAAACGCGTTCCCGATAGCGGCTCGAACAGCGTGGTGGTGGCGCAGGGCATGCCGATCGCCTACGGCCCAATCGCGAAGGCCTGCATGGCTTCTGGCCGCAAGGGAGCCAATGCAAGGCTCTGTGGCTGCATACAGGCGGCCGCCGACCAGAGCCTTAGCCGATCCGACCAACGGCGCTCGCTCGAATTCTACAACGATCCGCACAAGGCACAGGTTGTCCGACAATCCGACAGGGCCGCCGACGAGCAGTTCTGGAAGGCCTATTCGGCATATGCCGACCGCGCCGAGAAGATGTGCGGCTGAACCGGGAGGGCGTTTCGAGATGAGCGGTTTCTTCGACTTCCTGGCCGAGATGCCTCCCTACGAGGAAAACGCCACCAGCGTGATCCGGCTGGCGCAGCGCCACAGGCTGATCATCGAGCCTTTCGCGCCGCAGATCGTGGGGGCCAGAGTGCTCGATATCGCCGCGCATGACGGCCGGTGGTCTTATGCGCTGGCTCATGCGGGCGCGGCCGAGGTGGTGGGCGTGGAGGCCCGACGGGAGCTGATCGACCGCTTCGCGCAGTTCCCCGAAACGGAGTTCAAGGCCCGCGTGAAGCTGGTGCAGAACGACCTCTTCGACGAGATCGAGGCCCGTGCGGCGGCAGACGAGCGGTTTGACGTGGTGGCGCTCTACGGCATCTTCTACCACGTTATGGATCATTTTCGCCTGCTCCGGATGATCCGCCGGCTGGGGCCGAAGCTCATCATCATCGACAGCGAGTTCATCAAGGCCGACAACGCCATAGTTCAGGTGCTGAAGGAGGAGGTGTCCAACCCGCTCAACGCGGTGGGCGACGTCGAGGGAATCACGCACACTGTGGTGGGCGTGCCTTCGCAACGCGCCACCGAATTCATGGCCGAGGCGCTCGGCTACACGCTCGACTGGGTCGATCATGCGATGATCCTCGGGGCGAACCGGGACGGCATGAAGGATTACTTCCGCGAGGGCCGGAAAGTGCGCTCGACCTGCGCTCTCACCACCTGAGGCGCGGCCTCACTCCTGGATCGAGCGGAGATAGGCCAGCACATCCGCGAGCGGCACCGGCATCATCATCTGCTGATTGTCCGGCAGGCGCATGGCGATGAACGCGTCACTCTCGAGGTAGGGGCCGTAAACCGGCATATCGCCATGGGCCATCACCGGCGCGCGCCCGTCGATCCGCATCGCCACCTCCCCCAGCGGAAATGTGCCGCCATTGCGCGCGGCGATCCCGGTGAGATCGGGCGGGGGCGTTTCAAGCGCGGGGGCCACCGGGCCACCGCCCTTGGCCTCCTTGCCGTGGCATTCGGCACAGAAATAGAGAAAGAGATCGCGGCCGTTTTCCGGGTCGGGCTCCTGCGCCGTGGCAGTGGCCGCGAAGATGGCGAGCGATGCGAGGGTCATGGATGCCGCGCGGATCATGGTGGCGCTCCCCTGTTTCAGCGACGTCAAAGAGTATACCACGCCGGGCCGGGGCCTGTCATCGGCCGCGCGCCCTTCTTCAAGCGCCCGCCGAGTGCGCGCACCCAAGATCAGGCCTTGAGCCGTGTGCCCCGCGCGAAGAGCCACCAGGCGAGCAGCGATACCGCCAGCGTGCTGCATAGCGCCACCGGAAGCCCAAGCCAGGGAGAGCTGTCGGAAATGCCGATCATGCCGTGGCGCAAACCGTCTATCAGGTAAAAGACCGGGTTCAGGTGCGTGATCTCCCACAGCACCGGCGGTAGCGCCTCGACCGAATAGAAGGTGCCCGAAAGAAAGGCGAGCGGCGTCACGATGAAATTGGTGATCGCGGCCATCTGGTCGAACTTGTTGGCGAAGATCGCGGCCACGATACCGAGCGCGCCGAGAAAGGCCGAGCCCAGAAGCACGAAGGCCAGAGCCCAGAGCGGATGGGCCGGCCACAGCCCCAGCACAAGCCCCAGAGCCAGCGCGATCACCACCCCCACCACCAGCCCGCGCACGACGGCTCCGGCGAGATAGCCCGTGACCAGCTCGGCGGCGGAAAGCGGCGGCATCAGCGTGTCGACGATATTGCCCTGCACCTTAGAGATCATGATCGAGGAGGAGGTGTTGGCGAAGGCATTCTGGATCACCGTCATCATCAGGATGCCGGGGCCGATGAAGGTGGTGAAGGGCACGCCCATCACGTCTCCCCGGCGCGGCCCGATGGCGATGGAGAAGATCAGCATGAAGAGTCCCGCCGTAACGAGCGGGGCCGCCACGGTCTGTGTCCAGACACCCATGAACCGCTGGATTTCCCGCGCGCAGAGCGTGGCGAGCCCCAGCCAGTTGACGCGGCCGAAGCGGCGCGTGCCCATCGCGGGGCGTCCGGAGGCAGGCACTGTGGCAGGTCGATTGGTCATAAGGCGGTTCTACCCCGGGCACACGGCAGGCTCAACGCCCGATCCGCCCCCGAATCGCACCTTGTAACTCGCCTGTCAGTGACTAGAATAGGGACTTCCGGAGAGACATCAGGTGGCCCCCCGCAAAGTCGGGCGTGGCCGCCTTTCGATACAAGGGGTAGCTCATGTCGTGGAGCGACGAGCGCGTTGAGAAGCTGAAGAAGATGTGGGGCGAAGGCCAGTCGGCCAGCCAGATCGCCAAGGAGCTGGGTGGAGTGACCCGCAACGCGGTCATCGGCAAGGTGCATCGCCTCGGCCTCTCGAACCGTAACGGCTCGGGCGGCGCCGCCGCCAATGCTGCCGAGAGCAGCGCGCCCAAGGCCAAGCCCGCCGCCCCCAAGGCGCGCGGCAAGGCCAAGCCCGGCGCCAAGCCCGCGGCGAAGGAGGAGCCCGCAGAGGCCGCCCCCGCCCCCGAGGAGGCACCCGCCGCAAAGGCCCCCGCAGCCCCTGCGAGCCGCGCCAAACAGATCATCCCGGCAGGCCAGCCGCTGCCGCCGCAGCCTTCGGCCAACGAGATTGACCCCGAGGCGCTCGCGAAGGTGAGCGAGATCGAGAAGAAAGCCAAGAAGCTCACCCTGATGGAACTGACGGAGCGCACCTGCAAATGGCCCGTGGGCGACCCGGCCACCGAGGATTTCTGGTTCTGTGGCCTTCCCGTGCAATCGGGCAAGCCCTATTGCGAGGCGCATGTGGGCGTGGCCTTCCAGCCGATGAGTTCGCGACGCGACCGCAAGCGCTGAGGCCAGCCGCTCATTCGTCTTCGGTCAGGTAACGTGGCTCAAGCTGGATGATCGTGGGCCTTGCCGGCAAGGTCTCCAGCGAGAGCGTGATCTCGCTCTGGTCGGTGCGCACCACGTCAAAATCGCTCTCCATCCCTGCGAGGAAGGCGTCGAGCGTGCCGCGCCCGAACCAGTGCATGGGGATCACCACGGATGCCTTGAGCCGGCGCAGCACCGTCATCATCGTCGCAAGGTCGAGCGTCATGCCGCCATCGACCGGCGCCATCACCACGTCCATCCGCCCCAGCGCCACGTATTGCTCGTCGGAAGGCTCGTGATGAAGATGCCCGAGATGCCCCACGCAAAGCCCCGCCACCTCGAAAACGAAGATCGAGTTGCCCTTGGGCTCCACCCCTGTGCCAAAAGCCGAGCGGATATCGGTGGAGACATTGCGCACCAGCATCTCGCCGAGGTCGAGATGATGTTCGATCCCCTGCCCGAACTCCTCACCCCAGCCGCGCAGCACATGCGGAATGGCGGGGTCGGGGTTTGCCGTCCAATGGGTCGAATGGGCATGGTTCATCGTCACCACGTCGGGGATGAAATCCACGTTGCCCACGTAGCCGGTGAAATCGGTCACCGCCGAGAGCCCGCCCGGTGTCTGGATCAGGAAGCTGGCATGGGTCACATAGCGTATCCGCACCGACTGGTCCGGCACCGGCGCGCGAAAAGAGGCCTTGTGAAGATACTCCACCCCCGGCGTGCTTTCCGCCACAGCGATGCAATGCGAGGGCCGCCGCTCCTGCGCGGTGGCGGGCAAAGGCCCTAGCCCCAACACCAGCGAAGCGAGGATGGTGACAAAGAAAGCCGTCCGGATCATGTGCATCTCCCCTGTTTCCCAGAGGTATAGGTCGAATTTCCGCAACGTCACCCCGAGGCATCATTTGGCGGCGGGCTGGCCCTCACCTCTCACCCGGTCTCCGCCCGCCCGCGCCTGTCGGAGCGCAGCGCTGCATATAGCACATGGGTGCGCCAGCGCCCGTTGATCTGCAGATAACTCTGCGCCACGCCCTCGTATTTGAATCCGCAAGTCTCCAGCAGCCGCCGCGAGGCCTCGTTCTCCGGCAGGCAGGCGGCCTCGAGCCGCGATAGATCGAGCCGCTCGAAGGCGTGATGCACCACACCCGCGATGGCCTCGCGCATGTAACCGCGCCGGGCATAGGGCTGGCCGATCCAGTAGCCCAGCGTCCCGGCCTGCGCCGGCCCGCGGCGGATATTGTCGAGCGTGATCGCGCCGAGCAGCCTGTCGCCCTCACGCCGGAAGAGGAAAAGTGGCACTGCCGAACCGTTGGCGATGGAGCGCTGCGCCCATGTCACGCGATTGGTGAAGCCCTTGCGCGAAAGATGGTCTGCGGCCCATTGCGGCTCCCACGGCGTAAGAAAATCGGCGCTTTCCTCGCGCAGGGCACACCACGCGCGGTAATCGGCAAGTTGCGGCGGGCGCAAGGAGAGGCGTTCCGTCTCGATGCGAATCTTCCGCCGAGGCAGGAACATCAGGCGGCGCGCCTCGCGTCGAGCACCTCGAGAGTCGGGGCGTCTTCCACCGGGCCGTAGAGCGCGAGCGCCGATGGGGCGCGCGCCACGGTGTCTTCCGCGACGGCGCGCAGATCCGCGAGCGTCACAGCGTCGATTTTCTCCACCACTTCCTCGAGCCCGGGAACCCGGCCCCAGATCTGAAGCATCCGCGCCAGCCGTTCGGCGCGGTTCGAGGGGCTTTCGAGCCCCATAAGGAGCCCCGCCTTCATCTGCGCTCGCGCCCTTTCGAGTTCGGCCGGGCTCAGATCTTCCGCGGCGCGCTTCATCTCGTCGATCGTGATCCCGGCAAGGTCAGCCATCTGCGCGCCCGAGGTGCCCGCATAGATCGTCATCATCCCGGTGTCGGAATAGGCCCCGGCCTGCGCGAAGATCGTGTAGCAGAGCCCGCGCCGCTCGCGGATCTCCTGAAAGAGGCGCGACGACATCGAACCGCCGAGCGCGGTGGCATAGATCTGCGCGGCATGAATGCGCGGGTCGGTATAGTCCGGACCTTCGAAAGCCAGCGCCAGATGCGCCTGCTCCAGCGTCTTCACCCGGCGCATCTCGCCGCCGGAAAAGCGCGCGGTGGAAGCCGGCGCGGCATTCTCCCCCGAGAGATCGCCAAAGAAGGCCTCCGCGTCCCGCACGAGAGCATCGTGATCTACCGCGCCAGCCGCCGAGAGAATCATCTGCCCGGGGCGGTAATGCTGATCCACGAAGCCGGTGAGGTCTTCCCTTGAGAAGCCGCGCACCCGCTCCTCGGCACCGAGGATGGTGCGGCCCAACGGGTGGTCGGGGTAGGCCTGCTCCTGCAGCCAGTCGAAAATGATGTCATCAGGCGTGTCGAGCGCCTGCCCGATCTCCTGCAGGATCACGCCACGCTCCACCTCGATCTCCTTAGGGTCGAAGACCGGGTGGCGCAGGATGTCGGCCACCACGTCGAGCGCCAACGGCACATCATCTCCGAGCACGCGCGCATAGAAGGCCGTGACCTCGCGCGAGGTATAGGCGTTGATGTAGCCGCCGACATCCTCGATCGCCTCGGCAATCTCCAGCGCGCTGCGCCGTTTCGTGCCCTTGAAGGCCATATGCTCAAGGAAATGCGCGATGCCGTTCTGTCGCGCCTCCTCATGGCGGGCACCCGCAAGCACCCAGACCCCGATGGCGGCAGATTGAAGCCCCGGCATATGCTCGGAGACGATGCGGAACCCGTTGGGCAGTGTCGTGAGGTTGACGGTCAATTCGCGATCCGGCTCCTGATGAAATCCTGCAGGGCGCCAAGGTCGTTCGCCACCCGGCTCACCCGTTCCGAACGCTCATACAGGTCCGACATATGCGGAGGCAAGGGGGGGCGAATGCCGCTGGCCTTTTCCACTGCGTCGGGGAACTTCGCGGGATGTGCCGTGGCGAGCGTAATCATCGGCGTGCCCGGCTGGTGATGCTCCTCGGCCACCTTCACGCCCACGGCCGAGTGGGGGCAAAGCAGTTCGCCCGTTTCCGCTTGGAGCCGTGCGATCGTGGCGAGCGTCTCCTCCTCCGAGGCGCGCCCGCTCTCGAAACTCTCGCGCAAAGCCTGCAGCGCGCCCTGGCTTACGTGGAAGCCGCCACCCTTGAGCTCTTCCATGAGCTGCGCGACCGCCGCGCCGTCTTCTTCATAGGCGTAGTAGAGCGCCCGCTCGAAATTCGAGCTCACCTGGATATCCATCGAGGGGCTGATCGAGGGCACAACGCCTTCCGGCCGGTATTCGGAGCTGGAGAGGCAGCGATGCAGAATGTCGTTCTGGTTGGTGGCGACCACGAGCTTCTCGATGGGCAGGCCCATCCGCTTCGCGATGTAACCCGCGAAGATATCCCCGAAATTGCCGGTCGGAACGGTGAAACTCACCGGCCGATGCGGAGCCCCCAGAGAGACGGCAGAGGAGAAGTAATAGACCACCTGCGCCAGCACCCGCGCCCAGTTGATCGAGTTGACCCCCGCAAGCCCCACCGCATCGCGGAAGGCAAAATCGTTGAACATGTCCTTGAGCCGCGCCTGCGCGTCGTCGAAATAGCCGTCGATCGCCACGGCATGCACGTTGCTCTCGGTGGGCGTCGTCATCTGCCGGCGCTGCACCTCCGAAACCCGGCCATGCGGGTATAGTATGAACACATCCACCGCCTCGAGCCCCCGGAATGCCTCGATCGCCGCCGAGCCGGTATCGCCCGAGGTCGCGCCCACGATGCACACCCGCCGCCCCGAGCGCGTGAGCGAGGCCTCGAAGAGCTGGCCTATGAGCTGCATCGCGAAATCCTTGAAGGCCAGCGTCGGCCCGTGGAAAAGCTCCAAAAGGAAATGCCCCGGCGCAAGCTGCTTGAGCGGCGCGCGGGCCGCATGCGCAAAGCCCGCATAGGCGCGCGAGATGATCGCGTGAAATTCGTCTTCGGTGAAGGCACCGCCGACGAAAGGCCACATCACCCGGAAGGCCACTTCCTCGTAGGCCAGCCCCTCGAGCGCGGCGATCTCGGCGGCGCTCATCTGCGGAATGCGTTCCGGCAGGTAGAGCCCGCCATCGCGCGCAAGCCCCGTCAGCATCGCCTCTTCGAAGCTCAGAACCGGGGCCTGCCCGCGGGTTGAGATGTATTGCATGTCAATCGCCTTTCGCAGGGTTGCGGCCGCGCCAGAGGAAGAAGCCGGTCATCGCTGCCCAGATCGCGGCGAGCGAGAACCATGTAATAGCGTATTCGAGGTGATCGTTGGGAATCGCGCTCGTGTCGACGGGCAGCGGCGTCATCGCCGGGTCGTTTTCCGACACCTCGCGCACGACGACCAGCAGAGGCTCCGTGCCCAGCACCTCCGCCATGGGTACGATATCGCGCGCGAACCACGTGTTGCCCTCGATGTCGTTCTCGGGTGTCGAACTCAGGCGGTCGTCGGGCCAGTGCAGGTTGCCAAGGATGCGAACCCGCCCCGTGGGCGGCGGCAGAAGCTGGCCCGCGACGCGGATAAAGCCGCGATCGACCAGCACACGCCGGCTCTCCACCGTCTCGAAGGGCGAGATGATGCGATAGCCCGCCCCCACCTGCTTGCGGCTCACCAGCACGCGCAGCACACCATCGCCGAAACGGCCCTCGAGCGCCACGGGCAGATACTTGGCCGCCGCCCTGTCGATTGCCTCTGGAAGTGCCACGGGTTCGGCCGCGATCCGTGCCTCGATCTCCGCCAGCACGCCCTCCTTCCACGCGAGCCGCTGCATCTGCCAAACCCCGAGGCTCACCAGCACGGCCACGCCGGCCAACCCGAAGACAAGCGGAAGGATCACCCGTTTCAGCATGATTACCCCTTCAAAGCAAAATGCGGGAAGCGCCCTCCCCGCATTTCTTCTTGTTTCAAGTACCTTCGCCGAAGGCGAAAAAGTCTTTCAGACCCCTCAGCCGCCCCAGATGTAGACTGCTGCAAAGAGGAAGAGCCACACCACGTCGACGAAGTGCCAGTACCAAGCCGCGGCTTCGAAGCCCACGTGGTTCTCGGGTGTGAAATGGCCCCTCAGCACCCGCATCAGGCAGACGAAGAGGAAGATCGTGCCGATCACCACATGCGCACCGTGGAAGCCCGTCGCCATGAAGAAGTTGGCGCCGTAGATGTTGCCGGAGAAGCCAAAGGCCGCGTGGCTGTACTCGTAGATCTGGAAAACGGTGAAGAGCGCACCCAGTGCGATGGCGAGGATGAGGCCCCACTTCATGTCCTGCCGGTTGTTCTCATGCACCAGAGCATGGTGTGCCCAGGTCGCCGCAGCGCCCGAGCAGAGCAGGATCAGCGTGTTGATCAGCGGCAGGTGCCACGGGTCGAACGTCTCGATCCCCGCGGGCGGCCAGACGCCATCCACCGCCGGGCTCATGCCAGACGGATCCATCGGGTAGATCGCGTGTTTGAAGAAGCTCCAGAACCACGCCGCGAAGAACATGACCTCGGACATGATGAACATGATGAAGCCGTAACGCAGGCCGATACGCACCACGGGCGTGTGATCGCCCATGTGGTTCTCCTTGATGGTGTCGCCCCACCAGCCGAACATCACGTAGGCCACGCCCACGAACCCCATCAGCAGCACCCACGGGCCGTGATCGTGGAAGAACAGCACCGCTCCGAAGAGCATCACGAACCCGGCGACCGCGCCGAGGAACGGCCAGATCGAGGGGTTCAGAATGTGGTAGTCGTGGTTTTTCTCGTGTGCCATAAGCGTGTCCCTCGCCAGAGCGTCTTCTAGTATGCTGTATTATCGGTTTCGGTGCCATCCGCAAGCGCGGCCTGCTCGGTCTCGTAGCCTTCGGGCACGTCGCTCTCGTAGAAGGTGTAGCCAAGCGTGATGGTGTGCACGTATTTCGCGTCGCGGTCGGTTACGATCTCGGGATCGACATAGAAGGTAACGGGCATTTCCACCCGCTGTCCGGGTTGGAGAACCTGCTCCTGGAAGCAGAAACAGTCGATCTTGGTGAAGAAACCGCCGGCCTCATAGGGCGCGACATTATAACTGGCAGAGCCCGCCACCACACGATCGGTCGGGTTGTAGGCTTCGTAAAAAGCCAGCCCCGTCTCACCGATACGCAACTCAACCTCGCGCTGGAGCGGGCGGAACTCCCACGGGAAATCGCGCTCCTCGGAAGCGACAAACCGCACAGTGATGGTTTCATCGAGAATCTCGTCGGAGCCAGCGGCTGCCTGACCTGTGGTGCCGCCGAACCCTGTCACGCGGCAGAACCAGTCGTAGAACGGCACCGATGCCCATGCGAGCGCGCCCATGGTGAAGACGACGCCCACGAGTTTCACAACCGTCTTGCCCTTCTCGTCCATCGCCATGTCAGTTATTCTCCTGCAGAAGCGGCTTGGTGAATTCATCGGTCGAAACCTTCACCACCGTCAGCCCGAAGATAAGCCCCACGAAGCCGGCAAGCACCAGCCCGAGCCCGAGATTGCGGGAGAAGCGGCGCTTGTGAAGGTCATGCTGGCGAGAGAGGGCCATCGCTTACCAGCCTCCAAGTCCGAAGGGCGCGAGCGCCGCCTCGAGCGCGATGGCACCGAAATGCGCGAAGAGGTAGTAGAGCGAAAGCTTGAAGACGGATTTCTCCACCTTGTAATTGTCGGCCTCCGCCATCTCCTCGGAGCGCCGCCAGATTTCCCACGCGCCCTTGAGGAAGAGCGCGTTGAGTACCAGCGCCACGGCAAGGTAGACCGGCCCGCCCACGGCGGTGAAGCCCGTGCCAACCGCAAGCGCGGCCAGCAGTAGCGTGTATGCGAGGATATGCGCGCGTGTGGCGCGGCGCCCGTGGGTCACTGTGAGCATCGGAACGCCAGCATCGTCGTAATCAGAGCGCATGAACAGCGCCAGCGCCCAGAAATGCGGTGGCGTCCACATGAAGATGAGCGCGAACATCAGCGCCGATTCGAGGCTCACGGTGCCGGTGACGGCGGCCCAGCCGATCATCGGAGGAAAAGCTCCCGCTGCCCCGCCGATCACGATGTTCTGCGGCGTCCAGCGCTTGAGCCACATAGAGTAGATCACGACATAGAAGAAGATGGTGAAAGCCAGAAGCGCCGCGGCCACCCAGTTGGTGGCGAGCCAGAGCATCACCACCGAGAAGCCCGCCAGAGCCATTCCGAAACCGAAGGCCTCGCTGCCGGAGATGACGCCGGCCGGGATGGGCCGCTTGCGGGTGCGCTTCATCACCGCGTCGATATCGGCATCCCACCACATGTTGAGTGCGCCCGAGGCACCACCGCCGATTGCGATGAAGAGAATGGCCGCGAAGGCCTCCACAGGGTGCAGCCCGCCGGGCGCCGACACCAGACCCACGAAGGCGGTGAAGACGACCAGCGTCATGACGCGCGGCTTCAGGAGCGCGAAGTAATCGCCAAAGCCTGCCTCTCCCTCCGCGGGGGCGGCTTGCGCTGTGGTGTTGAGGCTTGCGTCGCTCATGGATCGGCTGCGCTTTCAGGTTCGATCAGGCTGGCAAGGTGGGTTTGAAACCCACCCTACAGGCGGTTCGTAGGGTGGGTTTCAAACCCACCCACAGGGCGTCATTCGACGGCGGAAGCCACCTCGACCGAGCGCGGCGTGCCGGCATATTGCTCGATCGCACCGTCGAGCCATTGGTCGTATTCCTCCTGGCTCACCACTTTCACGGTGATCGGCATGTAGGCGTGGTCCTTGCCGCAGAGTTCGGAGCACTGGCCGAAATAGATGCCTTCCTTCTCGGGCTTGAACCACAACTGGGCGATGCGGCCCGGCACGGCATCCTGCTTCACGCCGAAGGCTGGGATCGTCCAGGAATGGATCACGTCGGCACCGGTCACGTTCATCACGACGGTCTTGCCCACGGGCACCACGATGGCCGTGTCGGTGGCGAGCAGATACTCGTCTTCCGCGTAGCCATATTCAGCGAGGTCTTCACGCGCCAGCATGAAGCTCTCGAAGGAGAAGTCGTGATCCTGGTACTCGTAGCCCCAGAACCACTGGTAGCCTGTGACCTTGATGTTGATGTCACCCTCGGGGATCTCCTGCTGCTTGAAAAGCACCGGAAGGGAGAAGGCGCCAATGAACACGAGGATCACGATGGGCACCACCGTCCACGCCACTTCGAGCGGCGAGTTGTGGGTAAACTTCGCAGGCTCGGGGTTGGCGCGGCGGTTGTAGCGCACCATGCAGATCACCAGCAGGGCGCAGACGAAGATCACGATGGCGGTGATGATCACGTTGATCATCCCGTCGAGCCATTGGATATCGCGTGCAAGCTCGGTGGCCGCCGGCTGAAAGCCCATAGCTCCGTCGACGGGCTTGCCCACGGACTGCAGCCCCTCCTGCGCGGCGGCGGGAAGGGCGGTGAGGGCGGCCATGGCGGCCATGAGGCTGGATGAAAGTCGCATTTTGCACCCTGATCGGTTGAAGCGTTCGTATTGTCTGTTAACTCTTGGGCACCGGCGCTGGTGCCCTCCCGTTGTTCGCACACGGTAAAACCACATTCTGCCGGCGCAGACAAGAATGACGCTTGCGGCAAACGGACGCTTTTCTTGATTCAGATCAAGATTCCGCGCTCTCTTGGCGCCAATGCGAGGAGAACCCCATGAACGACACGGCTTTCCGCCCCTTCGAGACGACGCTCGACCGCGAGGCGGCGCTGAGGCGCCTGCGCGACGCCACGGCCGGCGCCGACGACGGCGAACTCTTTCTCGAACGGCGCCGCTCAGAGGCGCTCGTCTTCGATGACGGCAAGGTCAAGTCGGCTTCTTACGACGCGTCCGAGGGATTCGGTCTGCGCGCCGTCCGGGGCGAGGTGGCGGGCTATGCGCACAGCTCCGACGTGAGCGAGGCCGCGCTCGCCCGCGCGGTTGAAACGGCCCGCCTTGCGGTGGGCGAGGGCGGCGGCACCATGGCCCCGCCGCCCGTGCGCACCAATCGCAAGCTTTACACAGAAGACGACCCGATCGCCGGCGCGACCTTCCCGGTGAAGCTCGAAACGCTCCGCGAGATCGATGCCTTCGCCCGCGAACTCGACCCGCGCGTGGTGCAGGTGACGGCCACTATCGCCGCCTCGCACCAGGAGGTGGTGATCCTGCGCCCCGACGGCAGCGAGACACGCGACACGCGGCCCATGACCCGTGTGAACGTAGCGGTGATCGTGGAAGAGAACGGGCGGCGCGAGTCGGGTCACGCCGGCGGCGGCGGGCGTGTGGGGCTAGATGGCCTCATAGACCCGGCGGACTGGCAGCGAAAGGCGCACGAGGCGCTGCGGATCGCGCTGGTCAACCTCAAGGCCGAGGCCGCGCCGGCTGGGGTGATGGATGTGGTTCTCGGCCCGGGTTGGCCCGGGATCCTCTTGCACGAGGCCATCGGCCACGGGCTCGAGGGCGATTTCAACCGCAAGGGCAGTTCCGCCTTTTCCGGGCTGATGGGCCAGCGCATCGCAGCGCCGGGGGTTACGGTGCTCGACGACGGCACGATCCCCGACCGGCGCGGCTCGATCACCGTGGATGATGAAGGCACGCCATCGGCCAAGAACGTGCTGATCGAGGACGGAATTCTCGTGGGCTTCATGCAGGACCGCCAGAATGCGCGGCTCATGGGCGTAGCGCCCACCGGTAACGGACGCCGCGAGAGCTATGCCCATGCGCCCATGCCACGCATGACCAACACCTACATGCTGGGCGGCGATGCCGACCCTTCCGATATCGTGGCCGACCTAAAGGACGGCATCTATGCCGTGGGCTTCGGCGGCGGGCAGGTGGACATTACCAACGGCAAGTTCGTCTTCTCCTGCACCGAGGCCTACCGGGTGAAGAACGGCAAGGTGGGCGCGCCGGTGAAGGGCGCCACGCTCATCGGAGACGGGGCGACCGCGCTCCAGCAGATCCGCGCGCTGGGCAACGACATGGCGCTCGACCCTGGCATGGGCAATTGCGGCAAGGCGGGCCAATGGGTGCCGGTGGGCGTGGGCCAGCCCACGGTGATGATCGGCGGGCTGACGGTGGGCGGCTCGGCGGCAGGCTGAGGCGCGATTTTTCGGCGTGCGGCGCTTATCCGGGCCGTCGGAGAGGTATTTCCGACAAGAAGAAGGTGGGCGTGCGGGGTGGCCAGACCAGCGCGCTATCCGGCCTCGACCAGCGCGGCAAAGCGGCGGGCGGCCGGGGAAGGGAGTGCATCGCGCATCACCACACTCGCCCGCACGACCCCGAACTCGAGCGCGGGGCAAAGACGCAGGAGCGCGCCTTGGGCGATGTCGTCGCGCACCGATGGCTCCAGCAGGAGCGCCGCGCCAAGGCCCGCGAGCGCCATGCGCCTCGCCACGACGAAACTGTTCGTCTCGATGATTTCGCGAAACCGGAGAGCAACCGGCGCGTCGTTTTCGCGCGGGCTCAGCACGGCGCCGACATAGCGCGGTGCAATCAGCGGGATGTCGAGCGTGAAGCCCTCCGCCCTCCGTTGCGGCTCGAAGGGCGTGCTCGCCACGAGCGCGGTCTTCAGCACGGTGCCGCCCGCGATATCCCCATGAAGCGGTCCCTCGACGCGAATCGCCATGTCGAATCGGCTGCTGGCGAGCGGAACCCTGCCGTCATTGGCGTCGATCTCCAGTGCAACGTCGGGCGCTTCGGCCCGGAAGCGCGCAAGGAGCGGCGGTAGCCAGTGCGCGGCCATCTCCGAAGGGAGCGTGAGCGCGAGACGGCCGGTGAGGGGGGCCTTGCCACTGCCCGCCGCGAGAGCCATCGCCCGGCCCGCCGCCGCGAGCGTGTCGCGTGCCGCCTCCATCACCGCCTCGCCCGCGGCTGTCAGCGTGAAGCTGCGGGTGCTGCGAAGGGCGAGGGTTACACCCAGCTCCGCCTCGAGTTCGGAGAGCGCGGTGGAGACCACGGGCACGGAAAGGCCGAGCCGCTCCGCCGCGCCACGAATCGAGCCCGCCTCGGCGATGGCCGCGAAGTAGGTGAGCCGGCGAATTGTCTGGTGCGAGGGAGCGCGGGCCATATTTGTTTTGTAATAGCGAAGAGTGGATTTTGTATTTCCTACCTACAGAACAATCGAGCCGAGCGGCAAGGTTTTCTTACTCGCATCGCATCCAAGGAGATCCCGAGATGACCAAGACGCTTTCCACCCTTGTTGCCGCGGCTGCCCTTGCGGCGACACCGCTTGCCGCGCTGGCCGATGACCTCGATGTCATCCGAAGCTTCTATGCCGATCTGCTCACAACCCCCGCGGATGCCACCGGAGAAATGGTGCGCAGCGTCGTTGCGGAAGATTGGGTGTCGATCCCTACCCCGCGCGGAGGCGAGGGAGCCGAAGGGCTGGTGAAGACGCTGGCGGCATTCGGCGAAGTCGTGCCCGACCTGACATGGGAGCCGCAGGAGATCCTGCAGGACGGGAACCGTTACATCGTGCGCGGCAAGGCCACCGGCACGCCCGCGGTGCCCTTTCTCGGGATAGACCCCTCGGGCAAGAGCTTCGAGATCATGTCGATCGACATTCACACCGTCGAAAATGGCCGGATCGTGCAGAGCTACCACGTCGAAGAATGGCTCACGGCGAAATACCAGCTTCAGGCGGAGTGAGCTCGAGGCGATTCGCCGAATGACATCGGGATGGGGCCGTACAAGAGAGTGCGGCCCTTTCCCTTTCGGGCGCAAATGCGGCCGGAGCGAAAGAAACACATCGGGCGAATCGCTGGTGAAACCTGCATTTTTTGGAGGTGCTGATTTTTTCCGGCGTGGTTTACCGGCGATTAACCACCCGTGCGGTAGCAAGATGGGGCAAGCAGGCGGAGCCACGATGTTCGAGGACAAACATCCTTCCACTCACCCCCCACACCCACCCACCACGGAAGATGATCGGATATCGTGGCTGCGCCTGCTTCGCTCCCGTCGAGTCGGGCCGCAGACCTTTCACAGGCTGATGGCCGAGCATGGCAGCGCCGCAAGATCTCTCGAGGCGCTGCCCGAGGTCGCCAGGGCCGCAGGCGTCACAAGCTACAGCCCTGCCCCGCCAGAATTGGCCATTGCCGAACTCCAAACCGCCCGCGCCATCGGCGCGCACATGCTCTGCATCGGTGCGCCCGGCTACCCTGCCCTGCTGGCCCAAACCGAGGATGCGCCGCCCGTGCTCTGGGCGTTGGGCTGCCTCTCGGTGCTGGATAAACCGCGCGTGAGCTTCGTGGGTGCGCGCAACGCCTCTTCACTCGGCATGCGGATGACCCGGATGCTGGCCGGAGATCTGGCCGAGCAAGGCTTCGCCATCGTGTCCGGCCTTGCCCGTGGGATCGACACCGCCGCACATCTGGCAAGTCTCGAGGAAGGCACCATCGCCGTGATGGCCGGCGGGGTAGACGTGATTTACCCGGCAGAAAACGTGCGGCTCGGGGAAGATATCCTGCGCCATGGGCTCAGAGTGTCGGAACACCCCTTCGGCGTTGTGCCGCAGGCCCGCCATTTCCCGTCGCGCAACCGTATCATCAGCGCGCTCTCGCCCGCCACCGTTGTGGTGGAAGCCGCAGCGAAATCCGGCTCGCTCATCACCGCCCGCGCCGCGCTCGACCAGGGGCGGGAGGTTATGGCAGTGCCCGGTCACCCGTTCGAGCCGCGCGCGGCCGGCTGCAACATGCTCCTGCGCGATGGCGGCATCCTCGTGCGCTCGGCGCAGGATGTGATCGAGGCGCTGCCCACGCGGACTCACGCGCAAGCAGCGGCACCGGAAGAGGCGGCGGCACCAGCAGAAGACGGAGCCTACCACGCGTCATCCGATGCTCCGCCTCCAAGTGGTACGGCCGCCATGACCGCCGCGGGAGGTGCGAATTCGGCGCCGCAGGCCCCAGCTCCCTCCCGCAGCCTGCGCGACACCGCCGCGCTGCATGACGAGATTCTGCGCCGGCTCAGCGCAACGCCGCTCGCGGAAGATCAGCTCATTCGCGACATGGGCACGCCCGCCGCGCGGCTCACCCCTTCGATTTCGGAACTCGAGCTCTCCGGGCTGATCACGCGACATCCGGGCGGGCTGATTTCGCGCGCCGATCTCGGGCCGGACAGGGCGACGCGAGCACCGCGCCGCGCCGCAACTCAAACCCGCCGGACCGGTGCGCAAAAGGCTCCCGCAAGCTGAACCACTCGATGCCACAGGGCGCGGCCGGTCGGGCCCGGAGACCCGCAAGCGCCCGACCCTGAGCACCTGCGGAGGTTCTATCCTCTACCCGAGGCCACTGCCACGCGCATTGACATTCCCACTTGCAAGCCCACATCTTGCCCCGCCATAACCGCCGCCTGAGTCGGGCCGTGTGAGCCGGAAGGAGTTTCCATGCCAGTTGTCGTTGTCGAGTCCCCGGCCAAAGCGAAGACAATCAACAAGTACCTGGGATCCGATTACACGGTTCTGGCCTCCTACGGCCACGTCCGCGACCTGCCCCCGAAGGATGGCTCCGTCGACCCAGAGAACGGCTTCGAGATGACGTGGGAGGTGGGCGCCGACAGCCGAAAGCACGTCAAGGCGATCGCCGACGCGCTGAAGGACGACAATGCCCTCATCCTCGCCACCGACCCCGACCGCGAGGGCGAGGCGATCAGCTGGCACCTCGAGGAGACCCTGCGCAAGCGCAAGGCGATCAGGAAAGATACCCCTGTCAGCCGGGTGGTCTTCAACGCGATCACCAAGTCCGCTGTGACCGAGGCGATGAAGAACCCGCGCGATGTGGATGACAGCCTCGTGGAGGCCTATCTCGCCCGCCGCGCGCTCGACTATCTCGTGGGCTTCAACCTCTCGCCCGTGCTCTGGCGAAAGCTGCCCGGCGCGCGCTCGGCGGGCCGCGTGCAATCCGTCTGCCTGCGCCTGATCGTCGAGCGCGAGATGGAGATCGAGGCGTTTCAGGCGCGCGAATACTGGTCGGTCAAGGCGCTGATGGCCACACCGCGCGGGCAGGAATACGAGGCGCGGCTCGTAAGCTACGCCGGCAAGAAGCTCGACAAGTACGATCTGGCGACAGAGCATCAGGCGTCACTCGCCGTGAAGGCGGTTGAAAGCCGCGATCTGACGGTGAAGGCGGTGGAGGCCAAGCCCACGAGCCGCAACCCCTCCGCGCCCTTCATGACATCGACGCTCCAGCAGGAGGCCTCCCGCAAGTTCGGCATGGGCGCGCGCCAGACGATGAGCGCGGCGCAACGGCTCTACGAGGCTGGCCTCATCACCTACATGCGGACCGACGGGATCGACATGGCCCCCGAGGCCGTGATGGCCGCGCGCGACGCCATCAAGGATCGCTACGGCGAGGAATACATCCCGAGCTCTCCGCGCATGTACAAGAACAAGGCGAAGAACGCGCAGGAGGCGCATGAGTGCATCCGCCCTACAGACATGACGCGCGACGCCGCCAAGATCCGCGTCTCCGACCCTGACCAGCGCAAGCTCTACGATCTCATCTGGAAGCGCACGCTCGCCTGCCAGATGGCCGCGGCCCGGCTCGAGCGTACCACGGTCGATATCGAAAGCGCCGACGGACAGGTCGACCTGCGCGCCACGGGCCAGGTCGTGCTCTTCGACGGATTTCTCAAGGTCTACGAGGAAGGCCGCGATGATGTGGAGAGCGAAGACGACAAGCGCCTGCCGCAGATCATGGAGGGCGAGAAGGCAGAGAAGCGCGGCGTGATGTCCGAGCAGCATTTCACCCAGCCTCCGCCGCGCTACACCGAGGCGACACTGGTGAAGAAGATGGAAGAGCTGGGCATCGGGCGCCCCTCGACCTATGCCTCGATCGTGACCACGATCCAGGATCGCGAATATGTGCGGAAGGAAAAGAACCGGCTCATCCCGGAAGACAAGGGCCGGATCGTCACCATCTTCCTGCTGAACTTCTTCCGCAAATACGTCGGCTACGAGTTCACCGCCAACCTCGAGGAAGAACTCGACGTGATCAGCGCGGGCGAGGCCGATTACAAGAAGGTGCTGGCCGAGTTCTGGCGCGATTTCTCCGCCGCCATCGCCGAAACCTCCGAGTTGCGCATCTCCGAGGTGCTCGACAAGCTCGACGCCGCCCTCGCCCCCCAGCTTTACCCGCCCCGCGAGGACGGCTCCGACCCGCGCTCCTGCCCGCTCTGCGGCGAGGGCTCGCTCCATCTCAAGACCTCGCGCACCGGCGGCTTCGTAGGCTGCTCGCGTTACCCCGAATGCCGCTACACCCGCCCCATCGGCGGCGAGGAGCAGGGCGGCGACCGCGTACTGGGCGAGGACAATGGCGAGGAGATCAGCCTGCGCACGGGTCGCTTCGGCCCTTACGTGCAGCGCGGCGAGGTGACCGAAGACGTGAAGAAACCGCCCCGCGCCAGCTTGCCCAAGGGCTGGGCGCCCGATGACATGGATCTCGAGAAGGCGCTGTTGCTCCTGAGCCTGCCGCGCGAAGTGGGCCCGCATCCCGAAGACGGCGAGATGGTCGAAGCGGGCATCGGTCGCTACGGGCCCTATGTCAAGCACGGTCGGCTCTATGCCAACCTCAAGGAGGCCGACGAGGTTTTCACCATCGGCATGAACCGCGCGGTGGAGGAGCTTGCCAAGAAGGCCGCGTCCCGCGGCAAGGGTCGCGGTGCCGCCGCCAAGCCGCTCAGGGAGCTGGGCGAGCATCCCGAAAGCGGTGGCGCGGTCAACGTGATGGATGGCCGCTACGGCCCTTACGTGAAATGGGAGAAGGTCAACGCCACTCTGCCCAAGGGCACCGAGCCGGGCGATGTGACGATGGAAATGGCTGTCGCGCTGATCGCCGAGAAAGCCGCCAAGGGTGGCAAGAAAGCGCCTGCACGCAAGAAGAAGGCCTCCGCCGGAAAATGAGTCTTCCTGCGCTCCGCGCGGGAGGTATTTGAACCAAGAAGAAGAGCCGGGCGCGCGCCCCTGCTTCTTCTTGGCTGAAATACTCACGGCATAGGTAGAAACCCGTAATTCCGTTCGATCCTTCGGGACCGGGCGTTGACAGGCATGCAAGCGGGGCATCATATCGGGGCAAAATTCAGGAGGGTTACTCAGATGAGCAAGATCTACGGGTCCGCCGCGGAAGCGCTGGACGGGCTTCTGGAGGACGGCATGCTGATCGCCTCGGGGGGCTTTGGCCTCTGTGGCATCCCAGAGCTGCTGCTCAAGGCCATTCAGGACTCGGGTGTGAAGAATCTCACCTTCGCCTCGAACAATGCGGGCGTCGACGATTTCGGCATCGGTATCCTGTTGCAGACGAAGCAGGTGAAGAAGATGATGAGCTCCTACGTAGGCGAGAATGCCGAGTTCATGCGGCAATATCTCTCGGGCGAACTCGAGATCGAGTTCAACCCGCAAGGAACCCTCGCCGAGCGGATGCGCGCGGGTGGTGCGGGCATTCCGGGCTTCTATACCAAGACAGGCGTGGGCACCCAGGTGGCCGAGGGCAAGGAACACAAGGAGTTCGACGGCGAGACCTACGTGCTCGAGCGTGGCATCTTCGCCGATCTGTCCATCGTCAAGGCGTGGAAGGCCGACGAGACCGGCAACGCGATCTTCCGCAAGACCGCGCGCAACTTCAACCCGCCTGCGGCGATGTGCGGGCGCACCTGTGTGATGGAGGTGGAGGAGATCGTACCTGTGGGTAGCCTCGACCCCGACCATATCCATCTGCCCGGCGTCTACGTGCATCGCCTGATCCAGGGCGAGCACGAGAAGCGCATCGAGCAACGCACCGTTAGGGAGGCCTGAGACATGCCGTGGGATCGTAACCAAATGGCGGCGCGCGCCGCGCAGGAGCTGGAAGACGGCACCTATGTGAACCTCGGTATCGGCATCCCGACGCTGGTGCCCAACTACATCCCCGAGGGCGTGCATGTGACGCTGCAATCGGAGAACGGGATGCTGGGCATGGGCCCCTTCCCGATCGCGGGCGAGGAAGACCCCGACCTGATCAATGCCGGCAAGCAGACGATCACGGAGTTGCCTCACACCTCCTATTTCGACAGCGCCACGAGCTTCGGCATGATCCGGGGAGGCAAGATCGCAATGGCGATTCTCGGCGCAATGGAAGTGGCGGAGAACGGCGACCTCGCGAACTGGATGATTCCCGGCAAGCTGGTGAAGGGCATGGGCGGCGCGATGGATCTTGTTGCCGGCGTGCGCCGCGTGGTGGTGGTGATGGACCACACCAACAAAGCGGGCGAAAGCAAGCTGCTGAAGGAATGCACCCTGCCGTTGACCGGCGCGGGCGTGGTCAACCGGATCATCACCAATCTCGGCGTGCTCGATGTGGTCGAAGGCGGGCTGAAGATCGTGGAGACGGCGCCGGACGTGACCGAAGCTGAACTACGCGAGAAGACCGAGGCGACCATCGTCTGAAGGCGCGAGCCGCCCCGGGGCTGCTCCCGGGGCGTGCCATTGCAGCTCAGTTCGCGGCGAGGTTCAGCGCGCAGGCATCGGTGACGAGTTCGGGCCGCGTCTTGCAAAGGCCGCGCGCCACGTCGAAGGCGGCGAGCACCTTGGGCACGTAATCGCGGGTTTCGGCGAAGGGAGGCACGCCCTCGTGCTTTTTCACGGAGCCCTCGCCCGCATTGTAGCCCGCCAGCGCCAGAACCGCGTCGCCTTTGAACTCGCCCAGAAGCCAGTCGAGATATTTCACGCCGCCCGCGATGTTCTGGGCGGGGGACAGGCTGTCGGTAACGCCGAAGCGGGTTGCGGTATCCGGCATGAGCTGCATGAGCCCCTGCGCGCCCTTGTGGCTTTCGGCCTCCACGCGCCCGCCCGACTCGACGGCGATCACCGCCAGCACCAGCGCGGGCGAAACGCGCGTGCCCACCGTGGCGCGCAATATGTTGGCGCCCTGCGCGCTGGCAATGGTCTGCAGGGTCTGCAGCCGCGGCCCACCCACCCTTGCACCGCCGGGGCCCTTGTCGAGGCTGTCGAAGGCCGCGAGCATACGCGCGGCAGGGTCGGCGCCAAGTGCGGGGGGCACCTTGTTCCAATACCAGCCATAGGCGCCGAGCGGCGCGAGCGCGGCGGTTGCGGCGCCGGTTGTAGACTGGCCCGCCTGCGGTTTCGCGGGCAACTCAGGCACGGCAGGATTCGCCCGAGGGGCGATCTGCACGGTGATCAGCTTGCGCTGTCCGGCCTTGGGCGGCTTTTCCATCTTGAAGGTGAAATCGGGATAGGCGGGAGGATCGGCGAGGCCCGGCACGGGCGCCAGCAGCCCCGCAAGGGCCGCCGCGACGAACGCGGGGGTTCGGATGATCTGCAACAACACTGCTCTGCCTCGAAGTATTTTTTCCGAGGCTACCTGAAAAATCCCTTGCTTTCACGGTTTTTGTTCGAACGCGGGAAACGCATTCCCTTCAAAAGCGTTACCGATTTTGCCGCAAAGACCTCCTAAAAAGCAAAAAATGAAATTTCTTTTTCAACTATATCAATGACTTAATTGTGCATTTGGGTAAAATACGCGGATTCACAAAATGCCTCCAATGATGCCCAAATCCTGCCCGAATCCACTGGCTATATCTGCTCATACCGCAAGGGACGAGGGCCTAAGAGAGAGGCGGCCCGGTGAGCCCCAAGCGGTTGGCAACTGAAGCTAATGATCCTTTGGAGGGACCTAAAATGATCAAGTTCATCAAAAAATTCCGCAACGAAGAAGAAGGCGCAGTGACGGTTGACTGGGTCGTGCTGACCGCAGCAGTCGTGGGCCTCGGCGTGGCCGGCGTTTCCACCGTTCAGTCGGGCGTGAACACGCTGTCCAGCACCATCCAGACCGGCGTGTCGGGCAAAACCGTTTCGAACGGCGACTAATCTGGATAAGGCGATACGCCTTCGAAAGCTTGCAGTGGCCGCGGAACCTCAGGTTCGCGGCCATTTGCCCATCAGGATTGGCACGATCCATGTGCGATTTGGGGCACTCGACCCGCCGGAAATTCAAGACAACGGCCAAGGCCAGGGTTGTTTGAACCGCTTTATCATGTGTGACGGTCGGCCTTTCGGTCTGACGTAGAGTGGTGACCCCAATGAAAAACCGCATCAAGTTTCTGAGCCGCAGCATCAAGGCCCGCCTCGAAGACGAGGAGGGCGCCGTTTCGGTCGATTGGGTGGTGCTCACGGCAGCCATCGTCGGCGTGGCGGCTGGCACGGCCTCGACGATCTCCGGCGCGATCTCGACGCTGGGTGGCAGCGTCGGCACCGAGCTCACCGACAAGACGGTGGAAAACGGCGACTGACGATTGGCGCTCCGCGCCGGCCACCGGCACGCGGCTAAGAGACGCCAAACAGTCATTCCCCTTCCACCATTTCGCCATATTGGCAGGGCATGACTCCCTGTGGAAATTCGGGGCATCCCCTGCCCCGAAAAGAGAGCAGTTGAAGAGGTAAAGGCGATGCGTTTGGTTTTCGGACTCGTACTTGTGCTCGGGCTCGGCCTTGCCGGGTTCGCCGTGTACATGGCCAAGACATATATCGAAGCCTATCAAACCGAACTTGCCAAGGAACGCGAGAACCGCGATCCGGGCATCGACACGGTAGATGTCTTCGTGGCGAAGAAATCGCTCGAATACGGGCAGAAGCTCAAACCCGAGGACGTGGCGCTCAAGCCCTTCCCGCGGATGTCTCTGCCCGAGGGCGTGTTCAAGGCCGAGGCGGAACTCTTCCCCGAGGGAGAGGCGCGCCCGCGTTACATGCTGCGTTCGGTGGAGCGTAACGAGGCGATTCTCGCCGTGAAGGTGACCGAGCCGGGCGAGGAGGCGGGAATCACATCGCAACTCGAGCGCGGCATGCGCGCCTTTGCCATCAACGTGGATGTCTCGAGCGGCGTGTCTGGCTTTTTGCGCCCCGGTGACCGCGTGGATATCTACTGGTCGGGTCAGGCCGCGCGTACGGGCGGCGAACGTGTGGAAGTGGGCCAGGCCGGCGGCGTGACGAAGCTCATCGAAACAAACATCCGGCTCATCGCCGTGGATCAGGTGGCCAATACAGACACCGCCGAGGCGATCATCGCACGCACCGTGACGGTGGCGGTCAAGCCGCAGCAGGTGGCCGCGCTGGCGCAGGCACAATCGACGGGCCGGCTCTCGCTGGCGCTTGTGGGCGCGGATGACGACTCGGTCGCGGAAGTGATCCAGGTGGATCAGCGCAGCCTTCTGGGCATCGAGGAGCAGGTGGTAGAAGCCGCACCCGAGCGCGAAAAGGTCTGCACGATCCGCACCCGCCGCGGCGCGGAAGTGATCGAAACACCGATCCCCTGCACCAACTGAGCGCATGCTCGAAGAGCCAAGGCGCCGGTTCACCCTGGCGCCTTTTGCCGTTTCAACAGGCTAAAACGGGTCTCTTTCTGGCAACGCATGCCGGAAAACACCGTGGAAGAAAGCGCTCAGGCCATTGATTCTTGCAAAAAATTCCAAATTGCCCCATGTTTGCGACAAATGCGGGCAAAAAGACCCGCGAGATGAGGCGTGATCGGAAAGGCAGGTCACATGTACAATTTGCGTTTCTTGGGGGCCGCCCTTCTGGGGGTGGTCGTCGCGATTGGCCCTGTCGTACGCGAGGCGGCGGCCGAGTCGCTGCAGGTGGTGCGCAAGGGCACAGGGCGCGATCTGAGCATAACCATGAACCAGGCGGTGGTGGTTGAGAGCGACGTGCCCTTCGCCGAGCTCAGCATCGCCAACCCCGCGATTGCCGATTTCTCCACCCTGTCGGACCGCACGATTTACGTGCTTGGCAAGGCGCCGGGGCGCACCACGCTCACGCTGCTCGACGCCACGGGGCGGCTGATCACCAATGTCGAGGTGCGGGTGAGCGCCGACATCTCCGAGTTCAAGGAACGGCTGCGGCAGATTCTGCCCAACGAGAATATCGAGGTGCGCACCGCGAATGACGGCATCGTACTCTCGGGCACCGTAAGCTCGACCACGGGGATGGACCGGGCGCTGGAACTGGCGCAGCGCTATGCTCCCGAGCGGGTGTCGAACCTGATGAGCGTATCGGGCAAACAGCAGGTGATGCTGAAGGTGCGCTTCGCCGAGATGCAGCGCAGCGTGTCGAAGGCGCTCGGCACGTCGCTTGCCATCGACGGCACCAATGCCGGCGGGCTCGGCGTGATCGGCGGCACGAACACAACAAACACCAATGCCGGAGTCACCTCGCTGCTCACCGGTGCCATCCCGGATGTGCAGGCCAATAACGGCGCCATCGCCTTTGGCTTCGACGTGGGCTCGGTGGAAGTGGGTATACTTCTCGAAGCCCTTGAAACCAAAGGAGTTGTTCGGACGCTCGCCGAGCCGAACCTTACCGCGCTCTCCGGTCAGGAGGCAAAATTCCTCGCGGGTGGCGAATATCCGATCCCTGTGGCGCAGGATAACGGCGTGACCACGATCGAGTTCAAACCCTTCGGCGTCGAGCTCAACTTCACGCCCCGCGTGTTGGAAGACGGGATCATCAACCTCGAGCTGGCCGCCGCAGTCTCTTCGATCGATGCTGCGAATTCGATCACCGCGAACGGCCTCACCGTCAATGGCTTCCGCCGTCGCGACACCTCCACGACGGTCGCCATGCGCGACGGGCAGAGCTTTGCCATCGCGGGGCTGCTGCAGGACGATTTCCGCGACAATTCAGGGCAGGTTCCGTGGGTGGGCGATGTGCCCGTGCTGGGCGCCCTTTTCCGAAGCGCCGATTATCAGCGCGCGCAAACCGAACTCGTGATCATCGTCTCGGCGCATCTCGTCACGCCCACGCAGGGCGAGGCGCTGGCGCTGCCCACCGACCGCGTCAAGATCCCCTCCGAGCGGCAACTCTTTCTCAATGGTCGCGTGGCCGTGGACGAAAGCACCAAGGGAACGCCTGCGGGCGAGGTCGCCCGGCAGGACTTCAGCGGTTCCTACGGCTACGTGATGGATTGAGGAGAGGCGCGATGATGAAACGGTTTCTTCTTCTGGGCGCGGCGGGGCTGGGGCTCGCGGCCTGCTCCAACAATCCGCTGGTGAGCACCTATTCCGAAGCCGGCGCGGCGGTGGATGGCGGCAGCTTCGGCAACGCCACGATGAACAACACCCAGATTCATTCCGGCGAAAAGCAATTCGTGATCGACCTCGCCAACAAATTCGCCGCCAAGGTGCCGACCACGGTCAACTTCGAGTTCAACTCCACCCAGCTCGATGGCGCCGCCCGCGCCACGCTTGACCAGCAGGCCGCTTTCATTCGGCATTATCCCGAGGTGCGCTTCCGCGTCTACGGCCATACCGATGCGGTGGGTTCGGATGCCTACAACCAGCAACTTGGCCTGCGACGCGCACATATGGTGGTGAACTACCTGGTGAGCCGCGGCATCTCGCGCTCACGCCTCGAGGCGATGGTCTCTTATGGCGAGCGCCAGCCGCTGATCGTGAGTCAGGGCCGAGAGCGTCGCAACCGGCGCACCGTCACCGAGGTTTCGGGCTTCGTGCAATCGCATCCGATCATCATGGACGGCAAGTATGCCGAGGTGGTCTACCGCGAATATATCGCCAGCGCCGAGCCCGCCTCGACCCTCGTGATGACCCAGCAGGCCACCACCCTGCAGCAGGAATGAGAGATCTCCCTGCCCGGCGCGTGCCGGGCCAACTGGACCACGGCCCGCCTTTCACGGCGGGCCTTTTTTGTCTATTTCTTCCGTACAATTACGGTTTTTTGGCCCAAATGTTGCCCATATTATCCGGCAATTTTCCCCGGTGAATAACGTGACTCCGGGGAGTCTCCGGAGAAGCGGCGCAGGGGGCCAAAAGCAATGGGCGTTCAAGCGCTGCGTAAAATACGAATGGGATCGAGTATGACGAGTAGTGACAGCAACCATCCCGATGAGGCCCCGATCATCGCGTGCACGGTGAGCCGGGACGTTCAGAATTTCGACCTTCTGATCGAGGATATGGAAGCTGCGCTGGGCGAGGCATGGGGCGACCTCAACATCAACGAGGCGCTGGCCTTCTTCAGCCAGCCCGAAGCCGACAGCATCGAGTTTGCCGCCGTCGCGATCGACGACACCGACGAGGAGGATCTGCCGCTCCTGCTGGAGATCATCGCGCTTGCAGCTTCGCGCAAGATCCGGGTGATCCTGATCGCCGAGGATGTGAGCCCCGCCGTGCTGCATCAACTCCTGCGCAAGGGGGCCGACGAATTCGTGCCCTATCCGCTGCCCGAGGGCGAGCTGGAAGCGGCGATCGAGCGTATCCGCCGCCGCGACGAACAGGCCGCCCTGCCTGCCGCGCCCTTCGTGAAGACGAGCACGCCGGGCGACGGCGTTCTGCTCGCGGTGCAGGCGCTCGCCGGCGGCACGGGGGCCACCACGCTGGCCACCAACCTCGCCTGGGAACTGGCCAACGTGGAGAAGGACGACCCGCCGCGCGTCTGCCTGATGGATTTCGGCCTGCAGACCGGGTCGACGGCCACCTATCTCGACCTGCCCCGCCGCGAAGCGGTTTTCGAGATGTGGTCGGATACCGAGGCGATGGATGACGACATCTTCAAGCAATCGCTGGTGAGCTTCGAGGAGAAGCTCTGGGTGCTCACCGCACCCTCCGAGATGCTGCCGCTCGACATGATCACGCCCGAGGACGTGGAGCGTGTGCTGGAGCGCGCCCGCTCCAAATTCGACTACGTGATAGTCGACATGCCCGGCACGCTGGTGCAATGGACGGAGACAGTGCTCACCTCCGCGCAGATCTACTTCGTGACGCTCGAGCTCGACATGCGCTCGGCACAGAACGCGCTGCGTTTCAAACGGGCGCTCCGCTCGGAGGATCTGCCGGTGGAGAAGCTGCGCTTCTGCCTCAACCGCGCGCCCAAATTCACCGACCTGAACGGCAAGAGCCGCGTGAAGCGGCTGGCCGAAAGCCTCGAGATCCGTATCGAGGTGCAGCTGCCGGATGGCGGGCGGGTCGTCACACAGGCAGGCGATCACGGGACGCCGCTTGCCACCAGCGCGGCGAAGAACCCGCTGCGCAAGGAAATCGCCAAACTGGCGGCATCGCTGCATGAGATCGGCAAGGCAAAGACCGATGAAGCGGCCTGAGAGGTAAGGTAAGATGTTCTCGAGATACAAGAAATCATCCGCCGCGCCGGCCAAGCCCGCGAAGGCGCGTGAGCCGATGGAGCTGCCCAAGACGAAGCCGGTAGAGGCAGAGCCCGCGCCCGAGAGGGCGTCGCTGCGCCGCCCGTCGCCAAAATCCGCCGCCCTGCCCGCGCCCGCCGACAAGGACCGCAAGCGCAAGGAGCGGCTGGCCGAGATCAAGCTCGACCTGCACCGCTCACTGCTCGACAACCTAAACCTCGCCGCGCTCGACACCGCCACCGAATCAGACCTACGCGCAGAGATCAGCGCGATCGCCTCGGAGGTGCTCGAGGAGCGCTCCATCGTGCTCAACCGCGAAGACCGGGCGCAGCTCACGCAGGAGCTTTACGACGAGGTGAAGGGCCTCGGCCCGCTCGAGACACTGCTCAAGGACGACACGGTAAACGATATTCTCGTGAACGGTCCCCGGCAGATCTTCGTCGAACGCAACGGCAAGCTCGAGCTCACCGACGTGACCTTCAAGGACGAGAAGCATCTCCTGCGGATCATCGACAAGATCGTGTCGGCCGTGGGCCGCCGTGTGGACGAATCGAACCCCTATGTCGACGCCCGCCTCGCCGACGGCTCGCGCTTCAACGCCATGGTGCCGCCCATTGCGGTGGATGGCTCGCTCGTCTCGATCCGGAAATTCAAGAAGGACAAGCTCGGCATCGACGACCTGGTGCGCTTCGGCGCCTTCTCAGAGGAGATGGCCGCCTATCTCCAGGCGGCCGTGGCCACGCGGCTTAACATCATCGTCTCGGGTGGTACAGGTTCGGGCAAGACCACAACGCTCAATGCCCTGAGCTCCTTTATCGACAACTCCGAGCGCATTCTCACCATCGAGGACACGGCGGAACTTCAGCTCCAGCAAACCCATGTTGGCCGGATGGAAAGCCGCCCGCCCAATGTGGAAGGCAAGGGCGAGGTTTCACCGCGCGACTGCCTCAAGAACGCGCTGCGGATGCGGCCCGACCGGATCATCGTGGGCGAGACCCGCGGCGAGGAAGTGATCGACATGCTGCAGGCCATGAACACCGGCCATGACGGCTCGATGACCACGATCCACGCCAACAATGCCCGCGACGGCATCAGCCGCCTCGAGAACATGGTGGCGATGGCCGGCATCGAGATGCCGCTGAAGGCCGTGCGCTCCCAGATCGCCAGCGCCGTGCATCTGATCGTGCAGGCCAGCCGCCTGCAAGACGGCTCCCGCCGGATGACCTCGATCACCGAGCTGACGGGCATGGAGGGCGAGGTGATCTCGATGCAGGAGGTGTTCCGCTTCCAGCGCACCGGGCTCACCCCCGACAACAAGATCATCGGTCATTTCACCGGCACTGGCGTGCGCTCGCATTTCACCGAGCGGTTCCGGCTCTGGGGCTATGACCTGCCGCCCAGCATCTACGAACCCGTGGCGGCGGAGTAAGAGATATGGGTATCAGCATCGAACCAATCATCTACGGGCTCATCTTCTTCGGCGTTCTGGCGCTGGTCGAGGGCATCTACCTTACCGTCTTCGGCAAGTCGATCAGCCTCAACAGCCGGGTCAATCGCCGGCTCGACATGCTCGACAAAGGCGGCAACCGCGAGGAGGTGATGGAGAAGCTCCGCAAGGAGATGACCCAGCACCTCAAGGCGCGCAACATTCCGATCTACGCGATCCTGTCGTCGAAGGCGCAGAAAGCGGCCATTGCCTTCACGCCCAAGCAGCTCGTGATGCTGATGATGGGCGTGGCGGTTATGGCCTTCGCGGCGCTCACCGTCTTCACCGAAACGGAAGTGCCCATCCGCGCCATCGCCTCCGTCGGCATCGGCGTGGGCGGCGTCTTCGTCTGGATCAACGCGAAAGCGTCGAAGCGGATGAAGATGATGGAGGAGCAATTGCCCGACGCCATCGAGCTGATGGTGCGGAGCCTGCGCGTGGGCCATCCTTTCTCATCCGCCATCTCCATCGTCGCCGAGGAGGTCTCCGACCCGCTGGCGACCGAGTTCGGCATCATCGCAGATGAAAGCGCCTATGGCCGCGACGTGGGCGAGGCACTGAAGGACATGGCCGAGCGGCTCGACATGCAGGATTTGCGCTTCCTTGCCGTGGCGGTCACGATCCAGCAGCAATCTGGCGGCAACCTTGCCGAGATCCTCGACGGTCTGGCCAAGGTGATCCGTGCGCGCTTCAGGCTCTTCCGCCGCGTGAAGGCGATCACGGCCGAGGCGCAGTGGTCTGGCAACTTCCTGTCGGCCTTCCCGGTGCTGGCGCTCATTGGCATCCAGATGGTGAAGCCCGACTATTACGACGAGGCGATGACTCACCCGATGTTCATTCCGGCGTGTATCGCGGTGGGCGGCTTTCTGGTGACGAACATCATCGTCATGCGCCAACTCGTGAATATCAAGGTGTGAGGCGGAGATGGGATATTTCAGCCAGATCACCGGCTTCCTAACGGATAGCCTCGGCCCCTTCGGCCCGCTCATCGCGGTGGGCACGCTCGGCGTGCTGCTCGTGCTCATCACCATCCCGATCCTGATCAACCAGGCGAAGGACCCGCTCGAGAAGCTCAAGAAATCCTCGCATAGCGAAAAGAGCGACGACGGCAAGAAGCAGAAACTGCGCGCAGGCTCGCGCAACGAGAAGCTCGAACGCTATGCCACCTTCCTCGAGCCGCAGGATGAGAAGCAGTTCAGCCAGATCAAGCTGACGCTGATGCAGGCGGGCTATCGCGACCGCGACGCGGTGCGCTACTTCCACTTCGCGCAGTTTGCGCTCGGGCTGGGCGGACTCTTTCTCGGTGTCGTCTACTTCCTGCTCTTCAAGTCCGGCGAAGAGACAACCACCCAGCAGACGCTGATGTATATCCTCGGCCCCGGCGGCGTGGGGTACATGATTCCCAAATACTGGGTCACCAAGCGCCAGCAGAAGCGGCAGGAGGAGATCGAACAGGGTTTTCCCGACAGTCTCGACATGATGCTTACCTGCGTGGAGGCCGGCCAGTCGCTCGACCAGTCGATCGTGCGGGTGGCGCGTGAGACTCGCGCCTCCTACCCGGCGCTGGCCGAGGAATTCGAGATCGTCTCGCACCAGATGAAGGCGGGACGCGACAAACCCTCGGTGCTGGGCGACATGGCCGAGCGCTGCGGTGTGCAGGACATCTCGAGCTTCGTCACCGTGCTGATCCAGTCGCAGACCTTCGGCACCACGATCGGCGAGGCGCTGCGCGTCTATGCCGGCGAAATGCGTGACAAACGGGTCATGCGCGCCGAGGAAAAGGCCAACAAGCTGCCAACGAAGATGACATTGGCAACGATGATGCTTACAGTGCCCCCACTACTGATCATTCTGGTCGGTCCATCGGTGCTGGGGATCATGGAACTCTTCTCGATGGCCGGCCAGTAGGCATGTAACCCGCCAGCCGGCCACAAAGAGCCGGCGGCACTGGCAGAGCAGGACCATCGGAATGCGGGCAATGGCCGCGATCCTCTTTTCGTGTCTGGCGTTGGCTGCCTGCAGCGAAGGCGTGAGCCGTGACAGCCCGTTCGCTCCTGGCGTGGCCAAGGAAGGCGAGGCTGTGGATGGCATCGTCGTGGGCAACCGCCTGATCGACGCGGGCGAGTACGACCTTGCGATAGATGCCTTCACCCGCGCCGCACTCACCCGCGGCATGGATGCCGAGGTGCTCGCGGGTATCGGCACGGCAAGCATCGGGCTGGGCCGCCTCCACACCGCCGAAGACCTTTTGCGCCGCGCCATCGATCTCGACGAGGACGAGCCGGAATACTGGAACAACCTCGGCGTCGTGCTTATCGAGCGCGGGCAGGCCGCCGAGGCCGAGCAGGTCTTTCGCCGCGCCTATGCCTTTTCCAATGGCGAAAGTGACTCAATCCGGGATAATTTGCGGTTGGCAATGGAAAAAATCGAAAACCCGGGTTATGATGCGGAACAAGAGCAAGATTATAACTTGGTACGGCGGGGCACGAGCGACTACGTGATCCGCAAGATACCTTGACGAGGCAAGGGCAGTAAAAGGACGCAAAAATGCGCCGTTTTTTTCCATTGAGCTTGTGCGCCATGGGGGCATTGGCCCTTTCGGCATGTGGCGAAAGTCAGAGCGCCGCGGATGTCGACCGCGCCTTTCAGGGCGTCAACGTGGTGGATGAAACCAACCTGAACGACGTGATGCTCACAGTGGCCGATGCCGACGAGGCCGTGGCCTATTTCCAGCGCACCTCTCGCGAGAAACCCGACAGGATCGACCTGCAGCGCGGGCTGGCGCAATCGCTGGTGCGCGCCAAGCGCAACACCGAGGCCGTCTCGGCATGGGCCAAGGTGGTAGAGCATCCCGAGGCAACCGCCGAAGACCGGGTGGATTTCGCAGATGCGCTCATCCGCAACAACGAGTGGGAGCGCGCCGACCAGATGCTCGACAGCGTGCCACCCACCCACGAGACCTTCAAACGCTACCGGCTCGAGGCGATGGTGGCCGACAGCAACGAGGAATGGAAGAAGGCCGACAGTTTCTACGAAACCGCCATCGGGCTTACCACGCGCCCTGCAGGCGTAATGAACAACTGGGGTTATTCCAAGCTCACCCGCGGCGATTTCGCCGCCGCCGAGCGGCTCTTCTCCGACGCGATCCGGCAGGACAACTCGCTCTTCACCGCCAAGAACAACCTGATCCTCGCACGGGGCGCGCAAAAGAAATACTCGCTCCCCGTGGTGCCCGCCACCCAGACCGAGCGCGCCCAGCTGCTCTACACACTGGCGCTTTCGGCCATCAAGCAGGGCGACACGGCCATAGGCCAGGGCCTGCTGCGCGACGCGATCGACACTCATCCGCAGCATTTCGAGGCCGCCGTGCGCTCGCTCGACGCGCTGGAAAGCAACGTGGCGAACTGACCGGTGGGGATGCAGATCGCCTCGTCCACGGCATTGTGGTTCCTGCCCTTCGCCCTGCCCATCTGCCTCTGGGTCATGTGGTCGGACCTCCGGGCCATGCGCATTCCCAACCCCGCAGTTCTGGCGCTCTTCGGGGTGTTTCTCCTCGTAGGGCTCGTGGCTCTGCCTCTGGCCGAAATCCCGTGGCGGCTCGGGATAGCGGCGGTGGTTCTGGTGCTCATGTTCTTCGCCAACATGGTGGGGCTCATGGGGGCGGGTGACAGCAAGTTCATCGCCGCCGCAGCCCCCTTCATCGACCCGGGCGATGCCGGGTTGCTCTGCCTCATCTTCGCGGCCTGCCTTCTGGCCTGTTTCACCACCCACCGCGTGGCGAAACATACAGGCCTGCGCCAGCTCGCGCCCACATGGGAAAGCTGGGACAGGGGGCGAAAGTTCCCCATGGGCTTCGCGCTGGGAGCAACACTGATCCTTTATCTCGCGCTCGGTGTGGCCCACGGAGCCTGAAGCTTCTCCCGTCTTGCCCGCATGACGCCTGCGCACTTCCATAATTTCGGCGGATTTCGTCGCCATGTTCCGCCGAAGCGCATCCGCAGATAACCGCAGGAAGGGCCCCCGCGATGAACATGCACCCCACCACCACAGGTGTTCAGCCCCCGCCGCCGCCAAGCCGGCTGGAGGAGATGAAGCTCCCGGTGGTGATGATGCGCGACATTCTCATCAAGACGATGTTTCGCAAGAACATCACGCTGGTGAGCGAGCTTGCGGAAGCGATCTGCCTGCCCCGCGCGGTGACGCAGGAGCTTGTCGACATGGCGCGCAGCCAGTCGATGGTGGAGGCGACCGGCACCCTCAACGCGAACTCCGGGAGCGAGATGGGCTACCAGCTCACCGATGCAGGCAAGGCCCGGGCGCTCGACGCGCTCTCGCAATCGGAATATTTCGGCGCCATGCCAGTGCCGCTCGACGTCTACCGCGAGCAGGTCAAGCGCCAGTCGATCCGCAACATCCAGATCACCCGCGAAGAACTGACGAGCGCAATGGGCCACCTCGTGCTACCCGACAGCCTGCTCGACTATCTCGGCCCGGCCGTCTCTTCGGGGCGGTCAATCCTCATGTATGGCCCTCCCGGCAACGGCAAGAGCTCTATCTCCAACGGCATTCGCGACGCGATGGGTGACAAGATCTTCGTGCCGCGCGCCATAGAGTATTCCGGGCAGGTCATCACCGTCTACGACCCGATCGTGCATTCCAAGGCTGAAGTGGAACAGGACGACCCCAATTCGCTGCGCCGCAAACGCACATGGGATACACGCTACGTGCGCTGCGAGCGTCCCACGGTCATTACCGGGGGTGAGCTTTCGCTTTCGATGCTTGATCTCGTCTACAATCCCACGGCGCGCACCTACCAGGCGCCTCTGCAGCTCAAATCCTCGGGCGGCATCTTCATCGTCGACGACCTCGGCCGCCAGGCTGAACCGCCGCAATCGCTCGTCAACCGCTGGATCGTGCCGCTGGAAGAGGCGAAGGACATCCTCGCCCTGCAATCGGGTGAGAAATTCGAGGTGCCCTTCGACACGCTGGTGATTTTCTCCACCAACTTCCACCCCAACGAGATCTTCGACCAGGCCGCGCTGCGCCGGATCTTCTTCAAGATCAAGATCGACGGGCCGAGCCAGAAGGACTTCCTGAAAATCTTCGCACTCGTGGCGAAGAAAAAAGGCGTGCCACTCGACGAGGCGGCGCTGGTGCATCTGCTGAAGAAGAAATACCCGACGATCAACAATGTCTACGCGAATTACCAGCCGGTCTTCCTCATCGACCAGATGATCGCCATCTGTGAGTTCGAGGGCATCCCTTACCAGATGTCCCCCGAGTTGATCGACCGTGCCTGGGCCAACATGTTCGTCAAGGACGAGAAGATCGTGAAGTAAGCGCCTGGCCGCGCCGGGGGCTCCTTGTCGAGCGACATGCCTCCTGGCGTGGTTGGAATGAGTATTTCTTTCAAGAAGAAGTCCGGTTAGGGCCAGAGGCAGCGGTGTGACGCGTGGCTCTTTGCCCCGGGCGGGTTCCAAGCTACACCCAACCGCATGAGCGCCCTGCCCCCTGTCTTTACCCAATGGTTCGCCCGGCGCGGATGGCAGCCCCATCCGCACCAGCTGAAGATGCTCCAGCGCAAGGCAAGCCCCGCCCAGCTTCTCATCGCGCCGACCGGCGGCGGCAAGACGCTCGCGGGCTTTCTGCCCTCGCTCATCGAACTAGAAGACGGTCAGCACAAGGGTCTCCACACCCTCTACATCTCGCCCCTCAAGGCGCTCGCGGCCGATATCAAGCGCAACCTGCGCCGCCCGGTCGAAGAGATGGGCCTGCCTATCCGTATCGAAGACCGCACCGGTGACACCGCGTCGTCTGCCAAGCGCCGCCAGCGCGCTGACCCGCCGCATATCCTGCTCACCACGCCCGAAAGTCTCGCGCTCCTCACCTCCTACGAGGATGCCCACCGCATCTTCGAAGGCGTCGAGCGCGTGATCGTGGATGAAATCCACGCGCTGGCCGAAAGCAAGCGCGGCGATCAGCTCATGCTGGCGCTCTCGCGCGTTCAGGCGCTCTGTCCGGGCCTGCGCCGCGTGGGCCTCTCCGCCACGGTGGAAGACCCCAGCGCCATCGCCCGCTTTCTCGCCCGCCATCCTGACCCTTGCGAGATCCTCACCGCCGATCCCGGCCCCGACCCCGACATCGCGATGCTGGAAACCCCTGAAGCCCCGCCCTGGGCGGGCGGTGGCGCGGCCTACGCGATCCCTGCCGTGCTCGACGAGGTGCGCCGCCACAAGACCACGCTCATCTTCCACAACACCCGCGCGCAGGCGGAGATCTTCTTTCATAACCTGTGGCTTGCCAATGAAGACGGCCTTCCCATAGGCATCCATCACGGCTCGCTCGACCGGGTGCAGCGCGAGCGTGTGGAGGCGGCGATGCAGGCGGGCAGCCTGCGCGCCGTGGTCTGCACCGGCTCGCTCGATCTCGGCATCGACTGGGGCGATGTGGACCTCGTGATCCAGGTCGGCGCGCCCAAGAACGTCAAGCGGCTCGTGCAGCGCATCGGGCGCGCGAACCACAGCTACAACACGCCTTCCAAGGCGCTGCTGGTGCCCGCCAACCGCTTCGAGGTGGTCGAATGCCACGCCGCGCTTGAGGCCGTCCGCGCCCACGATCTCGACGGCGAGCCGCGCGGCCCGGGCCCGCGCGACGTGCTCTGCCAGCACATCCTCATCCGAGCCTGCGCCGGTGCCTTCGACGCTGATGCGCTCTTTGAGGAGGTGGTCTCCACCGGTGCCTACGCCACCCTCACCCGCGAGGCCTTCGACGCCTGCCTCGCCTTTTGCGCCACCGGCGGCTATGCGCTCAAGGCCTACGACCAGTGGCAAAGGCTCAAGAAACGCGCGGATGGCCTCTGGCAACTCCGCGACCCGCGAGCGGCCCGGCTCATCCGCATGAATATCGGCACAATTCAGGACAGCGACTTGCTGAAGGTGCGGATGCAACGCTCGCGCGGCGGCAAGCCGCTGGGCGAGGTAGAGGAAGGCTTTGCCGCCTCTCTCACCCCCGGCGACAGCTTCCTCATCGGCGGCCAGATCGTGCGTTACGAGGGCCTGCGCGAGATGGTGGTGGAGGTGAGCCGGGAGCGCGGCCGCAATCCAAAGGTGGCCGTCTTCTCCGGCACCAAGTTCGCCACTTCCACCCAGCTCAGCCAGCGCATCCTCGCCCTGATGAATGGCGGCGACTGGGCGATGCTGCCCGCCCATACCGCCGACTGGCTGGCGCTCCAGCGCCATGTGAGCGAGCTGCCCCGCGCGGGGCGGCTGCTGATCGAAAGCTTCCCCCACGAGGGCCGCGAACACGCGGTGATCTATGGCTTTGCGGGCCGCAACGCGCAAACCACGCTGGGCCTCATCCTAACCAAGCGGATGGAGGAGCTTGGCCTTGCGCCGCTCGGCTTCGTCGCCACCGATTACGCCACGCTCATCTGGGGCCTCGAGCCACTCACCGACCCCGCGCCACTCTTCGAGATGGTCGCGCTGCGCGAGGGGCTCGAGCGCTGGCTCGCCGGTAACCAACTGATGAAACGCACCTTTCGCGCCTCCGCCACCATCGCGGGCCTCATCCAGCGCAACGCGCCGGGCGCCAGGAAAAGCGGGCGGCAGGCCACCTTCTCATCGGACATCCTCTACGACACGCTCGCCAAATACGACCCCGGCCACTTGCTTCTCGACATCACCCGCGAGGAAGCCATGCGCGGCCTCATCGATTTCGGCCGGATCGAGGAGATGATCGGGCGTATCGACGGGCGGATCGACCTCAGGCGCCTGCCCCGTGTCACGCCACTGGCCGCGCCGCTCTTTCTGGAACCGGGCAGGATGCCGGTGGAAGGGGCGGGGCAGGAGCGGCTTCTGGAAGAGGAAACGGCCCGACTCATGGAAGCGGCCGGGCTCTCGAGATAGGCATCATGGCCGACGCGCCGCGAGGTCTCGAAGTTGGGAAGGTATTTGGAACAAGAAAAAGCAACGAGGCCTGACAGACGCGCGGCCTAAGAGCGCGCTTCTAGGAGGAAGGGAACGCCTTAGCCGCCCATCACCTTTTCGTGGATCGTCTTCAGGGTCTGGGCGAGCGACATCGGGTCGAAGGGCTTGGCCAGCACATCCGCGGCCCCCATCTCGCGCAGACGTTCTGTTTCGGCGGTGTTGAACTTGGCCGTCAGAAAGACAAAGGGGATCGCCTCAAGCCCGTCGATCTTGCGCAACTCCTGCAAGGTCATCGGGCCATCCATGCCGGGCATCATCACGTCGAGCAGCACCAGTTGCGGCGCGAAACCGGGCGCGGCGCTCACTGCCTCTTCGCCCGAGGCGCAGCCCTTCGCTTCAAGCCCGCCCACGGTGATCAGGGCCAAGCCGATGAGTTCGAGAATTGCCGGGTCATCCTCTACATAAAGGATCCGTTTGAGTTCGTTCATTCCCGGCCTTTCTTCGTCACCTCATCTGGCGCTTTACACGCTATGCCTGCATGTAGACGGTTGATGTCTCGGCGTCACCCTCAAAGAGCGGAAACTCCACCCAGAAGGTGGCCCCCTGCCCCGCGCTCGACCAGAAACCCACATTGCCATTCATCTGAACCGCCAGCTCCTTGGTGATCGCGAGCCCGAGGCCCGAGCCGCTGCTCTTGCGGGTATCGGAGGCATCGGTTTGCGAGAATCGCTTGAAGATCAGCTCGTGGTATTTCTCGGGAATGCCGCATCCCTCGTCGCGCACCTCGATGCGCACGCAACCCTCGCCGAGGCGGGCCGAGACATGCACGGTGCCATCCTCGTCGGAGAACTTGACGGCGTTGGAGATATAGTTGGTGAGCACCTGCACGGCGCGCGACTTGTCGACCGCGATCTCGGCCTCCGGCAACTCGCCCTCCACCGCGAGGCCGACCCCGTATTTATGGCCGAAGCTGCGGTTCACGTCGACGCAATGCCGCACGAGCCAGCCCACGTCGCAGCTGGCGATATCGAACTCCAGACGCCCGGCGGTGAGTTTCTCGAGATCCAGGATTTCGTCGATCAGACTCGAGAGGGTTTCGCAATTGTGCATCGCAGCCTCGAGCACGTTGTCGGCGCGGGCGTCGAGCGCGCCGAAGACGCCGCCCTTGATGAGCGAAAGCGTGCCGGCGATGGAAGTCATCGGCGTGCGCAACTCGTGGCTGACCGTGGCGATGAACTCGGCCTGCAGGCGCTCGACACGGCGGCGCTCGGTGATGTCGCGGATGATGCCGATATAGACCTTGGTGCCTCGGCTCTCGAGCTCCGACACGGCAAGCTCCATCGGGAAGACCTCACCATTGCGCCGTAGCGCCTCCATCTCGCGCACCACGCCGATCTCGAGCCCGCCGGCCTCCGGTTCGCCGATCCGCTCGAAGGCGCGGGACGTGCCGGTGGTCCGCGTGGGCAGCAGCATCGAGATGTTGCGCCCTATCACATCCTCGGCGGGGTAGCCGAAGATTTTCTCGGAGGTGCGGTTGAACGTCTGGATCGTGCCGCGCTTGTCGACCGTGATGATGCTGTCGACCACGTTGTCGAGCACGGCGGCGTTGCGCTTGGCCACGTAGCGCAGTGCCTCCTCGACATGCCGGTCTTCCGTCACGTCGCGGTTGACGCCGGTCATCCGCAACGGCTTGCCGTGCTCATCCCGGGTGACATTGGCGACCGAGACGAAGATGCGTTCCTCGCCCGAGGGCCTCACGATACGGAATTCGGCACTGAACGGAGTGGCGTCGGAGGCCAGGGCAAGCTCGACGCTGCGCGAGACGCGGGCCCTGTCTTCCTCGTGGAGGAACGTGTACCAGTTGATGATCTCGCCATCGAAGGCGTCTTGCTCCAGCCCGTAGAGCCTGCGGTTCTGCTCATCCCATTCGACATGCCCGCTCTCCAGATCGTAGGTCCAGACACCGATCTGGGCGATCTCGGTGGCGAGCTGGATGCGTTCGAGCGAGCTTTGCAGCATTCGCGAGGTGCGCTGGCGCTCGGTCACGTCGGTTGCGATCACGATGAAGCCCGCGTGAACGCCGCCACGCTCCCAGATCGGGCTGCAGCGGATATCCACCCAGTAGGTTTCGCCCGACTTGGTGCGGTTGCGCGCCTCCACGTTGAACGGCTCGACCGCCTTGAGCGCCGCGCCGATCCGCAGAAGGGTTTCGGGCTCGTTCTGCTCGCCGTGCAGGATCTCTCCCAGCGGTTTGCGGGCGAGATCCTGCAGGGTGTAGCCCGTCATCTTGGTGAAGGCGTCGTTCACCCATTCCACGCGGCTTTCCCTGTCGGTGATGATCACCGCGTTGGAGGTCTGGCGCGCCACCTGGCTCATGCGATCGAGTTCGCGGGTGCGAGCGCGCACGCGCTCCTCGAGCGTCTTCTGCACGGCGCGCTGGCTCTGGAAGCTTTCGCTGAGCTTTTCGGCCATCTGGCGCATCGAGGTGGAGAGCGTCTGGTATTCCACGATACTGCTTACCGGAAAGCGCGCGCTCATCGAGCCGCCGGCGACGATGGTGCTCGACAGATCGTCGCTTATCACGGCAAGCCTGCGCACCGGCGCGCCCAGCCACTCGCTGAGCGCCTTGGCCACCAGCATCGAGAGGCAGAGCGCTCCCGCCAGCAACAGGAGGTCGCGCCGGGCCTGCGATTGCAGTTCGATCACGAGCGGCTCGGCGGAAAGCTCGACGACAACCTGCGCCTCGCCCTCGGGATCGGCGATAGGAGTGTAGTGCAGATAGCGACTCTGAAGCGACCGGACCATCTCGGGCATCTCGCCATCGGGCGACCAGATCAGCACGCCATCATCGGCAGCGGTGTACCGCCCTCCACCGGAGAGGCTTTTCACTTGTCCCGCTACCGGCGTCACGTCGCCCCCGGCACCGACGATGGCCACGCCCATCTCCAGTTCGGAGGGCATCACATCGGTAAGCTTGCGCATGAAAGGGGCCACGCGCCCATCGAAGATATCCGCGATCTGCTCCACCGGCACGCCGCTTTCGGCCTGGTCGCGCACCCAGTCGCCGATGGCCGTCTTTACTGTGGAAAGCTGCTCGACGGCGCGCGCGTATTCCTTGCGGCTCTCCAGCACGGTCAGCCCCGCCGCGGCAAGAGTCGAAACGAGCATGAGGACATAGAAGACCATCGACTGGAAAGAACTCAGAATGCGCTTCTGGTTGGGGCCAAGCGGCCAGCGAGAGGCCGCAAGCAGCGCGAAACCGGCGACGATGGCGTTGAAAATGCCGTTGACCGCCTGCTTCACCGAGATGAGCCCAGCCGCCGCTCCGTCCATGTCCATAACACCGGCATAGAAGATCAGCACCATAGGGCAGCCCATCACCAGCCAGAAGAGCGCATCGGCGATGGCGAGATTGTCGATCCGGCGGGAGACCAGATGGACGACGAGCACCTCGCAGGCGAAGGTGATCATCGCATAGGGATGGCCCCATGCGGCAAGGGTGTATGCGCTGCCTGCGAGGCTCACGATCAGCGCGGGCACCAGCCCCATCACCCGCAGCGCCAAAAGCGCAAAGACGGAGCCGAAGATAAAGGAGATCGAATTGAAGAGCGTGACGTGAAAATAGGTGCCCGCGAAGGCGAGCGCCGCCATGACCAAGACCCCTGCAGCCTGCTGGAAGGTCGTGTTCGTAGGGATCAAGGCATGTCCTTTCCACGCCCCCGATGGAACTATAGGCGCTCTTGCGCGTCCGCGACAGGCTTTTTGCGCCTGACAACCCTACCAACGAACAAGAAACGCAGCGCCTTGCCTGACTTTAGTTTACAGGGACAACACCCCGATTAATGCTCTTCGGACGAAATTACTTGATCGCCCTAAAGCTGTAAACGCAAAAAGCCAAAAGAGGTGTGCCGTCCTTCGGCACACCCTTCGGCAAGCTCATGCTCATCGCCGCGCCGAGTGCCGCATTCGCCTGCGCGCGACCCCGATCCGCCGCATTGTCGCCACCATTTTCTGAGAGCCTCCCCGAGAGAGTCATAATCTGAACGAAATTGAGCGCGAATTTAGATCGAATAGGCACAATTCAGTGAAACGGGCGAGCGCATGAGGAGAGTTCTGAGCGTTGAAGACGATCCGGTGATGCAGGAGCTGATCGCCGCGACTCTGGAAACGCATGGTGGATTTAAGGTTGTATTCGCCTCGCATGGCGAAGAAGGCCTCTCCTGCCTCCGAAAGGGAATCCGCAAGTTCGATTGCGTGCTGATCGACGTGAACCTCCCCGACATGACCGGGATCGAGTTCGTGGGCTCCGCCCGCGTGCTGCCCGATTACACCGACACTCCAATGATCGTGGTAACCCAGAGCGACGAGGAAGCGACAATTACCGAAGCCTTCGTTGCCGGGGCGACCGATTTCCTTGGCAAGCCCTTCAAGCCCAGCGAGCTGATCGCCCGGCTGCAGGTGGCCGTTGCCGGCCCGGGCACCGACCAGCCCAAGGCTCGCGGCGTGCCGCGGGAGCGCAGCTATCGGCGCAGCCGCAGACCGGGAGCCCCCAACACCTCCGGCATCACCACACCGGCCTATCGCGAGCCCGAGATCTTCCTGAACTACATGCACAGCCTGAGCCAGAAACAGGCGCGCAAGACGACCTTCGTTGCGATCGACCACAGCACCGCGACCGCCCTCGCCAACCGGCTGGGGCGCAAGGAGCGCGACTCCATGCTCTGCTGCGTGGTCAACGCGTTGAGCCGTGTGCTGGCGGAAAGCCTCGTGATCTGCACCTCGATCACCGAAAACAAGATCATGGCCGCCTTCTCGGGCGGGCCGTCGCGCAGCGCGCAGGACATCAACCGCCTGATCGTCGACAACATCCGCCTGTCGCACCGCCATGCAGACCGCTGGGCGCCCGGCATCGTGGTGGGCGACCCGGTGACGCCCTCGTTCTTCTCGGCCTCGGATCCGCTGCGGCTGATCGAGCGCGCCGAAGACAGCGCGAACCGCCGTCGCGATGCGCTGGCCGAAGTGGGCGGCGACATGGCCGCTACACGCCCACCCGAAGATGGCGCCGCGCGTCGTAACGCCATGCGCACGGGTTGAGGCCCGTCCGGGTACCTGCCGGCAGAGTTGAGAAACGAGATGATTTCCGCTATCGTCAGCCTCAAGAATAACGCGCGACAGGGCCGCTCGCATGATGAACACCGTGAGGCGGCCGGACCCGAGAGCGCGGCAGGGGTATCGAGAGACACGCGCGTGAATTCAGTTAACCAGGGTTCCATTTCCTCCGAAGCCACCGAGAGAGGGGCCATCCCTGATGTGCCGCCAAGTTCGCTGGTGGCGATGCACACCTCCGACATCACGCTGGTGTCGGATGCCTACGGGCGGTTGATTTGGGCCAACGACGCCTTTGAACGGGTCACCGGCTACAGCCCAGACGAGTATCTCGGCCACAAGCCCGGCGATCTTCTGCAAGGGCCGGAGACCTCGCCCGAGACGGTGCGCGAGGTGAGCCGCAAGCTGGCGCGCCACGAACCGGTGGATGTGGAGATACTGAACTACGCCAAGAACGGCGCGTCGCACTGGCTGCGGATGCGCATCAACCCCGTCTTCGGCGCCGGCGGGCAACTGACCAACTTCATCGCCATCGAGCAGGACATCTCTCGCCAGAAGGAAACCGAGGTGGCCCTGCAGCGCAGCCGCGACCAGCTGCAGCTGGTGCTCGAGTACGGCGCCCTGCCCTATTGGGATCTCGACCTCGCGACGCAACGCTGCGAGGTGTCGGAGAATTTCGCGCCACTGATCGGTTTCGAGCCAGCGCCCAACGGCGAGATGGATTTCGACTGGCTGACGGGCCGCGCACATCCGGCCGACGCGCGCAAGCTGCGCCTTGCCCTCATGCGCCATGCGCGGGGCGACGATCTCGATACGACCTGCCGTTTCCGCACTGCCGATCAGGGCTGGAAATGGCTGCGCCTGCGCGGGCGGCTTCTGTGCGATGATGTGGGCTTTCCAGAGCGCAGCATCGGCGTGGTGAACGACGTGACAAAGCTGCAGTCGGCACGGCTTCAGGCAGAAGAGCGCGATCGACGCAAGTCAGAGACGCTCGCCCATACCACTCATGAAATCCGCAACCTTCTCAACGGCATATCCGGCACGACCCAGGTGATGCTGCGCGCCCGTCTTTCCGAGGAGCACAGCCGCCTCGCGCAGCGCATCCACAACAATTGCAACATCCTGCGCGACCTCGTGAACCATACGCTCGACCTGTCGCGCATCGAGGCCGGGCTGCTCACCCTCAACGACGAACCCTTCAACGTTATCGGACTTCTGAACGAGGTGCGCGACACACTGATCGACCAGGCGCAGAACAAGGGCATCACCCTCGAGATCGGCCACGGCCCCGGCATTCCCAGCCGGGTAACGGGCGACCGCAGCCGTATCCGGCAGGTGCTGCTCAACCTCGCGGGCAATGCGCTCAAGTTCACCACCGAGGGGAAGGTGCGCGTTTGCGCGGGCATGGTCGACACCGGCGAGATCGTCTTCCGGGTGCGCGACACCGGCCCGGGCATCCCCAAGGCCGAACAGCCGCATCTCTTCGAGCGGTTCCGGCAGGTCGATGGCGGGCGCGGCAGCAAGACGGAGGGCTCCGGCCTCGGTCTCGCCATCTGCAAGGAACTTGTCCAGCTCATGGGCGGCTCGATCTCGGTGCAGAGCACGGTGGGCGAAGGCTCGGTCTTCGAGGTCGGCCTGCCGCTGCCCGCCGCACCCGCCGACATGCTCGAGGACTGCGCCACGACAGACGAGCGCGCGCCAGAGTTCACCGTAGCCCCGAACCTGCGCGAGGCGCGCATTCTGCTGGCCGAGGATGACGAGATTTCGCGCAACCTCGTGACCGAGATGCTCGACCTCATCGGAATCACATCCGTCACCTGCGTGGAAAGCGGCGACGTGGCCGTGGGGGCCGCTGAAAAGGAGCGATTCGATTTGATGATCCTCGATCGCAACCTCGTGGGCATGGATGGCCGCACCGCAATGATGACCGTGCGCAAGGGCAGCGGCGCGAGCCGGCGCGCGCCGATCCTGATGATGACGGGCGATCCCCGAGCCCTCGACGAACCCATGCCGGCCGATGTGGCGCTGCTTGCCAAGCCGATCGACTGGCAGAACTTTCTCACCACCGTCACCGGGCTGCTTGCGCCCGAGGCAGATCCCGTTCACGGCAAGACAGGATTGTATACCGGCACCACCGCACAACCCACGGCATAAACGCCCAAGAATCGCCGTAATGGTGTGGTTTCAAGGGCTTCAAAGACCGGGTCGGGCTCTCTGCGGCCAAGACGCGGCAATAAAAACGAAGGTAGGATGCATGAAAATTCTCGCTGTCGACGACGATCCGGTGTTCCGCGAAATCCTGCGCACGCACCTTGAACGGCTGAACCACCATGACGTGGTCTACTGCGCCTCGGGCGAAGAGGCGCTGCACGCAGTCATGGCCGCCCGCCAACCCTACGATTGCTGTCTTTGCGACATCGACATGCCCGGCATGACCGGCATCGAGTTCGTCCGCAACATGCGCGCCACCGATAACGGCAAGCGCACGCCGGTGGTGATGATCACCTCGATGGGCGATCAGCAAAGCATCGACGGCGCCTTCCAGGCCGGCGCGCTCGATTACCTCACCAAGCCCATCGACCTCAACGACGTGCGCGGCCGCCTCAACGCGGTCGAGCGCATCCACCGCGAGAACCGTCGCTTCGAATCGATGAAGGCCATGCTGCGCGACCACAGCACCGTGGAGCAGAGCGTGCACGAATTCGAGGAGGCGGTGACGCTCGACGATGTCGAGGGGCTGATGCATTTCATGGCCATCCGCAACTACCTCGAGACCGTCGGCCGGATGCGCCTGATGAACCACGCCGCGCTCTGCATCCACATCGCCAACGGCTCGCGGCTCTACAACATGCTCACCCGCTCGGCCTTCATGGACATGCTGGGAGACGTGGCCGAGATCGTCCGCGAGGAGCTCAAGACCGAGCATCACATGCTGGCCTACGCGGGTAAGGGCGATTTCGTGGTGCTGCTGCCACGCCTCACATCGCTCGAGCCGGGCGAGCTGGAGCCGCTGATCAATGCCTCGATCGACATGTTCTACAACAATCTCGACGAACCCGACGCGGTACGCCCGAAGATCAACTGCGGCCCGATCGTGCGTCCCGGCCTGTTGCATCTCGGCGCAGCCACCGCCATTCTCGACAAGGCACGCTCGCTTGCGCAGTTTCCGCTGCCGCATAAATCGCGCGCCGACCGAACCTATCTAGAGGCAAACGCATGATGGATTCCGGCACGATGGATGGGCAGGGCCGCTCCCTCGACGAGATCGTCGCGGAGCGGCTGGCACAAACCCGTCAGCTGTTTCTCAACATCCTCGGCCCGAGGCTCGAAGAGATCGCCCATGCCCGCCGCAAGGTGGAAACCGGCGCCATTCGCGCAGAGGACGGCATGGCCGAGATCCGTTCGGTCTGCCACAAGATCGCGGGCTCGGCAGGCTCGCTCGGCTTCGCCGATCTGGGCGATCTGGCCAACGAGGTGCAAACCGTGATCGACGAACTGCGCCATGCGGGCCGTCACGGCGCCGAGGCGTGGCATGTAGTGCGCCCCATCGCCGACGAGTTCTACGACGCGGCGCAGGCGGTTCTGCGGCGCTGAGACTGCCTCGAAACCCGAATTCCACAAGATCGCCAAGGCGCCCGATCCCCGGGCGCCTTTCGTCTTCGGGCGTTGTCAGATCGTGCGCCCACCATCCACTTCCAGAACCACCCCGGTGATGAACTCCGCCTCGTCGGAAGCGAGGTAGAGAGCGGCGTTCGCCATGTCCTTCGGGTCGCAGAGCCGCCCAAGCGGGATCGTCGCGAGAAACTTCTCACGGTTCTCCGGCGTGTCGGGCATGCCCATGAAGGTTTCCAGTAGCCCGGTCGTGCCCATCACCGGCGCCAGCGCGCAAACGCGGATCTTCTCGGGCGCAAGCTCCCCCGCGAGCCCCTTGGTCATCAGGTGCACCGCACCTTTCGTGCTGTTGTACCATGTGAGCCCCGGGCGCGGCCGCAGCCCGGCAGTGCTGCCCACGTTGATCATCACGCCACCCTCGCGCCGCTCCCGCCAATGCGGCACGATCGCGTGGGTCATGTGGAAGATCGAGTCGACGTTGATCGCATAGAGTTTGCGGAAAGTCTCGTGATCCACATCGAGCAAGGGCTGGTTCGGGTGGCTCCAGCCGGCATTGTTCACCACGATGTCGAGATGGCCGAAGCTCTCCACCGCCGCCGCGACGGCTGCCGCCACCTGCGCCCCGTCCGAGACGTCGCAGGTCACCGCGATGGCAGGCGCGCCCAACGATCCCGCAACCGCCCGCGCGCCCTCGGCGTTGAGATCCACCACCGCCACCCGCGCGCCCTCGGCCACGAACCGCTCGGCAATCGCCTTGCCAAACCCCGATGCCGCGCCTGTCACCAGCGCCGTCTTGTCCTTGAGCCGCATCGCCGCTCCTCCCTGCTTCATGGATCCTTGCCCGCACGATAGGCCCGCATCCGCCCGAATGCCAAGCCAAAGCCCGGAGGCCGGCCCTAGGCTTCTTCTTGTTTCAAATACCTCGGCGCCTCCGCCTGCCCGCCACGCGAACCGGGCGCCCTAGTCACCCTCGAAACGCGCCTCCGCCACCATCGCAAGCCCGCCCTCGGGGGTGACGGCCCAAGCGGATGTCGCGCCCGGCTCTCGCGCCAGATGCATTTCGAAAGGCGCGCTGTCGAAGAGCGGTGCGAGCGCCCGGTATCCGAACTGCGCAAGCCTCCCTGCCGAGCGGCGCCGGGCGAACTCGACGAGAAAGGTCGCCGTGAGCGGTCCGTGGAAGACGAGATCGGGGTAGCCCTCCACCTCGCGCGCATACTGGCGGTCATAATGAATGCGGTGGCCGTTGAAGGTGAGCGCCGAGTAGCGGAAGAGCATCACGATCGAAGGATGCACCACTTCGTGATCGGTGAAGCGTTCGGGCGGAGCCTTCGCCTTGGGCGGGGGCTGGCCCGGATTCGGGTCTTCACGGTAGACGATGTCATGCTCTTCGCGCCACACCGCGCGGCCCGCCCGCAGGTAGGTATGCTCCACCGTCACGAAGCAGAGCGGGCCTGTGCGGCCCTCCTTGGGCGCGACCGAGAGGATCTTCGAGCGCCGCTCGATCTCGTCACCGATCCGCAGGTCATCGTAGAACTCGAAGCGCCCGCCCGCCCACATTCGGCGCGGCAGCGGCACGGGCGGCAGAAAGCCACCCTTCTTCGCGTGCCCGTCACGGCCAAGCGCATCGAGGCTTGCCGGCGCATGAAAGTAAAGCCAGTTCCAGAGCGGCGGCAGCGCCGCGCCGGGCGCGAACACGTCTTCGGTGGGCAAGATGGATTGCATGAGCCGCGCGGGCCGCGCATCGAGCACGTCCACATGGCTTTCCTCGCGTCCGATCCAATCTTCGAGGCGCTCGCCCATATAGATATCCCCTTCCATTCCGTCTGTCGCCCGCCTGTGCACGGCCACTCTGGCAGCCCGCGCCGGGCTGTGCCACTCTGGCCTCTCGCCTTTACGGGAGCCTCTCGACGTGAACAACATCCTCGCTGTTCTGGCAGACCCGATCCTGCCCATTTTCGCGATCGCCGCACTCGGTTACCTGCTCGGTGCGCGCGGCCTCGTGCGCGAGGAGGATGCGCGCCTCGCCAACCGGATCTGCATGACGATCTTCATGCCGATCCTCATCTTCGGGCTGCTGGCACGCTCCGATTTCTCGGCCTTCCTCTGGGAGAAGCTCGCGCTCTACGCCGCCTGCGAGATCGTGCTCTTCGCACTCTGCGTGCTCATCGCGCGACGGATCTTCGGCTGCGGGCCGGGCGAGTCTGTGCTGCTGGGGGTCTGCGGAGTCTTTTCCAACTCGTTGATGTATATCCTGCCCATCGCGCAACTGGCCTATGGCGAGGCCTCGGTGGGGCCGGTCGTGTCGGTGGTGGTGTTCGATACGGTCGTGTTTTTCGGGGGCGCGCTCGTTTATCTCGAGCTTCAGCGGGCCAAAGCCGAAAGCGTGGCACAGGCCCTGGGGTCGCTCGTCAGGATGCCGCTCATCGCGGCGATGATCCTTGGCGTGGCCGCCGGCCTCATGCGCCTGCCGCTGCCCGAGCCGGTGCTCACATTCATTGGCTTCAATGGCGCCGCCGCGCCCCCCATCGCGCTCTTCGCCTTGGGCGTGGTGCTCTCACGCACCCGTTTCGCGCCAGATGGGGTCGTGCTGACCTTTGGCACGGTCAAGCTGCTCATCTTCCCCGCAGCGCTCTGGCTCGCGCTCGAAACCTTCACGCCAGGGATCACCGCAAGTTCGGTACAGTTTCTGCTGGCCGGCGCGGGACCTGCCGGCGCGATGGCCTTCTCGATGGCGCTTCTCTACAACGTCCGGCCCGACCGCATCGCGCAGATCATCGTGGGCACCAGCGCGCTGACGTTGGCCTCGCTGGCGCTGGTGCTCTCGCTCTGAGGGCAATGCCTCCAAGCGAAAGTCAACTACCGAAGATCGAAGCCCCCTCGCCCGCGCCGCCGACAACCTGCCGGAAAGCCGAGAAGAGCTCGCGCCCCACGCCGGCATGGCTGGCAGAGAGATCGGCCTGGGCGGGCGCGCGCGCCGCAAGGTCCACGCCCACGGCCTCCAGCGTGCCCGCCACCGCATCGACCCGCACCATGTCTCCGTCGCGCAGCCGTGCAATCGGACCGCCGTCGCAGGCCTCGGGGCAAACGTGAATGGCCGCCGGTACCTTGCCAGACGCGCCCGACATGCGCCCATCCGTCACCAGCGCCACCTTCTGCCCGCGCCCCTGCAGGATCGAGAGCAGCGGCGTGAGGCTGTGCAACTCGGGCATTCCGTTGGCCTTCGGCCCCTGGAAGCGCACCACGACCACCACGTCGCCGGTGAATTCGCCCGCCTTGAAGGCGGCCTTCACCTCGTTCTGGTCGTGGAAGACACGCGCGGGCGCCTCCACCACGCGGTGCGCCTCGTCCACGGCGGAAATCTTCATGACGGCCGTACCGATATTCCCGGTCATGCGCTTCAGCCCGCCGGTGGGCTGGAAAGGGCTGGCGGCAGTTCGGATGATCTTCTCGTTGAGGCTCTCGCGCGGGCCGTCGCGCCACTCGAGCACGCCGTCGATGAGCTTGGGCTCGCGGGTGTAATGCGCCAGCCCGTCGCCCGCCACCGTGCGCGTGTCGGGGTGCAACAGCCCTGCGTCGAGCAACCCTCCGATGAGCACGCCCAAACCACCAGCCGCGTGGAAATGGTTCACATCCGCCAGCCCGTTGGGGTAGACGCGCGCCATCAGCGGCGTCACGTCGGAAAGCTCCGCGAAATCCTGCCAGTCGAGCACGATGCCGCCCGCGCGCGCCATGGCGACGAGATGGATGAGCAGGTTGGTCGAGCCGCCGGTGGCGTTGAGCCCGACGATACCGTTGACGAAGGCGCGCTCGTCGAGCACCTCACAGACCGGCGTGTAGTTGTTGCCCAGGGCCGAAAGGGCCAGCGAACGGCGCGCGCCCTCCTGCGTGAGCGCATCGCGCAGGGGCGTGTTGGGGTTCACGAAGCTCGCGCCCGGCAGGTGCAGCCCCATGATCTCCATCAGCATCTGGTTGGTGTTGGCGGTGCCGTAGAAGGTGCAGGTGCCGGGGCCGTGATAGGCGGCCATCTCGGCCTCCATCAGCTTGTCGCGCCCTACCTCGCCGGCGGCGAATTGCTGGCGCACCTTGGCCTTCTCGTCATTGGGCAGCCCGCTCTCCATCGGCCCAGCCGGCATGAAGACGGCAGGCAGGTGCCCGAAGCTCTGCGCCGCGATGACCAGCCCCGGCACGATCTTGTCGCAGACACCAAGAAAGACAGCCGCATCGAAAGTGTTGTGCGAGAGCGCCACGGCTGCGGCCAGCGCGATCACATCGCGAGAGAAGAGGCTCAGCTCCATTCCCGCCTCGCCTTGCGTGACCCCGTCGCACATGGCCGGCACCCCGCCCGCCACCTGCGCGCTACCGCCCGCCGCCCGTGCCGCCTCGCGGATGAGCTGCGGGAAGCGCTCCAGCGGCTGATGCGCCGAAAGCATATCATTATAGGCGGTGACGATGCCCAGATGACCATGCGTGTCGGTGGCGAGACGCTTCTGGTCTGCGCCGGCGCCGGCATAGGCATGGGCCTGACCCGAACAGGAGAGATGCGCACGTGCCGGGCCTTTCGACCGCGCCTCGGCCATGCGCGCGAGATAGGCTTCCCGAGTGGGTGCGCTGCGCTCGATGATCCTGTCGGTCACCCTGCGGACCGTGCTGTTGATCGCCATGCCCGAATATCCCCTTGCTCTTTACGAGTATAAGCTTCTTCGGCGGCGTAACAACCGGTGCGCAAAAATGCCCGGGTCGCCGGGTGGGCCAAAGAGGTCAAAAATGTTTGCCAATTCGGGCAGGCTGCGCAACAAATGATCTTCACAAAAAGACGACACAGGGAGGACACCATGATCAACCGGGTTCTTATCGGGGCGGCCGTGCTCGCGGCGCTGGCAACAACCGCGCCGGCGCAGGAGAAGATGCGCATCTCGCTGCAATTGCCGCTCACCAGCCATCTGGGCGAAAATCTCGTGCTGTTCGAGAAGGAAGTGGAAGAGCGCACCGGCGGCGCGATCGATGTGGAGATCTACGACAGCGCCACGCTCTACAAGGACAAGGAAGTGCCTGCCGCGGTGGGTTCGGGCGCCATCGAGGCGGGCGTGGCCTCGCTCACCCGCTACGTGGGCGACGCACCCGTTGTGGATGTGTTCTACATGCCCTTCCTCTTCAACACGGAAGAGAAGGTGCGCGCGGCGGTTGCCGAGGGCAGCCCAGTGCGCGAAACCCTCGAGGAGGAGATCGCCAAGACCGGCGGCCAGGTGCTCTACTGGCAGGCCTATGGCGGGGCGATCATGCTCTCGAAAGGCGGCCCGATCAGCACGCCCGCTGATCTCGAGGGCAAGAAGGTGCGCGTCTTCGGCAAAACGCTCGGCGATTTCGTCACCGCGGCCGGCGGCGCACCCACGCTCATCTCGGGCTCCGAGCAATACCTCGCCTACCAGCGCGGCACCGTCGATGTCGGGATGACGGGCGTTTCCGGCGTGAAATCCCGCAAGCTCTGGGAGGTTATGGATACGATCACCGTCACCAACCATGCCGATATCGAATTCGTTGTGGTGGTGAACACCGAATGGTGGAACGGCCTGTCCGACGAGACGCGCGGCCATATCGAGGCCGCAGCGGCGGTGGCTCAGGAAGACGTGCGAAACCGGATGTCGCAGATCGAGGCCGATGCCTACGCCGCCGCCGAAGAGAACGGCATGACAATCGTCGAGCTCTCCGATGAAGATCTCGACGCATGGCTGGCCGTGGCGCAGCCGGTTTACGACGCCTACAAGGAAGCGGCCGGTGAGGCCGGGCAGAAGGTTCTCGACGCCGTTATGGGCGGCTCCTGATCCCACGGCGTTCGGCGGCGGGCGGTCTTTCGGGGCCGCCCGCTCGCGTGCTGACATGATCCTCATCACCCGCATCTCCCAAGCCGCAGGCCTTCTCGGGGCCGTGCTGATGGCCACCACCGGCGCCATGCTCACCTATGAGGTGATTGCGCGCTATTTCTTCATCCGTCCCACGATCTGGGCCGCCGAGCTGTCGCAGCTCTGCCTGATCTGGGGCTGCCTGCTCGCCATGGCCCATGTGCTGGTGCTGCGCCGCCACATCACGGTGAACGCGGTCACTGCACTTCTGCCCGTTCAAGCACAGCGCCTCTGCGCGGCGGTGGCCCTCGCGGTGGTGCTTGTCTTCTCGGTCATCGTCACGATCTGGGGCTGGGACATCTTCCATGAAAGCTGGGTGCGCGGGCGCACGACCGGCTCGCTTCTCAACCTGCCCTCCTGGGTGGCCGAGCTTTCGGTGCCGGTGGGTTTCGCCCTGCTCTCCCTGCAATGCTTGGCCGACCTCTGGCAATTGCGCCGCGAGACCGGCCCCGTGAGCCTCGGGAGCACCCACGAATGAGCATTGTCCTCATCCTAGCCGGGCTCTTCGGGCTTCTGCTGATCGGGGTGCCGGTTGCCTTTGCCCTGGGCGGTCTGGGCCTCGCAATGCTCATCGCGGGCGGCTTCTCGCCGCTAATGGCGCCTCAGGCCATCCTTTCCACGCTCGATGGCTTCATCCTGCTCGCCGTGCCCCTCTTCCTGCTCATGTCGAACGTACTGTTGAAAGGGGGCGTGGGGCGCGATCTCTTCGCCGCCGTGCAAGCCTGGGTAGGGCACTGGCCGGGCGGGCTGGCGGTGGCCACCATCCTCAGCTGCGCGCTCTTCGCCGCCATCTCCGGCTCCTCGGTCGCCACCGCTGCCACCATCGGCACGGTGGCGATCCCAGAGATGATTTCGCGCGGTTACGAGCGGCGGTTCGTCTACGGGCTCCTGGCGGCCGGCGGCACGCTCGGCATCCTCATCCCGCCCTCGATCCCGATGATCGTCTACGGTTTCGTCACCGAGCAATCGGTGATCTCGCTCTTCCTCGCCGGCATCGCGCCGGGGATGGTGCTGGTGACGCTCTTCGTGATCTTCGCCATGATCCACGCAAGGCTTTCGGGCGGCAGCCTGAGCGCCGAGCGCGCCACTTGGCCCGAGCGCCTCGCCGCCAGCCGCCGCGCGCTGCCCTCGGTGGCGCTGGCTGCGCTGGTGATCGTCGGGCTCTACTCGGGCGCCTTCACACCCACCGAGGCCGCCGCCATCGGCTTTGCCGCGGCCCTCGTCATCACCACCTTCTGGCTTCGCACGCTCACATGGGTCGGCTTCTGGGAAGCGGTGCGTGACAGCGCGGTGACCACCGCGGCCATCCTGCTGATCATCGCGGGCGCCAAGGTCTTCGGCAAGGCCATCGCGCTCTACCGCATCCCGCAAGACATCTCCGCCTTCATCGCCGCCAATATCGATGGGCCGCTGATGTTCCTTCTCGTCGTCTCGGTGGTGCTCCTGCTCATGGGGCTCGTCTTCGAGGCCCTCTCGATGATCCTGATCATGACACCCGTGCTCCTGCCGGCCGCGATGGGCCTCGGCTTTGACCCGATCTGGTTCGGCATCTACATGGTCATCATGGTCGAGTGCGCGCTCATCACCCCGCCTGTAGGGCTCAACCTCTACGTGATCCAGTCGGTGGCGCGGGCCACGCTCGCGGATGTGGCGCGTGGCGTCTGGCCGTTCCTCGCACTCATGCTCGTCACGGTGGGCCTGCTCTACGCGATCCCCGATCTCGCTCTCTACATCCCCTTCAAATGGTGACCCGATGACCCAAGCCGCCAAGCTCCGCGCGCTTCTGGAAGAAGACCGCTGCCACGTCATGCCCTGCTGCTTCGATGCGCTCTCCGCCAAACTCATCGAGCAGGAGGGCTTCGCGCTCACCTTCATGTCGGGCTTCGCGGCCTCGGCCTCGCGCATCGGCGCGCCGGACTTGGGGTTGATGAGCTACGGCGAGGTGGCCGACCAGGCCCGCAACATCGCCGAGGCGGTCTCCATTCCACTCCTTGGCGATGGCGACACCGGCTATGGCAACGCGATGAACGTGCGCCGCACAGTCACGGGCATGGCCAGGGCCGGCTGCGCCGCGGTGATGATCGAGGATCAACTCGCCCCCAAACGCTGCGGCCACACCCCCGGCAAGGCGGTAGTGAGCCGCGAGGAAGCCTTCGATCGGATCCGCGCGGCGGTGGATGCCCGCGAGGCCCTGCGCAGTGAAGGGGGCGACATCCTGATCCTCGCGCGCACCGATGCGCGCCACGAACACGGGCTTGCCGAAGCGATCTCGCGCGCCGAGGAATTCGCCCGCCTCGGCGCCGACATCCTTTTCGTCGAGGCGCCGCGCAGCGCGGCCGAGATGCGCGAGGTCTGCGTCAGCCTGCCAGGGCCGAAGATGGCCAATATCGTAGAAGGCGGCGAAACCCCCGACCTCTCCAATGCCGAGCTGCGCGAGATCGGCTATTCCATTGCCGCCTACCCACTGTCGCTCATGGCCGCAGCGATGCAGGCGATGGTGGGTACGTTGCGCGCCATGCGGCAGGACGAACGCCCCGGCCTGATGGATTTCGCCGAGCTGCGCCGCCGCATCGGCTTCGATGACTATTACGAAACCTCCGAGGCCTACGCCTCGTCGCGCCGCAAGATGTGAGGCGCGGCGCCCGGCTTCTTCTTGTTCAAAATACCTGACGGCGCACCACGCCTCAGCAGCGCAGGTCGGCGAGGCTCTCCTCGAAGGCTTCCAGAAATTCCAATGTCAGCATCGAGGGGTGCTGGTGCACGGGCCGCACAAGCGAGAGCCGGTGCGGCAGCTGTGGCAGGAACGGGCGATAGCTGAGGCCCCGCCCCGCATAATTGCGCGCATCGAGCTCGCTCACTACCGAAACCCCCTGCCCCCGCCGCACGAGCTCGCAGGCGCCGGTAAACTGGCGCAGCTCCACCAGCGATTGCAGCGCCACGCCCGCCTCGGCGAAAGCCTCGTTGAGCGCCCGGAAATAGGCGCTGTCGCGGCGCGGATGGATCATCTTCTCTTCGCCGAGGTCGCTGGCGCGCACAGCCTGTTTTGCCTCGAGTCTATGGCCCTCGGGAAAGATGCAGACCGAGCGGATATCCAAAGTCCGCGCCTCGATCGCCGGGTGACCCGCGAAATCGTCAGTGATGCCGCAATCATATTGCTCGCCCAGCATCCATTCGAGGATGCGCTCGGGCCGGTCTGGCTCGATGGTCATCGTCACGCCCGGATGCGTGGCCAGAAACTCCGCTACCAGCGAGGGCATGTGGCTCACCGCGAAGCCCGGCAGGCAGGCGACACGCAAGTGCCCCGCCTTGCGCTGGGTGATGTCGCGCCCCGTCTCGGCGATCTGCGCCATCATCTCGAGCACGCGCGCAATATCCGGCAGCAGAAACTTCGCCTCCTGCGTCGGCACCATCCGCCCGTCCTTTCGGTCAAGCAGCCGAAAGCCCAGCTCCGAGGTCAGGTCCGACAGAAGGCGGCTCACGGCAGGCTGGGTGATGTCGAGCGCCTGCGCCGCGCGCGTCAGGCTGCCATGCTCGCAGACCGCCTTGAGCGCTTCGAGCTGGCGCAGGTGCAAGGTTGATTTCGGCATCGGTCCGGGCTGCATGTCAAATCCTCGAAAAATAATACAATGTTATGTAACACGGTTATGTAAAAATGCTGTATTATTTGTTTTACATTTCTCGGTTAGGGAGATTCGGACGCGCGCACGCAGATGCGCGGACGAAAGAGAAACCTGGAAAACATCCTTGGAGGAAGACGTGAAAAAGCTGACTTTCGGCGCGTTCGTCGCCGCATCCACGATCCTGACGCCGCTCGCTGCCGCGGCGCAAACCGAAATCCAGTTCTGGCACGCCTTCACCGGGCGTCTGGGCGAGCTGGTGGCCGAGCAGGTTGAAACCTTCAACGCCAGCCAGAGCGATTACACCGTGACCGCCACGCACAAGGGCAACTATTCCGAGACGCTCAACGCCGGCATCGCCGCCTTCCGGGCGGGCGAGCAGCCGCATATCCTGATGGTCTTCGAGGTGGGCACCGCCACGATGATGGCCGCCGAGGGCGCAATCAAGCCGGTCTACGAGGTGATGGCCGATGCCGGCGCCGAGTTCGACCAGTCGAAATATATCGGCTCGGTGAAGGGCTACTATACGGCACCGGATGGCAACATGCTCTCGCTGCCCTTCAACTCCTCCACCCCCGTGCTCTGGGTCAACCGCGACAAACTCGAGGAAGCCGGGATCGACCCCGACACCGACCTCTCCACATGGGAGAACGTGGGCGCCGTGCTCGACGAGCTGAAAACCGCGGGCGTCGATTGCCCGCTCACCACCGCATGGCAGAGCTGGATTCACCTCGAAAACTTCTCGGCCTACCATGATGTGCCCTTCGCCACGCAAGCCAACGGCTTCGACGGGCTCGACACCGAGCTTGCCTTCAACGGCCCCGCACAGGTGGCGCATATCTCGGCGATGGGCGAATGGGCGCAGGACGGCAAGTTCTTCTACGCAGGCCGCCGCAACGAGGGCGGGGCCAACTTCCGCTCGGGCGAATGCGCGCTCTTCACGGAAAGCTCGGCGGGTTACGCCGGCATCAAGTCGGAAGCGCAGTTCGATTTCGACGTGCGCCCGCTGCCCTACTGGGAAGCCGTGGCAGACGAGCCGCAGAACACCATCATCGGCGGTGCCTCGCTCTGGGCGCTCGAAGGCCATGAGGCGGAAGACTACGCAGGCGTCGCCGCCTTCATGAACTTCCTCTCCTCTCCCGAGATCCAGGCCAAGTGGCACCAGGATACCGGCTACCTGCCGATCACCGCGGAAGCGGGCGAGCTGACCCGCGAGCAGGGCTTCTACGACGAGAACCCCGGCACCGACGTGGCAGTGATCCAGATGACGGCGAAAGAGCCCACCGACAATTCCAAGGGCCTGCGCCTCGGCTCCTTCGACCAGATCCGCGGGATCATCGACGAAGAGCTGGAAGCCGTCTGGTCGGGCGACAAGTCGGCGCAAGAGGCGCTCGACAGCGCGGTGGAGCGCGGCAACCAGCTGCTGCGCCGCTTCGAGCAAGCCAACGGCTAAGGCCTGAAGATCGCGGGCGGCCTCACCGGGGCCGCCCGTTTTCCGTTTCTCGCAAGGCCCCTCCATGCACAAGCGCGTCACCTTCAAGGGCTGGCTCCTGCCGCTCTGCCTGATCGCCCCGCAGGTCTTCATCTCGGCGGTGTTCTTCTTCTACCCGGCAGGGCAGGCCGTGTGGCAATCGCTCTTCATCCCCGACCCGTTCGGGCTCTCGTCGCAATTCGTGGGCCTCGGCAATTTCGAATTCCTCCTGTCGGACCCGTTCTACCGCGCCTCCTTCCTCACCACCGCGATCTTCTCGATCCTCGTGACGCTCGCCGCGATGGTGCCGGCGCTCTTTCTCGCGGTGCTGGCCGACCGCCTCATCAAGGGCGCGGGCACCTACCGCACGCTGCTCATCTGGCCCTATGCGGTGGCCCCTGCCGTGGCGGGCGTGCTCTGGCTCTTCATGTTCAACACCCGCGTTGGAGTGGTGGCATGGTATCTGGGCCAGCTGGGCTATGACTGGAACCACGTGCTGAACGGCGAAGAGGCGATGGGCCTCGTGGTCGTCGCCTCCGCATGGGGGCGGATCAGCTACAACTTCCTCTTCTTCTTCGCAGGCCTTCAGGCCATTCCCCGCTCGGTGATCGAGGCGGCGGCAATTGATGGCGCGCGCTTCTGGCGGCGCTTCTTCACCATCGTGCTGCCGCTCCTCTCGCCCGTCACTTTCTTCCTCTTGGTGGTCAACGTGGTCTACGCCTTCTTCGAGACCTTCGGCGTGATCCACACGATCACCTCCGGCGGCCCGCAGCAATCCACCACGATCCTTGTCTACAAGGTCTTCTCCGATGGCTTCGTGGGGCAGGATCTCGGATCCTCCTCGGCGCAATCGGTGATCCTCTTGGTGGTCGTGGGGCTGCTCACGGTGATCCAGTTCAAGTATATCGAACGCAGGGTGCATTACTGATGGCGCGCGAGACCCATGGCATGGTGGAAAAGCGCGGCGCGGGGCTGTGGCTGACCCATGCCTTCATGATCCTCGGCGTACTGGTGGTGTTCTTCCCGATCTGGCTGGCCTTCGTGGCCTCCACCGTGACCCAGCCGGAAATCGTGAAGCCACCCATGCCGCTCCTGCCCGGCCCGCATTTCTGGGACAATTACAAGGCCGCGCTCTTCTCGGGCGTCAACGTGCCGGTGGCGGTGATGCTGGGCAATTCGCTGATCATGGCTGTGGGCATCGCGGTAGGCAAGATCATCATCTCGCTCCTGTCCGCCTTCGCCATCGTCTATTTCCGCTTCCCGTTCCGCACCGCCTTCTTCTGGCTCATCTTCCTCACGCTGATGCTGCCCGTTGAGGTGCGAATCGTGCCGACCTACGAGGTGGTGGCGGGCTTTGGCCTCCTGAACTCCTACGGCGGGCTGATCTTCCCGCTCATCGCCTCGGCCACGGCCACCTTCCTCTTCCGGCAGTTCTTCATGACCATCCCCGACGAGCTGGCCGAGGCCGCGCGGGTGGATGGCGCGCGGCCCATGCGCTTTTTCATCGACATCGTGGTGCCGATGAGCCGCACCAATATCGCGGCGCTCTTCGTGATCCTCTTCATCTACGGCTGGAACCAGTATCTCTGGCCGCTCCTCATCACCACCGACCCGGAGATGAACACCATCGTGATGGGCATCAAGCAGATGTTCCCCTCCGGCGACGATACCGCCGACTGGCCGGTGATCATGGCCACCTCGATCCTCGCCATGATCCCGCCGGTGATTATCGTCATCTCCATGCAGAAACTCTTCATCCGCGGCCTCGTGGACAGCGAGAAGTAACATCAATGGCCACAGTCACGCTTCAGAACATCCACAAGAGTTTCGGCCCCACCGAGGTGATCAAGGGCGTCGATATTGACATCGCCGATGGCGAATTCATCGTGATCGTCGGCCCCTCGGGCTGCGGCAAGTCCACGCTGCTGCGCATGGTGGCGGGGCTGGAGACGATCACCAGCGGTGACCTGCTGATCGGCGGCAAGCGCGCCAACGATCTGGAGCCGATGGACCGCGACATCGCGATGGTCTTCCAGAATTACGCGCTCTACCCGCATATGAGCGTGGCGCAGAACATGGGCTACGGGCTTCGCATCGCGCGCCTGCCCAAGGCGCAGATCGAGGCGAAGGTGCGCGAGGCCGCGAAACTCCTGCAGCTCGAGGCCCTGCTCGACCGCAAGCCGCGCGAGCTTTCGGGCGGGCAGCGGCAGCGGGTGGCGATGGGCCGGGCGATCGTGCGCGAACCTTCCGTGTTCCTCTTCGACGAGCCGCTCTCCAACCTCGACGCCAAGCTCCGCGTGCAGATGCGGCTCGAGATCCGCGAGCTTCAGGCCAAGCTCGGCATCACCGCGCTCTATGTCACCCACGACCAAGTGGAGGCGATGACCATGGCCGACCGGATGATCGTGATGAACGCCGGCGTGGCCGAGCAGATCGGCTCGCCGCTCGACGTCTACGAACACCCGCAAACGCTCTTCGCCGCGCAGTTCATCGGCAGCCCCTCGATGAATATCGTCAAGGCGGAGGTGCAGGGCGGGCGGCTGATGGCGGGAAGCGCCGATCTTGGTCATGTGCAGGCACCCGATGGGCCTGTGTCGCTGGGCATCCGCCCCGAGCACGTGGCCTCGCAGGACGATGGCCCGCTGGTGATGAACGTCAGCCAGACGGAGCCGCTCGGCGCCAACACCCTGCTGCACGGCCAGATGGCGGGCGCGCCCTTCACCGCGAGCCTCGCGGGCGTCCATCACCTCACAGGCAAGGGGCAGACGCTCCGCTTCGGCGTGGCGTCCGGCAACCTGCATCTCTTCGATACCGAAAGCGGCAAGCGGCTCTCCAATTGACGCGCATATCCGATTGCGCCCACGGCAGCGGAGGCTAGGCTACGTGCGAACCTAGCCAAACCGGGAGCGCGAACGCCATGACCGTCACCATTCTGGGCGCAGGAGCCATCGGCATCTGCACGGCGCTTTCTCTGGCGGAGCGCGGCGAAACCGTCCGGCTGATCGACCGCGGCGAGCCGGGGCAGGAAACGAGCTACGGCAACGCGGGCGTGATCTCGCCCGCCTGCATCCTGCCCAATGGCGATACCGGCATGATCCGGCAACTCCCCAAGCTGATGACCGGCCCCTGGCGCCCGCTCGGCGTGCGCGCAGCCCACTGGCCCCGCATGGTGCCGTGGGGCCTGCGCTTTCTCGGCCATTGCAACGAGGCCAGCATCCGCGCCGCGGCGGATGCGATGGAACATCTCACCGCGCCCTGCATCGAGCTCTACCGCCATCACCTCGCGGGCACGGGGCATGAGGGGCTCGTGAGGGATTGCGCCTATATCCACGCCTACCGCAAGCCCGAGGCCGTATCGCTCGAGAGCCTCGGCAACCGCATCAAGCGCGCGAAGGGCATCGACCTCGAGATCGTGGGCGCCGACGCGCTGCGCCGGATGGAGCCCGCGCTGTCACCCGAGTTCAAGGCGGCGCTGGTGATGCATGGGCAGGCCCGCGCGCTGGCGCCCGGGCGCATCCATGCCGTGTTGGCCGAGAAGGCGCGCGGCATGGGCGTGGCGGTAGAGCGCTCCGCGGTGCACGGGCTGCGGCGCGGGGCCGATGGCTGGACGATCTCCTGCGAGGGGGGCCGCACCTTCGCCGCCTCGAAGGTGGTGGTGGCGATGGGCGCGTGGTCTGCCGAGCTTTTGAAGCCGCTAGGCATCCGCGTACCGCTCGCCGCCGAACGCGGCTATCACCTCGAGTTTCCGAACGCGGGCGTGGACTTGGCCAACTCGGTGATGGATACGGACGGGAAGTTCGTAGCTTCCAGCATGGAAGGCGGCGTCAGGGTTGCCGGGCAGGTCGAGTTCGGCGCGGTCGATGCCCCGCCCGACGGCTCCCGCCGCGCGCGGATGCTTAGGCTCGCCAGGCGCATGCTGCCCGATCTCGGCACCGAGGAGCCGCGCTTCTGGATGGGCCGCCGCCCCACGCTCCCGGACAGCCTGCCGATGCTGGGCGAATTCTCCGGCCAGCCGGGCCTTTACGCCGCCTTCGGCCATTCGCATTGGGGGCTGATGATGGCCCCGAAGACCGGCGAGGTAATGGCCGACATTCTGACCGGCAAGCCGGTCAATACCGATCTCTCGGCCTATTCCACGGAGAGGTTCGGCTAGGCGTTTTTTTCCCGCCTCCGGCTGGAGTATTTTAGCCAAGAAGAACCCGGGGCGCGGTGCCCTGCTTCTTCTTGTTTCAAATACCTCTTTCAGCAGGCCGCCATAAGCCGGTAGACGATCTGCGCGGCAGTAAAATCCCATGCCGTGTTGCCATCAGGCGCAAGCTCGACCACGTCGAAACCCACGCATGTCCGGCCCTTCAGCGCGTGTTCCACGAGATGGAGCGCCTGGTAATAACCCAAGCCCCCCGGCACGGGCGTGCCGGTGGCGGGCATGAGCGAGGGGTCGAGCCCGTCGACATCGAAGCTCACATAGACCAGATCCGGGAAATCCTCCGGCAGGTCGACCGCATGGATATTGCCGGTGACGAGTTCCTCGCCGTCGCGGTAGTAAACACTGTTCGCAACACGGCTCTCTGCCTCCTGTTGGCAGAGCGCCCGAACGCCGAATTGCGCGAGACGCACGCTCTCTTCCGCCAGAAGATGCATGACCGAGGCGTGGGAGTGTTTCTCGCCCTTATAGGCCACGCGCAGGTCGGCATGGGCGTCGATCTGGACGAGGCCGATGGGCCGGCCAAGCGCGCGCGCCACGCCCATAACCGCGCCATAGGTCAGCGAATGCTCGCCGCCGAGCGTGACGGGGACGCGGCCTGCGCGCACCGCCGCTTCGGTGCGGACGGCGAGGCGCTCCATCACCTCGGGCAGGGGGCCGGTGCAGTCGAGCGCCTCTTCGGTGAAGATGCCCGAAGCGCAGGGCTCGGCGCCGTTGCAAAGCCGTTCGAGTTCGTTCGAAGCTTCGAGGATGGCCGCAGGACCGCCTGCCGTGCCAGACCCATACGATACCGTACGCTCTAACGGCACGGGGATCACGCGGAAGCGGGCACCCTCGCCACGCTCGGCATCGTTCAATTCGCTATCGAGAAAGACGCTCATGACAGGCGCTCCTTGAAGTCTTCGTAGCCGAATTCGCGGACGATCCGCAGCGCATCGGTCTCGCTGTTCCAGAGCGCGATGGCGGGCAGCGGGACGCCGTTGAAGGTGTTGGTCTTGACCATCGAGTAATGCCCTTGGTCGAGGAAGGCGAAGCGCTGGCCGATCTCCAGCTGTTCCGACCATGTGTAATCGCCGATCACGTCGCCCGCGAGGCAGGAGGGCCCGCCGAGCCGGTAGGTGTGGCCCGCTTCGGCCTCTCCCATGAGCGCCGGCCGGTAGGGGGCCTCGATCACGTCGGGCATATGGCAGGTGGCGGAGATATCGGTGATGGCGAGCGGCATGCCGTTCTGCGGCAGGTCGAGGATTTCGCCCACGAGGATGCCGGCATCGAGCGCCACCGCCTCGCCGGGTTCGAGATAGACTTCCACGTCATGCGTCTCGCGGATCTCCCTGATGAAGGCAATGAGCGCCTCGCGGTCGTAATCGGCGCGGGTGATGTGATGCCCGCCACCGAAATTGAGCCATTTGAGGCCGGGGAGCCATTGGGCGATCTTCGGCTCCACCGCCGCCCATGTGCGCAGCAAAGGCTCGAAGCCCTGTTCGCAGAGCGTGTGCATGTGGAGGCCGTCGACACCTTCGAGCGCTGCCGCGTCAAGCAGGCTCACCGGAGTGCCGAGCCGCGAGCAGGGCGCACAGGGGTCGTATTTCGGCACCTCGCCCTCGGAATGTTCGGGATTGATACGCAGGCCCACCTGCCGCCCCGCCGCCTGGCACCGGGCGAGAAACCGCGCCTTCTGGGCGGGCGAGTTGAATATCATGTGATCGGAAAGGGCGATGATGGCGTCGATCTCCTCCGCCTTGTAGCCCGCGCAGAAGGTGGCGACCTCGCCGCCATATTCCTCGCGCCCGAGCCGCGCCTCGAAGAGGCCCGAGGCGCAGGTGCCCTTGAGGTGTTGCCGGACGAGCGGGGCGAGGGAGAACATGGAGAAGGCCTTGAGTGCAGAGAGCACATGCGCGCCGGAGCGAGCGCCGACATCGGCCAGAACGCGCAGGTTGCGCTCTATCGCCACCTCGTCGATGACGAAGCAGGGCGAGGGCACGCGGGAGAGATCGAACTGGCGGAAGGCGCCCGCGTCTCCAGCCTGGGTTTGCATCATTTCGGGCATGTCAGCCTCCGGTTCACGCCGCCGCGCAGCGCCGGGCCGCGGTGCGGCGATCGAACGGCCGGGCTAAAGCGCTTTATCCCGGCCAGGATCGCGAAAGATCGGAGCTAAGCGCCCCGATCAGCCAAATCGCCGTGCCGGGGGGCGGCCCGGCGATGCGCGGCGGCCTTCGGCCTTGTGTCCGCGCCTTAAACTCCACCGGCCC
>JAVKDQ010000075.1:0-4458 GCA_040222155.1 Roseovarius sp.
ATCACAGCCGATCTGGCGCGCCCGATATCGCCTGATGTCGCTAGTCTGCTTTCGCTGATCACCGCCCATGTCCCCCCGCGCCTCGCGCTGGCGCAGGTCGCGCCAGCCGGGCAGGGCCCCAGTTTCCCCTTCCCGGGAAATCCTTCCCGCACCACGCGCACGGTCATCAGCACATCGCGCGCCACGCCAGCAACACCCCCCACCAACACCGCCGCGCAGATCGAGGCCGCAGACCTCGCTTATACCCTGCGCGATGCAACCGAAGACGATGCCAGCGCGCGTCTGTCGGATGCCATTTACGAGACCTTCCGGCTGCAGGCGATCGACATCCCCGGCGCAGTTCCACACCCGACCAAGCTGGTGCAATCGGCGGCCATGGCATCAGTCGCGCCCCCGAAACCCAGCTACCATCCCAAGCTGCCCGCTGCCGTCAAGTGCTGTGGCCTGCTCTCTGACGCGCAGCTTGAAACGGTGATCTATGCAGGCGAGGCGCATTCTGCGCACCTCGCTGGATCGTGGTGCGTCGATGAAACCGGCGACATGGTTTCTGCCGCGCCCGACGATGCCGCTGACGCCGTCCGTTTCCGCCGTGGCTTCTTCCTGGGCGATGGCACCGGGGCGGGCAAGGGCCGCCAATCCGCCGGTATTCTGCTCGACAACTGGGCGCAGGGACGGCGCAAGGCACTCTGGATTTCCAAAAGCGACAAGCTGCTGGAAGATGCGCAGCGCGACTGGTCTGCCTTGGGGCAAGAGCGGCTGCTCGTCACGCCGCTGTCGCGCTTTGCCCAAGGCAAGGACATTCCGCTGACCAAAGGCATTCTGTTCACCACCTATGCGACGCTGCGCTCCGAGGAGCGGGGCGCAAAAAAGTCCCGCGTCGATCAGATCGTCGACTGGCTGGGGGTGGATTTCGACGGGGTGATCCTGTTTGACGAAAGCCACGCCATGGCCAACGCCGCTGGATCGAAAGGCGAGCGCGGCGATATCACGGCCTCGCAGCAGGGCAGGGCGGGGCTGCGCCTGCAGCATAAGCTGCCCAATGCCCGCGTGGTCTATGTTTCGGCCACCGGCGCAACCTCGGTGCACAACCTCGCCTATGCGCAGCGGCTCGGGCTCTGGGGCGGGGAGGACTTTCCGTTTGCGACGCGTGGAGAGTTCGTCGAAGCCATCGAAGCCGGCGGCGTCGCTGCGATGGAGGTCCTCGCCCGCGACCTGCGGTCGCTTGGCCTCTACACCGCCCGGTCGCTGTCCTATGACGGCGTCGAATACGAGATGCTCGAGCATGCCCTGACCCCCGAGCAGCGCGGCATCTACGACGCCTATGCTGGCGCCTTCGCCATCATCCACAACAACCTCGCCGCTGCGATGGAGGCGGCCAACATCACAGGTGACAGCGGCACTCTGAACCGCCAGGCCAAATCCGCCGCTCGCTCGGCCTTCGAGTCCGCCAAGCAGCGCTTCTTCGGCCATCTGCTCACCTCTATGAAAACCCCCACCCTGATCGCCGCCATCGACGCTGATCTCACCGCAGGCCATGCGGCTGTCATCCAGATCGTCTCGACAGGTGAGGCGCTGATGGAGCGCCGCCTGTCGGAGATCCCCACGGACGAGTGGAACGATGTGCGGGTGGATATCACGCCAAGAGAGGCTTGCCTGGACTACCTCGCCCATTCCTTCCCGGTGCAGCTTTATGAGCCCTTCACGGACAGCGAAGGCAACCTCTCCTCGCGCCCGGTCACGCGCGATGGCCAGCCGGTGGAATGCCGCGAGGCGGTGCGCCGCCGCGATGCGCTGATCGAGCATCTGGCAAGCCTGCCGCCGGTGCCCGGCGCGCTGGACCAGATCGTCCAGCGCTTCGGCACCGATCTGGTGGCGGAAGTGACGGGCCGCTCGCGCCGCATCGTGCGCAAAGGCGAGGGCTCTGCCGCCCGCCTGGTCGTGGAAAGCCGGGCGGGCTCTGCCAACCTCGCGGAAACCGCCGCCTTTATGGATGACCAGAAGCGCATCCTGATCTTCTCGGACGCCGGCGGCACGGGGCGCAGCTATCACGCCGACCTTGGCGCGAAAAACCAGCGGCTGCGGGTCCATTACCTTCTGGAACCTGGCTGGAAGGCCGATGCCGCCATCCAGGGCCTCGGGCGCACCAACCGGACCAATCAGGCGCAGCCGCCGCTCTTCCGGCCAGTGGCGACTGATGTGAAGGCAGAGAAGCGGTTCCTGTCGACCATCGCGCGCCGTCTCGACACGCTGGGGGCCATCACCCGCGGCCAGCGCCAGACGGGCGGGCAGGGGCTGTTCCGACCCGAGGACAATCTCGAGAGCCCTTATGCCCGCGACGCGCTGCGCCAGCTCTACCGCCGCATCTATCGCGGCGATGTAGCGGGTTGCTCGCTTGGCGCTTTCGAGGATGCGACGGGCCTAAGCCTGACCGATGACAACGGGCTGAAGGACGAGTTGCCGCCGATCACGACCTTCCTCAACCGCCTGCTCGCGCTGACGATCGACATGCAGGCGGTGCTCTTCTCGGCTTTCGAAGAGCTTCTCGATCAACGGATCGAGGGCGCCATCGCAGCCGGGATCTACGACCTCGGGCTCGAGACCCTGCGCGCCGAGAGCTTCCGCGTCACGGATGCCCGGGTGATCTACACCCATCCCGGCTCCGGCGCAGAAACCCAGCTCCTGACCATCGCGGAAAAGCGGCGCAACACGCCGACCGCGCTCGCGGATGCGCTCGACTGGCTCGATGATCCAAAGGCACGCCTTCTTGTCAACAGCCGCTCGGGCCGGGCGGCGGTGCAGGTGCCAGCCACCAGCTTGATGCTGGATGACGGCACCATCGAGCCCCGCTTGCGGCTGATCCGGCCGACAGAGGCCAGCACCGTCCCAGCCCGGATGATGGAGGACACCCACTGGCTCGAAGCTGACCGCTCGGCCTTCGCCACCGCCTGGACCGCGGAACTGGCCGAGGTGCCCGAGTTCTCGGAAGCCACGCTGCACATCGTGGCGGGCCTCCTGCTACCGATCTGGAAGCAGCTCCCTCAGGACGAAACCCGCGTTTACCGGCTGCAGACCGATGACGGCCAGCGCATCATCGGCCGCCGGGTCTCGCCTGCCTGGGTGGCGACCACGCTGGCCAGCGATGCGCCGCAACTCACGGCGGCGCAGGTCCATGCTCTCGTGCTGGAGGGAAAGACGGTGGTGCGGCTCGCCGAGGGGATGGAACTCCACCGGTCCCGCGTCATGGGGGTGAGCCGGATCGAGCTTTCCGGTTTCACCGAAGCGGCCAAGGACCGGCTCAAGGCCGATGGCTTCTTCTCGGAGATCATCAGTTGGAAGCTGCGGCTGTTCGCCCCGACGGATGCGAGCGGCGTCAAAGTGCTGGATCGTCTGCTTGCACGTTGTCCCGTGACGGGACTACATGCACGCGGAGGGTGTTGAGCCATGTATTCCGAGACCGAAGATGTGATCCGCGCTCTGGCGGAGAACGCAGAGAGCGTGTGTCGCGCCTACCTTCCCGCCGGACGGCGGGAGGGGTCCTACTGGATCGTGGGCGATCTGCAGAACAATCCCGGCCGGTCGCTCTTCGTGCGGCTGACGGGCCCATTGTCCGGGCCGGGCGCGCGCGGAAAATGGCAGGACGCAGCGGTCGGATTGCATGGTGATCTTCTCGACATCATCCGCGAGAGGACCGGGATCTCCCGCTTTCCCGATCTTCTGGCCGAAGCCCGGGCGCATTTGGGTCGTCCGCAGCCGGTCCTCCCGGATAGGCCGGTGCAAGGGAAGGCAAAAGCCCCCGGCGGCACGTCAGCGGCGGCGGCGCGTCTGTTTGCAGCGTCGGTGCCGGTCGAAGGCACGCTTGCCGACACCTACCTGCGCGCCCGGGGCCTGACCCAAGGCGGCAGAATGAGCGCCCTGCGCTTCCACCCGAAGTGCTGGCATCGGGATGAGGGCCAGACCCGGAGCCTCCCCAGACCGGCGCTGATCGCCGCGGTCACCGATGGGGCGGGCCTGTGCCAAGGTGTGCATCGCACCTGGTTGGCGCCTGACGGTCAGGGAAAGGCGGCGCTCAAAGCGCAGCGGCGTGCCATGGGTCACCTCCTCGGCAATGCCGTCAGGCTGACCCCGCATGACGACATCCTCGTGGTCGGTGAAGGCATCGAGACTATGCTGTCCCTTTTCGAGGCAGTGCCCGGTCTTCCCGTCTGGGCGGCGCTCTCGTCGGGTCACCTCGGGGCGGTCCTGCTGCCGGAGGGTTTGCAGCGCCTCTATATCGCCATCGACCGCGATCCGGCGGGGCGAGGCGCGGCAGAGAGGTTGAGCGCCAGAGCAACCGAGGTCGGAATTGCCGTTCGGGTGTTGGAGCCGCGTCTCGGGGATTTCAACGATGATCTCCGGGCGCACGGCGCGGACGCGCTGCACGAGCATCTGGCCATTCAGATCGGGCCCGAGGATCGGCAG
>JAVKDQ010000076.1:0-6744 GCA_040222155.1 Roseovarius sp.
AGTCGAGGTTGCCATGTGCAGGGTCATCCACGGCCATATCAGGCCGCAACATGCCGTCCGCCGTCAGAAGGACGGAGGGAATGGGCACCGGGATGATTCCGAGCGCATGACAGCGCCGTTCAGCCTCGACGGTGCAGATCCTCCAGATCTTCCACCGAATGCTGTCGTCGAAAACGCCTTGCCGCTCGATGGCCTCCGCATAGGCCGAAGGAAAGGCCTGAACATGCGGCGCAGGCAAAGGCGGTATCGGCAGGATCTCGAAGAAAGGCACCTCGCGCGGCACCACTTCTCGCATGGTTTCGCGGAAAAGGATGGATTGCTTCTCGCACTTGATGAGCCAGTTTTCGATCAGGCCTTCCGGCAGAACCCGATAGCCTTCAACAAGCGGCTCTTCGGGTTGCTCCGTCATTACGAAATCGAAGGGCGGGTCCGGCCGGACGATTGCCATGCGATTATGCACGTTGCCAAACGCAACGGAAATCACCTGCTCCGCGCCCTCGAGATGCTCGCGAAGAAGGTCGAGCAGCGCGGGGTTGATTGCTGGTTTGTCGTCTCGCGGCACAATGATGTGTCCGGTGTCGTATTTTCGCAGATGCAGGAACTCCGCCGACGCGAGCGGCCCCTCCCAGTGGCCCGCCGCATGGGCAGCGTAAAACGCATTGAGATGACTGTGACCGAAGAAGAACGTTCGGGCCTTGGTCACGACCGTCCACGCGAGAAGGGCGGCAAACGCAAGCCGGAGCCATGCAAGGATCGCGAAGCAGTCATCGGCAGAAATTTCCTTTGCTACGGGAGTAGCGCAAGCGCCATCCTCGTGCCGCACTGATGTGTCCGAGGCGAAAACGGCCTTGTCACGACAGTGCAGATATGGGGCGGCGCGGCCTGTCCCGAACATGTCCGCGCCATGAATGTCGCGGGCCACCGTATTCCTTTTGAAGAGGTGCCGCAACGACCGCATCAATCCATTCAGGTCTTCGCCCGCGACGGAACGCACCGCTCATCGGACCTTCAGCAAGGCAGTTTCGAAAACCGAACTGCACCACCCTAATGGCCCAAGCCAATGCTGCCCGCATGCGAAACCGGACGTTGTTCATTCATTGTGGGCCTTGCAAGACCGGCACGGCGGCCGTGCAATCTCTTTTGCGAAACGTCCAGACGCCCGAATTGCTCTTTCCTCTTTCCTGCACAGCCTCGGGCCCAGCCAGACCACCTACACGAACGACAGGCGCCAGAACGGTTCCATAGGCGGGTTAGGTCTCTCTGCGCTGCTGTTAGCGCAGCGCTGTTTTCAGGACAGGGCCGCGAGCACGGAGATGTTCGATCGTCTGCGGGCGTATGGCACCTATCGGCTTTCGCGCGGCCCGTCCTTTCCGTTCGCGGAAACGGCCTGCGAAAGGGTGATGGCGGAACCTGTTGCGCCGGATCTCGACCTCCTTCACGACAGAACCGGAATAGGCTTGCGCCACCTCCCCCAAAAAACCTCTACGGCGGTTATCCCTATCGGATGCGGAGAGGGCCGCGATCATCGCCCATGTGGAGGCCATGGCGCCTCCCGCCATGGACTGGCACGAGCCGCACCGGATCCTCGATCTTTTCTCATCGAGAAACCCCGACGAGGGCGATGCCTCAGCGCTCTCGCCGGGGCTCAAAGCTTGCAGGCCAACCGGGCTGTGAGGGTTACAGGGTGTAATCCGGCGCGCTTCTGTCGAGTCTCATGCGCAATTGAGCGAAGTGGAAACCCGCCATGTCCCGGCAGCCCTCCCAGCCCGCAGACACCCTGTGCGCCACGTTGTCTGACAGGATGTTCAGCGGCTGGCCGGTGCCGTAGGCCAGCACCAGCGTCCGGCAGGCGCGTTCGAAAAGGTAGAGCTCCTCGAAGGCCTCGGCCACGGTGGACCCGCAGGCCGTGACGCCATGGTTGCCCATCATCAGGATCGGTTTGTCGCCGATCTTCGCTGCAAGACGCTCGCCTTCGTCAGTGCTGATCGCCACGTCCTCGAAATCGAGATCATAGGCCACCCTGTCGACGAAACGCGCGGTGACCTGGTCGATCGGCTTCAGTCTCGGGTCTTTCAGCCCCGCGAGCGCTGTCGCGTAAGGAGTGTGGATATGCAGCACCACGCGGGCCGCCGGGTTGAGCGCATGGATGCGTGAATGAATGCACCATCCAGAACGGTCCGGCGGATCGGGCTTTTCCATCCTGTCATGCTCTGTCCAGACCAGACACATCAGGTCGCTCGCGCGAATCTCGGAGAAGAGCATCCAGAACGGGTTCATCAGGAACTGCGTTCCGCCGCCGGGCAGAGCGGCGGAGAAATGGTTGCCGACAGACTCCGTCCATCCGAATTCGTAGGCGATGCGGAAGGCGGCTGCGAGATCTGCCCGCACCGCCCATTCCTCGGGCGAGAGCTCTTCGCGGTTCAGCACCGGGCGGTCGGCTGTCCAGATGTCGCGCATCAGTCTGCCCCCTGCGGCTTTTGATCCCGGATCTCGCCATCGCGCCGCAACACGCGGTAGCGCGAGCGCATTTCGCCTCGGTCAGTGTAGCAACCGCGCAGCAGACGCCCGCCGCTCGTCGGGTCGAAGGCGCGGCGGCCATGCACGATCCGCTGGTTGTCGAAGACGACGCATTGGCCGGCGCGCAGCGTGAGCGTGATCTCGTATTCCGGCGCTCGCAGCATCTTCAGGAAGCGGATGAACGCCGGGTAATAGCGGTCGAGCAGTCTCTGATCGAGGTCGAAGATGCCGGCCATGTGTTGGCTGACCGTCACGCCCGTGATCGCCCCCGCCCAATCGGTAATGATCACCTTCTGGCGCGCGCGCATGTCGATCCCCTCGCATGCGAAGCAGAACGGAACGTCGTGGCGGGCAAGAAGATCGAAGGCTTCCGGGTCGTCCCGCCGCAGATCGAGCGCGGCGGCCAGACCATCGGCAAAGGTGCTCTGGCCGCCCGAGGCGTCGTTCTGCAGGCAGTGAAGATATTGCACATCCGGCGGCGCCTGTTCGCAGGGGTTGTCGGTGTGGGGCTCGAGCGCATTGGCGGTATAGGCCGCGCCGGCAGGCTTAGGATAGGTTCGGACGTTGAAATACTGGCCCGAAAACCCGCCCCGCACGATACCGGCGATGCTGGCGATCCGGGTGATCGAGTCATTGCTTTCCGGCACGCCGTTGACCAGCGCCAGACCGTCGCGCATCATCGTTTCAAGGTAGTCACAGCGCGTGTCGAAATCCTGCAGGAGCGCGTCGAACCCGAAGATGCGGACGTTGCCTGCCTTCTCCGCACGCCACGGGCCGGGCTCGATGGCAGCGGGATCGTCGATGCCGGGAGCGTCAAGCCATCGGCGGAGCCAATCGAGATCGAACTCCGCCGAACCCTGGCCGTCATTCCACTCTATCGCGAGGGTGTTGCCCTCTACCCGGGCGGCACGCGCGGTGAGATTCGGCGACACAGAGGTGATATCGAAACTGCGGTCATGGGTCTCACCGGACCAGGAGGTGGGGCAATTGTCCCGCAGCCACAGGTAGTTGATGTATCGGGCAGGCCCGTTTGCCGGATGCAGGGTCAGCCCGTGCGCCTCCAGATTGACGTCGATCTTCTCGACAAGGTCTGTCGTCTCCAAACCCATCTCACAGCCTCCAGAACGGCCCACGACAGGCCGCGATGTGCCGAAGCTAACGATGTGATTGGAATTCAGGAAACGGAAAAATCTTGCGTAAATCATAGATTTTCCGAATAGAATCCGGCGAAGATCATGGCTGCAATTCTCGATGAGAGGTCACGTTTCGCCTTGTATCAGCACAACCTCCATCGCCTGACGGTCAAGCACATGCAGGCGCTCATCGCGCTGGACCGCGAGGCGACGGTTTCGCGGGCCGCGCTCTCGCTGGGAATTTCGCAGCCTGCGATGAGCAGCCGCCTGCAGGAAATCGAACGCCTCTACCGGTCACGCTTCTTCCAGCGGGTGGGCAACCGGATGGTCTTCACACAGGCCGGGCAGATCCTGCTCAACGCGACGCGGCTGATGCTGGAAGAGTTGAAGCGCGCGGAGATTTACCTCGATCGCCTCGAGGGTCAGCCCGCCGAAACCATCCGGCTCGAGATCCGCGGCTACCTGCTCGACAGATATCTCGCCCCGGTGCTTGCGCGTTTCATGGCGGCCCATCCCGACACGGTCGTCGAGGTGTCCAGCAGTTTCCACAGCATCCCGTTTGAAAACCTGCTCGGCGGCAAGGTCGATGTGGTGCTCCTGATGGGAGAATTCATTCGCGCGAGGGTCGAGCGCTACTGGCACCGGTCGGACGATCTGGTTGGCGTGCTGCCTCCGGATCATCCGCTCGCGCGCCGGACGCATCTCGAAGCGAAGGATTTCGTGCCGGAAACGCTGCTCGTCAGCTCCGCACAACTTGAGCGGGGGCAGGAGGTGGAGCGGTTCTTCGAGCCGGCCGGCCTGTCGACCGAACGTGTCGTCGCGCTGGGTCATCCACGGATGGTCTGCGCGATGGTGGCCCAAAAGGCAGGTCTCGGCATACTCGGCAGATGGGCGGCGGCGGACTCGATCCGAGACTACGGCCTCGCGACCGTTCCGCTGACCGACAAGGGTATCCCCATTCAGCTGCATGCTGCCTGCCGTAGCGGCGAGAGAGCCGGGAGACCCTCGGTTGCGGCGCTGATCGAGGCGCTCCAGTCGGGGAGCGGGGATCATCCGGCCTCTGGCCCGGGCCTCACCCCGGCGCGATGAAGTGCCTAACCACCGGCCCGGTGGCGCGCATGTCGAAGGCGCGCACCCGCGCTTGCAGGTCGGCATCGTTGCGGGTCAGGCGCTCATGCTGTTCGAGATGCTCGTTCCAGCTGGGCAGGTGAAAGCTCTCGATCCAGATCTCCGGCTCCTCGACGCCCTGATGCAGGTGCCAGCGCGTGGCGCCATCGCGGAGCCGTTCGCCCGCGAAGGCGCGGATCGCGGCGAGAAACGCGTCGCGGTCGGCTTCGGCCACGCGGTATTCTACCGTGACCATCGCCGCACGGTCGGCGCGCGCCTCGGGGTCGAGTGTCGGCGCCTGCGGCCAGACCGAGGCGGCGCCCAGATCGAGCCCCTCGCCCTGCCCCACCGTGAAGCGGCGCGTGGCGAGCAGGCCGGCGATCAGCCCGGTGGCAGCCGCAAGCAGGGCGATCTGCAGCGAGCTTGCCGCGGCCACCTGCCCCCAGAGCACCGAGCCAATTGCCATCGATCCGAAGAAGGCCATCAGGAACACCGCGAGACCCCGCGCGCGCACCCAATCCGGCAGCGCCATTTGGGCTGAGACGTTGAAGGAGGTGAGCACCGCGATCCAGCTGAACCCGCCGAGAAACGCCGCGGCCATCAGCGCCGGCGCGGTGGCTAAAAGCGCGAGCACGGCGAGCGCGAGCGCGGTGCCGAGCGTACCGGCCTGCACTGTCCGGTCGGATGTGAGCCGGCCTTGCAGCCGGGGCAGCAGCAGCGCGCCTGTCACGGCGCCCGCGCCGATCAGCGCCATGAGCGTGCCGTAAAGTTCCGAGCCACCGCCCTCGGCGCCGCGCGCGATGAGCGGCAGCAGCGCCCAGTAGGCCGAGGCGAAGAGGAAGAAGGCCAGCGCGCGGATGAGCGTTGCCCGCATCGGGCCGTTATGGCGCACATGGCGCAGGCCGGTGGCCATTTCCGAAAGGATCGAGCCTCCGGGCCGGCGCGACGGGCGCGGGCCCGGCTGCCAGAGCAGCAGCGCCGCGATGATCACGAGGTAGCTCGCCGCATTGAGCGCGAAAGGCGCGGCAAGCCCAATACCCGCAATCAGGATGCCTGCCAGTGCAGGGCCAATGGCGCGGCTGATGTTGATGCCCATGGAATTGAGCGCGATCGCGGGCTTGAGCGTGTCGCGCGGCACCAGTTGTGGCACCACCGCCTGCCACGCGGGCGCCATGAAGGCCGCGCCCGTGCCGATGGCCAGCGTGAAGAGGATGAGGAGCACCGGCGTCATCCGCTCCTGCCAGACGAGCACGGTCAGCGCGGCGACCACCGCGAAGAGCGCCGCGTTGATGGCAATGAGCATCCGCCGCTTGTCGAGCCGGTCGGCCAGCGCGCCTGCGAAGAGCGCGAAGAGAAAGACGGGCAGCGTGGTGGCCGCCTGCACCAGCGTCACCACGGCGGGGCTCGGGTTGAGCGTGGTCATCAGCCAGCCCGCGCCCACATCGTGCATCCATGTGCCGATGTTGGAGATGAGCGTTGCTGTCCAGAGCAGAGCGAAGGCGCGATGGCCGAAGGGGGCGAAGGCTCCGGGGGAATTAGCGGAAGGCATGGTTGTATTCCCTGCGCGCGGCCCTGTGCCTCGGCTCGAGCTTGATCATGATATGCTCCCGCTCCCAGTCAGGCCGCGAAACAGGAGCAGCCGAGCGCGCCCCAGAAGGCGGATCTGTCGCGCACCGGGATGGGCGCGGCCCATGCGATGCCGTGGCGGTGCCCGTGCATTCCGCAGCCCGAGGCGCAGCCATCGTGGCAGGCCCGCATCTCCAGCGCCGCCGGGGCCTGCGGCGCGGCGCGCTCGGCGGGGCTGGCGAAGAGCGCGTTCACCGACCACTCCGGCGAGGCGGGCGGCAAGGGCGGGTTATGCTCGGCGAAATCGCCCCCGGCGAAGACGATCCGCCCGCCCACCACGGTCATCACCGAGGTGATGGCGCGGATGCGGTCGTCCGGTACGGTCATCAGGTCATCCGACAGCACCGCGAGATCGGCATAC
>JAVKDQ010000077.1:0-3158 GCA_040222155.1 Roseovarius sp.
TCTCGGGCTATGCCGAGGATGGCCCGATGGCCGGGCGCAAGGCCTATGACCTGCTGGTGCAGGCGGAAACCGGGCTCTGCTCGATCACCGGCGGGCCTGCCGAGCCCTCGCGCGTGGGTATCTCGGTGGTCGACATCGCCACAGGCGCCACTGCCCATGCCGCGATCCTCGAGGCGCTCATACAGCGCGGGGTAACGGGGCGGGGCTGCCATGTCTCGGTGTCGATGTTCGATGTGATGGCGGATTGGCTGGCAGTACCGCTGCTCAATCACGAAGGCGGCAACAGTCCCGAGCGCGTGGGCCTCGCGCATCCCTCCATCGCGCCCTACGGCGTTTTCGAAACGGCGAGCGGCCCGCTGCTCCTGTCGGTGCAGAGCGACCGTGAATGGCGGCGCCTCGCGGAGGGGCTGATCGGGGATCCGGCGCTTGCCGATGACCCGCGTTATGCCACCAATGTCGCGCGCTGCCGTCATCGCGACGCGGTGGATGGCGCCGTGGCCGCCGCTCTCCGGCCGCTCGATCTCGACGATGCGATCGCGCAGCTGGAAGCGGCCGGGATCGCGGTGGCGCGGCTCAACGACATGGCGGGCCTCGCTATCCATCCGGAACTCGTGCGCATCATCGTCGATACGCCGGGTGGCCCGGTTGCCCTTCCGGCGCCTGCAGCCAGGTTCGATGGCGCGCGGCGCGCGCCTGGGCCGGTGCCCGCACTCGGCGCGTCGTGACCGCCGCCAGGGCCAGGTTAAAACGCTCGGTGGCGAGATGCGTGATGCAACGCCGCCTGCCTCCATTGGCAAGTTGGGCAAGGTGCTGTTCGGCAAGGATGTGACCCGTCTTGCCGGAAACCAGACTGACATTGCCACAATCGCGACAGGCTGCATTGCCTCCGGGCGCGACCGGGGTAATCTGGCGCATGAGATCAGCGGAAGGCGACATGCCGATGAAAGATCGAACCGAGACCCGGGTCATGACGCGTTCCGAACTGGAAGCCGTTCTCGGCTGGGCGGCGGATGAGGGCTGGAACCCGGGCCTTTTGGATGCGGCGGCCTTTCATGGCGCAGACCCGCAGGGCTTCTTTCTCACCACCGTGAGCGGCGCGCCCGTCGCCTCTGTGTCGGTGGTCAATCATGGCCAGCGGGATGCGTTTCTCGGGCTCTACATCTGTCATCCAGACTGGCGGGGCAGGGGGCTTGGAATGGCCACCTGGCGCTTCGGGCTTGCTCATGCGGGAGAGCGCTCGATCGGGCTCGATGGCGTCGCGGATCAGGAAGCGAATTACCGGCTCTCGGGCTTCGTCAAGACCGGCTCGAGCCTCCGACACGAGGGGCGGCTCGAGGGTCGCGCATCCAAGGATGTACGGCCCGCCGCAAAGGGCGACCACGCAGCCCTCGTCAGGCTCGATGCGCATGCCAATGGCTTTTCAAGAGAAGGCTTCCTCGGGCATTGGCTGCAGGACACGGCGGGCCTGCGCGGCACACGCGTGCTGCTGCACGATGGAGCCGTCAGCGGTTTCGCCACCTGGCGTGATTGCCGGATCGGCACGAAGATCGGCCCGGTTGTCGCGCCAGATCTCGGCGCTGCCATCGAGCTCATCTCGGATATCGCGCTGCTGCGGCCGGATGGCCCGCTCATCGTCGATGTGCCGGAAGCCAATGCTGCCTTGCGACGGGAGCTGGAGGGAAACGGGTTTTCCGTGCCCTTCGCAACGGCCCGGATGTATCGCGGTGCGGTGCCCGAAACCGATGGCTCACTACAGGCGATCGCCACGATGGAGCTCGGTTAGCCGTGTCGTCGATGCGACGGGTGAACCTTTCATCGGCCGGGCGCTTTCGAACAACTTGGCTCGCTGCGGGAAGAAGTCTGTTGCCAAATAGGAGGCGTGGAAAGATCGCGACGCTTGTCACGCACCTGATGGTGGTGCTCATCCCGAAGCCAGCCGGACTGCGATTCAGAACCGCCTTGCGGGTGATTGTGAATTTTTCATGAAAAGCCCTAATGGGCATTGATTACGCATATATTTCATATATTCACGAAATATGGAAATAGATATTCCCGCCCGCCTTTCTATTCTCGGCCATCCGCAGCGTCTCGCTGTCTTCCGGCTTCTCATGCGCCGCTATCCCGACCGCGTGCCCGCGGGCGAGTTGGCGGAAGCGCTGGGGCTGAAGGCCTCGACGCTTTCGGCCTATCTGTCGGCGCTCCAGCAGCACGGTCTCGTCTCCGCCGAGCGGGCCGGCACATCGCTGCGATACGCGATCGACATGGCGGAGGTGCAGGGCATGGTCGATTACCTGCTGATCGACTGTTGCCGCGGGCGGCCGGAAATCTGCACTCCGAAATCACTTTTACTTACCCAAGGAACCCCGTCCATGACCGCCCCCAGATACAAGGTGCTCTTCATCTGCACCGGCAATTCCGCCCGCTCGATCTTTGCCGAGGCCTTGCTGCGCAAGGAAGGTGGCGCGCGCTTCGAAGCCTATTCCGCGGGCACCCGCCCGCGCTCCGAGCTCAACCCTTTCGCGCTCGACGTGCTGCGGCAGAAGGGGCATGACATCGCCTCTCTACGCGCCAAGACCATCGCCGAGTTCCAGGGCGAGGCAGCCCCGAAATTCGATTTCGTCTTCACCGTCTGCAACCAGGCCGCCAACGAGGAGTGCCCCGCATGGAGCGGGCAACCCATCAGCGCTCATTGGGGGATGCCGGACCCGGTGAAGGCCGAGGGAAGCGAAGCACAGAAGAGCCTTGCCTTCCAGCAGGCCTACGGGGCCTTGCAGAACCGGATCAAGGCCTTTACCGCGCTGCCGATCGACACGCTGGATCGCATCTCGCTTCAGAAGGCGGTGGACGAGATCGGCCGCACGAACACGGGAGCCAGCGCATGACCGTCTACGCTCTCAACGGCCTTGGCCGGATCGGCAAGCTCGCTCTCAAGCCGCTGCTGGCGCGGGGCGCCGAGATTGCCTGGATTAACGATGCGGTGGGAGACACCGCCATGCACGCTCATCTCCTCGAATTCGATACTGTGCACGGGCGGTGGGATGCCGATTTTGCCCATGACGCGGAGAGCGTGACGGTTGATGGCGCGCGGCTTCCGTTCGTCGGCACGCACGATCTCTCGGCGTTGCCGCTCGACGGGGTCGACGTAGTGATCGACTGCA
>JAVKDQ010000078.1:0-7005 GCA_040222155.1 Roseovarius sp.
GCTCGGCGTCGGCTGGAGTCGCGCGTCGCCCGGCGATTGCACCCGCGTGACGGTCTCGCGCTGGGGGGCGTTGCCTTGGGGGGCGGGGGCGGGGTTATCGGGCGCGGGCAGGACATCGGGCAGGGTGGGGGGCAGGCTCATCCGGGCCACCCCGCTGCGGGTTGGTGGCCATACGCGCCTTGCGTCGGGTATCCACCATACCCGCCTTGCGCGCCGTAGCCGCCGGTTTGCGGGGCAGGCTGGCCATAACCGCCGTAACCCGCTGCGCCATAGCCGGGCTGCTGGGTGGCGCCATAACCGGGCTGCTGAGGGGCGCCGTAGCCGGGGTGTTGCGGCGCACCAGAACCGGATTGCGGCGGCGCCCCGTATCCTGCGCCCTGTTGCGGCTGCCCGCCCTGCTGCGGCATGCCCGACGATTGCAGCCAGATCTCCGCCCATTGCGCCAGTTGCGGCTCGACCTGCGCGGCGGCGAGCACCGCCTCGCTGTCCTGGCTCTGAAGCGGGCCCAGATGCGCGGCCATCCAGGCCATGATGCGCATCCCCGTCTGCGCGCGGTTCACCTGCGCCTGCAGGTCGGGCGTGTCCTGCCCCAGCACGCCGCGCACCACGTCCCAGGCGGTGCGGCCCATGAAGAGCGAGGTAAGGCCGGGGTGGTTGAGCGCGTCGATGGCAAGCTGCAATTGCCGGGTGAGCCGCTCGGCCACCAGCAGCGTGTTGCCCTGCAGCTTCGGCGCGAGCGCCCCCATCAGCCCGCCCGCCGCCACGGTAAGCCGGGCCGCCGCGCCCAGCGGCGAGGACGGGCCGTAGGGAGAGTGCGACATCCCCAGCTCGCGCGCGGCACTGGCGAAACGGGCGAATTGCGGCTCGAACTGCTGGTTCACCATCCCGTCGCCCAAGGCGGGGTCGGCATAGCCGATGCCGAAGACCCGCCCGAAGATCTGGTTGCGCAGCGCGCGCGGCACCCATCCGCCGCGCATCCGGGTGGCGAGATCCTCCAGCTTGCGGGCGGCCTCGGCATCGGTGAGGTTGAGGGTGAAGCGCGCCTGCGCCAACTCCTCGGCCACCGCCATCAGGTAGGTGCCCTCCACCTCGGCGGTGAAGTAGAGCGAGGCCAGCACGCGCAGTGCCTCCGCCGTCACCCGCCCGCCGAGCCCGCCCTGAAAGGCGGGCAGGTCGATGAAGAACGGGTCTTCCCCTCCCGCCGCCAGCGCGAAGCCCCGGCCATAGCCCGGCCCGGCCTGCGACAGAAGCTCGCGCGAGAAGGCGAGCGAGAGCGAGAGGGGCGGCGCGCTCATCAGCCCGCGCCCCCTCCGACGAAGCCCGGCGCGGGCGGCATGGCGGGCGCGGCGGGCGGCTGAACGGCCTGCACCTGGCGGGCCTGTTGCGGCGTGGGCTGCTGGGCCACCTGGTTGAGCACCGTCTGGTTGGTGCCCAGCATGTCCATCATCTTCTCGAGCGGGAAGTAATCCGACTTGAAGCGCAGATCGACATTCCCGGTGAGCTTGGCCTTGAGGTTGGTCTTGCTCTCGCTCTCGTCGGTCTGGTCGGTGTCGACATTGGTGGAGACGTTGAGCTTGGTGCGCTCGGTCTCCTTGGTGTTGGAGAAGATCCACCAGCCGTTCTTCTTCTTCTTCTTGTTGTGCCGCATGTTGTAATCCTGCTCGAAGGAGGTGTTGATCTCCTGGTTGCGGCGCAGAACGTCCTTGGTGTCGATGTTGAACATCACGCTGGCCTGGATCTTGCCGTCGGTCACGACGATCCGGTTGATGCCCATGAGCACCATCGTGGCGAGGAGCTTCTGGCGGCTCATGGCGATGTTCTTGCGCATCGCCGGCACCACCTCCTGGTTCAGCACCTCCTCGTCGCTCGGGTCGAGATCGAAGGGCAGGCCGAGGCTTTCGAAGAAGCCGCCCATCTGCTCGGGGTTCGCATCCTCGCGCGGCTTGAGCGTGGGCTGGCGGCTGCTGAGATCCTGGGTGAAGAGGTCGGGCTGCTCGGAGACGAGCTGATCCTTCGCCTGCTCTTCGGTCACGTTGTCGGCCATGTATTGATCGACGGTCTTGGCCACGTTGCCCACCATCGCGGCATAGGCCTCCATCTGCTGGATCGAGGTTTGCACGATGGCGTTGAAGACCCCCTCGATGAGGCCTGCCACGAAGTTCGGGAAGTCCACCGCATCGACAAGCTCGGCCATGGTCTGCCCGGCAGCGCCCGCGGCAGGGGCCGAATACTGATCCTGCGCGGGGGTGAAGCCGCGCTGATCGGTCGAGGGGGCGTTGGGCACGGGCGGCGGCGCGAAGGGTCGGGCCGGCGCGCTCATGGTGCCTGCGGGCATCGGCTGGGCGGCGGGGTTGTCGATGAAGGCGGCGAAGGGCGTTCCGGCCGTCTCGCCGCCTGCATCGGTGATGAAGCGCGCGCATTTCACCGTGTCGCGCGCCACCTGACGCTGGCGCTCGGGCGTCAGCGCGTTGAAGGAGGGGCTGCGGGTGAGGATGTTCTGCACCCGCGCGCGGACGAGGTCGAGCGTGGCGTCGTTCGGCCCGGCGGGCGTGGCGGGCGCTTGGTGCGGATGCGGGTTGGTGTAGGCTGCGTGATGCTGCATCGTCCGGCCCTCAGTGATAGCCCGGCGGGGCGGGCATCTGTGCACCGTGGCCCTGCCATCCGGTTCGGCCCTGCCCGTTGGTATAGCCCGCCGCTTGGCCATGGGCCCCGCGCCACGACTGGCTGGCGGCGGCGGGCGTTTGCAGGGCGGGCTGCGGGGCAGGCTGAACCGCCTCGGCGGGCGCCTCGCCGTTCAGCGCGACGGGCCGCAGGAAGAGCGCCAGCCGCGCCGGCAGTTCCGGGCGCACCCGCACCGAGAGCACCGTCACCGCGCCGGGGCCGTAGTAGCCGTCGGGCGTCATCGCAGTCATCCAGCGGTCGAGCGCGGCGAGGTTCTGGGGCCGTTCGGTCATCGGCAGGCGCAGGAGCGGCAAAAGCTGCTCGGGCGTGTCGGGCAGGGCGTCGATATTCACGTCGAGCCGCATCTCCGGGCCCTGATGCGTGTTGAGCAGCGTCAGCGTGGCCACCGAGGGCGGCAGGCTGAAGCGCGCGCCCAGCACGAAGGCCAGAAGCGTGGTGAAGCCGCCATGCCGCGCGCCCATCCCGAGCGCCTCCATCAGCGGCTTGAAATCGTCGAGCCGCGTCTCCTGCGGGATCTCGAAGGTGATCTGCTGGCCCCCGCTCATCGCCGATGTGCGGATCGTGGTGGAGAAGGGCAGAAGCCCCGGCATGTGCTGGAGCGCGATATTGGCGAGCGTCATCACCGGGCCGGGCAACAGGCCCGTGAGCGACGGGCCCCATTCGTAATGCGCCGAGACTTCACGCAAACCGCCGGTGTCGAGCCCCACGGAATAGCGCGCGCCGAGCGCGGCCGAATGCCCGTAGCGGCCCACATGGCCTTCGGCGCGTTCATCATACCAGCGCAGCGGCGCGTTGCCGAAATGCCGGTGGATGAGGCTGCGTGCGGCCTCGTTGGAGATGTCGCGCTGGTCGGTCGGGCTGATCGAGCGGCCCACAGGCTGCACCTGGTAGGCGAGCGCGCGTTTCTCCGTTTCCGAGAAGCTCGGCTCGAAGGCGCGCCCCGCGATGGGCCTGAGGCTGGCATCGTCGAGCGACCAGTCGAGCGATTGGTCGAGCGCCCGGGTCATGATGCCATCGGAGGTGGGATCGGCTGTCATCATGTGGCGCGAGGCCGTGTGCAGGAGCCGTTTGGCCGCATCGGCGGCGCGGGCATGGCCGGGCATGGTCTCTACTCCCCTTGCGAGAGGTTGCGGTTGGTCGGGCTCAGTTCAGTTTGGGCACGAGCGCGAGAATCTGGTCGGGGCTGGGCGTCTGGCCGGAGCTGGCCATTTCGCGCAGCTGGTTGAGGCCGGCCATGTCGATGCCGCCCATCCCTCCCATGCCGCCCTGCATGCCGCCGCCCATGCCGCCCATCGCGCCCATCCCGAAATCGGGCAGGCTCGGGGTGGCGGGCAGAACCTCGGGTTCGGCATATTCGCTCAGCATGGTGTCGTTCACGCCATTCACCGCGCGGAAATGCTGGCAGGCCACCATCAGTTCGCGCGTCTCGCGCAGGCTCAGGTCGCCCTCTTCGCGATCGGTGGAAAAGAGCGGCCGCCCGGTCACACCGCTCGACCAGATCGTGTGGTTGTCGGCGATGATGCCCATGATGCGCTGGGTTTCCACCCCCAGCGTCCGGTGCAGCACGGTGTTGACGTTGACGCCGTATTCGCGCTGCATGATGCGCTCGCAGACCTGCCAGCCGGTGGTGACGCCAAGCGCGTTCTTGAGCGCGGGCAGGTTCAGCACCATCATCACCCGCTTGATCTGCCGCGCCAGCCGCTCGGCGGTGAAGGCGGTGCCCGCCCAGCCCCGAAGCGAGGCGTTGGCCGCGAAATCGCGCACCGCCTTGCGCACGAATTCGCCGCTGGTCGACTGGTAGCGCCGACCCCGCGAGGCGTTGTCGAAATGGGTGAGCACGTTTTGCTCGCGCTCGAATTCCGACACCGCCGAGACGACGCGCATCAGCAGCGTGTTGAACTCCGAATTGGGCTGCTGCCCGAAGGCCAGCTCGCCCCCTGGCGCGCCCAGAACGCGCGACTGCACCGAGCGGCGCTGGGCCTCGTCGAGAAAATCCTCGCGGTCCCATGCGAGGTTGTCGATCTCGCGCACATTGCCGTCGGAGGCGTTGATCGCCAGAAGCCCGGCGGTAAAGAGATCGACGCAGCGCATGCAGGCGGTGATCGCGAATTCGAGCTGGTAGCTCACGTAGATGGTGGAGACCGCGCGGATGTTGTTGGGCTCGATCTCGTCCTGGTAGCCATGCGGGTCGTGCAGCGGCGGCAGGTCGACATTGGCCACGCCGTCGCCCCGCCCACCGCCGCCGGAGCTGTCGGAGACGTGGATGTCATAGGCCGAGTTCGACATCGACTCGAGATGGTCGATATCGCCCTCGTGGTCGCTGTAGCGGTCGATCATCTTGCGCGCCGTGGCGGCGAGCGATTGCAGGAAGATCTTCTCGCCCTTGCGCTTGTTGGCCGAGAGCAGCTTCATCACCTTGGCGAAGATCGCGATCTTCTGCGTCTTCTCCGGGTGGGGCGCAAACATCTGCATGTCGTCGCCGTGGCTGTCGATCTGCACGCGGCTGTCCTCGGTGGCGGAGCTGCTCAGCTCGGCCACGGCGCGCTGCACATGGCGGAAGAAGCGCTGATCCTTGCAGTCGTAATGGCCATCCACCAGCAACATGCCGGTGGCGGCGGTGGCCCAGAGGATGGTGTCTTCCTCGCTCGGGCGGTGGCCCAGAAGCGTGACGCCCTGGATGACCGCGTCGAGGTAGATCGCCTGCGCCTCGGCGTTGCGCAACGCGGCGGGCAGGCCCGCGAGGTTGAACTTGGCGTGTTCCAGTATCTTCTTTCTGAGGTCTGTGGGATCTGGCAGCATGGTGTCCTCCGGTGCCGTGACGGTGATGGTGTCCGGGTCTGTTTCAGGTTCTGGCCCCGGGACGGGTTGAATGGTTTGCGCCTGCAGCGCGGATCTAAAGGCGTGGGTGGCGATGGTGGCGTCATGCGCATCGCCCATGCCGGCGCTATCCAGCAGGATCGCCCGGGCGCGGTGCATGATGACCGTATGCGCCTGGATGTTGGCGCCCACCCAGCGGTTCTGCTCGCCGGGCAGCTCGCCCAGCTCGGCCTTGACCTGTGCGCGCAGCACGCTGCGGGCGAGATGCGCCGCGATCTTCTCCGCGAGGTTCAGCCGGTCGCCGGCCTCGCTGGCGGAGTCGAGTTTCTCGAACTGCGCCTCGAGCTCGTCTGTATCGGCGAAGGCCTCGCCGGTGAGCGCGGCCTCGCGCAGCCTCTCTGTCTCGTCCTTCCCGGCCGCGCGGGAGAGGATGTAGGTGGCAACCTCGGGAAAGGCCGCGTGGCTGAGAAGTTCGGAGAGGGTCATGCGTTGTCCTCCTGGTTGGAAAGGGGCATCTGGTCGAGAAAGGCGAGGGCGGCGGGGGCATCAAGCATCCCCCAGCCGCCGCGCGTGTCTGGCTCGCCCGGCCGTTTGGCGCTCAGGCAGAGGGCGCGGCGGGCCTCCTCGCCGGTGAGCCGGTGGCCCAGGCGCTGGGCACGGGCGGCGAGAAGCGCGGCGGTGGCGGAGACGAAGGGCGCGGCGTGGCTAGTGCCGGTAGAGGCGCGGTAGCCTTCGAGCCCGGCCGAGACGATTTCTTCGCCGGGCGCGCAGAGCGCCACATGGGCGCCGGTGGTGGAGAACTCCGACACGCTTCCGTCGAGCGCCATCGAGCCCACGGCGATCACGCCGGGCAGCGCGGCGGGGAAGAACTCCTCCTCCTGCCCGGAATTGCCCATCGCGGCGACGCAGATGCAGCCATGGGCGTTGGCATAGGCGATGACATCCTCATGGGGCGGGGGCGCTGCGGCATCGAGATCGCCCCGCGAGGTGCCGAAACTCATGTTGAGCACCCGCGCGCCGAGGTCGACCGCAACCTTGATCGCGGCGTCTATGTCCGCCAGCCCGCCGATGCCGAAGACAGGCCCCTCGGCCATGCGCGCCGCCGCAAGCGCCCGGACGGGAATTATCGGGGAGCGGCCTGCCAGCCCCCGCGCCATCGCCGCGCCGCGCGCGCCGATGATGCCCGCCACATGGCTGCCATGCCCGGTTTCATCCCGCGCGCAGAAATCGCGGCCCACGCTGTCGCCTACCAGCGACACCTCGCCGCCCACCAGCCCGATCCCGAGATCGACCGTGTCGAAGCCGGTGAGCAGTTTCTCCCCGAATTCCACATGCTCGAGCGCCACGCCGGTGTCGATCACCGCCACCGGCACCGCGCGGCTGCCGGGCTCAATCGCCAGCGCCTCGGCCGCGCCGATGCGCGCGAAGGCATCGGCGAGGGGCGTGGCGGCGGGGGGGGGCGTGGCGTGGGGGCATGGCGCGGAAGGGCGCCGAGGAGAGCGGCTC
>JAVKDQ010000079.1:0-63665 GCA_040222155.1 Roseovarius sp.
CGTAGCCCGCCGCCGCCATCATCGCGCGCGCCTCCTCCCTGCCCCGCCCGCGCATCAGCGCCTCGGATTGCGCGAGGCAGTTGGCCACGAGGAGGCGGTGATGATGCGCCAGCTCCGGCTCGTGGCCCTCGGCGGCCAGCATGAATTCGCAAGGCACCACCTGCGTGCCCTGATGGATGAGCTGGTAGAAGGCGTGCTGCCCGTTGGTGCCGGGTTCGCCCCACACCACCGGCCCGCTCGGGCCGTCGAGGGCCGCGCCGGCCATGCTCACGCTCTTGCCGTTCGATTCCATCTCGAGCTGCTGGAAATAGGCCGGAAGCCGGGCGAGGCGCTGGTCATAGGGCAGCACGGCGCGGGTGGGATGGCCGCAGCCATGGCTGTGCCAGAGCCCGGTGAGCGCCAGCATCATCGGCATGTTCTCCTGCGGGGGCGCCGCGCGAAAATGCCCGTCCATCGCCTCGGCGCCGGCGAGGAAGGCGCGGAAGTGCCGCGGGCCGATGGCGATCATCAGCGGCAGGCCGATCGGACCCCACATCGAATACCGCCCGCCGACCCAATCCTCGAACCCGAAGACGCGCTCGGGCGCGATGCCGAATGCGGCGGTCTTGTCCTCCGCGGTGGAGACGGCGGCGAATTGCGCGGCAGGTTCCGCCACCGCGCGCGCCATCCAGTCCCGCGCGGTCCTCGCATTGGTCATGGTCTCGATGGTGGTGAAGGTCTTCGACGCCACGATCACCAGCGTGCGCGCCGGGTCGAGCCCCTCGAGCGCGTCGGCGATATCGGCGCCATCCACGTTCGAGACGAAATGCACGCGCGGCCCGTCATGGACGGGCGCAAGCGCACGGGTGGCCATCTCGGGGCCCAGATGCGAGCCGCCGATGCCGATATTGACCACATCCGTGTAAGGCCCGCCCTGCCCCGCGATGCGGCCCGCGCGAACGCCCTCGGCAAACGCCTCCATCCGGGCGAGCGTCTCGAGCACGCCCGGCATCACGTCGCGCCCCTCCACCAGCACCGGGGCGCCCGAGAGGTTGCGCAGCGCGGTATGCAGCACCGCGCGCCCCTCGGTCTCGTTGATCGCCTGCCCGGCGAACATGGCGTCGCGCCGGGCGGGCACCTCGCGGGCCTCGGCGAGATCCAGCAACGCCGCCCGCGCGGCCGGCGTCATCGCCGTTTTCGAATAATCGAAGAGCATCCCGTCGAAGCGCACCGAAAACGCGGCCGCCCGGCCCTCTTCAGCCAGCAGCTCGGCGATGCTTGCACCGGTTTCCGCTCTCACTGCCTTCCACATCTCGTATCCTGTCCTCATGTTTCTTCTGGCCGGAAATATCCCGGGGGTGAGGCCGCAGGCCGAGGGGGCAGCGCCCCCTGCCGGCCGCCCTCACGCGGCTAGGGCGCCCAATGCACCGTGGCCTCCTCCAGCACCGCCGCCACCGGGGCCTGCGCCGGCTCGAGCCCGCGGGCGCGCTCGAGCGCGGCCTTCTTGGGCGCGCCGGTGATCACCACATGCAGCGCCAGCGCCGCGCGCAGCACCCGTGCGGTGAGGGTGATGCGCGCCTCCGGCACGCCCTCGGCGCGCATCGGCATCAGCACCGGCGCGCGCGGCTCCAACGCCTCCTCGAGCCGGTCGGCGCCGGGAAAGAGCGAGGCGGTGTGCATGTCGCTGCCCATGCCCAGAAGGGCCACGTCGATCGGCAGCGCCGGCACGATGCCAGCCTCGAGCTCGGCCAGCACCTCTTCGGGCGCCTTGCCCTTGACGAAAAGCGGCAGCATCCGCGCCGCCGCCGCCTTGCCCACGAGCAGGCGTTCGCGGATCAGCCGGGTGTTGGAGCGCACATGCACCTCCGGCAGCCAGCGCTCGTCGGAGAGCAGCACGTCGACCCGCTCCCAGTCGAGGCGCGCGTCGCAGAGCGCATCGAAGACGGGCCCCGGCGTCGAGCCGCCCGGCACCACGAAAAGCACGCGCTCCTTGTGGGTGAGCGCGGATTTCAGCTCGCTTGCCAGCGTATCGGCGAGGTGAACCGCCATCAGGTCGTCATCGGGGTATTCCACCAGCGTCATGCCTTGATCTCCCGCCAGCGCCGCCCGTCGCGGTGCATGAGCATGAGCGCGTCATCGGGACCGGCGGAGCCGCTGGCATAGGGCAAGGGCCGGTCGCCCCGCGCCTCCCAGCCGGCGATCACCTCGTCGGTCCAGGCCCAGGCGGCCTCGACCACGTCGCCGCGCATGAAAAGCCTCTGGTTGCCGCGGATCACATCCATGATGAGCCGCTCGTAGGCATCCGGGAAATCGGCCTCCTCCGGCCCCAGCGCCTCGGCGAAGGTCATGTCGAGCGGCACGTCGATGAGGCGCATGCCGCCTGGCCCCGGCTCCTTGATCGTGACGCCCAGCTCGATCCCCTCGTTGGGCTGGAGCTTGATGGTGAGGATGTTGCGGTGCCGCCCGGCATCGGAGCCGAAGATCGAATGCGGCGCATCCTTGAAGACCACGGCGATTTCGCTGGCGCGTTCCTTGAGGCGCTTGCCGGTGCGCAGGTAGAAAGGCGTGCCCGCCCAGCGCCAGTTGCTCACCGTGGCCCGGAGCGCGACGAAGCTCTCGGTGGTGCTGTCGCGGTTGCCCACTTGGTTCTGGTAGCCGGGATGATCGCGGGTGCCCTCGTACTGGCCGCGCACCACGTCGGAAGCCGGCACCGGATCGAGCGCGCGGATCACCTTGAGCTTCTCGTCGCGCACCGCATCGGGGTTGAACTTGGCGGGCGGCTCCATGGCGATGAGGCAGAGAAGCTGCATCAGGTGGTTCTGCATCATGTCGCGCATGGCGCCGGCGCGGTCGTAGTAATCGCCGCGCCCGCCCACGCCCACCTCTTCGGCCACGGTGATCTGGATGTGGTCGACATACTGGCTGTTCCAGAGCGGCTCGAAGAGCATGTTGCCGAAGCGGATCGCCATCAGGTTCTGCACCGTCTCCTTGCCGAGATAATGGTCGATCCGGTAGATCTGGCGTTCGTCGAAATGCTGCGCCAGCGTGGCATTGAGCGCGCGCGCGGAGGCGAGATCGCGGCCGAAGGGCTTTTCCACCACGATGCGGGCCTCGGCATCGGCGAGCCCGTGCTGATGCAGCCGCTCGGCGAGCGGCCCGAAGAGGCTCGGCCCCACCGAGAAGTAATAGGCGCGGATGCGGTCGGGCCGGGTGGCCGCGGCAAGCTCCGCCCAGCCCGCCTCGCCGGTGGCGTCGATGGTGACGTAGCTCAGCATGGCGAGGAACTCGTCGAGCCGGTCGCCATGCGCCTTGGCGTTGCGGTCGAACTCGGCGATGGCCTCGGCCACGAAGCTGCGGTAGCCCTCGGTATCCATCTCGCCGCGCGCGGCGCCGGTGATGCGCACATCGCCCTCGATCTGGCCCGCGACGAACCGGCGGAAGAGCCCCGGCAGGATCTTGCGCCGCGCCAGATCGCCGGTGCCGCCGAAAATCACCAGATCGAAAGGTTCTACCGGTATGACCCGCGAAACCATCGGTTCTCTCCCGCCCTCTTGCCGCCCGTTTTCGCATCCGCGCGGCGCGTGGCGCCAGTATGACGGCTTCACAATGGCGTCACCAGCCCGCTCGTGGGTTTTCTTGGCAAAAATCACGGGTTAGGCCAAGGAGTGACGTGTAATCAGGACAGGTGACAGAATGGATGCAGGACCGATCACGGCGAACGCGGGCAAGTTCAGGAACCCGGAACGCACAGCCGACGGGCAGGCGCGCGCCCGCGTGGCGCTCAGCGATCCGCAGACGCTCTGGTTCAACACCGGCACGCTTTGCAACATCACCTGCGTGAACTGCTACATCGAGAGCTCGCCCGAGAACGACCGGCTGGTCTATATCACCGAGGCCGAGGTGACGGAGTATCTCGACCAGCTCGAGGCGCGCGGCTGGGGCGTGCGCGAGATCGGCTTTACCGGGGGCGAGCCCTTCATGAACCCCGAGATCGGGGCCATGGCGCGGGCGGCGCTCGCGCGGGGCTACGATGTGCTTATCCTCACCAACGCGATGCGCCCGATGATGCGCCCGCGCGTGCAGGAGGAGCTGGCCGCGCTCGTCGCGGAATTCGGCGCAAGGCTCACCCTGCGGATCTCGGTCGATCACTGGCGGGCCGAACAGCATGACGAGGAGCGCGGCGCGGGCGCCTTCGCCAAGACGCTCGAGGGCATGCGCTGGCTCAAGGCGCAGGGCGCGCGCATGGCCGTGGCCGGGCGCACGCTCTGGGGCGAGAGCGAGGCCGAGGCGCGCGCGGGCTTCGCCCGGCTCTTCGCCGCCGAAGGTTTCGAGATCGACGCGGCGGATCCGGGCCAATGCGTGCTCTTCCCCGAGATGGACATGCGCGTGGAGGTGCCCGAGATCACCACCGCCTGTTGGGACATCCTCGGCAAGTCGCCGCGGGACGTGATGTGCGCCTCCTCGCGGATGGTGGTGAAGCGCAAGGGCGCGGAGAGGCCGGCGGTGCTGGCCTGCACGCTTCTGCCCTATGCGCCCGAATTCGAGCTGGGCGAGACGCTGGAGCAGGCCGAGCGGGACGTGGCGCTCAACCATCCGCATTGTGCCAAGTTCTGCGTGCTGGGCGGGGCGAGCTGCTCGGGCTGACGGGAGGGGGCGCTGCCCCCGACGCCCTGCGGGCGCCTCCCCCGGGATATTTTCAGCCAGAAGAAGCGCCTGCGGGCCGCTCATGGCCGTTGCCCCCCGCCCCGCGCCGCCCCATATATGGGCCATGCTGAAATTCACCCCGATCCTTCTCGCGCTGCTCTATGCCTTCGCCATGTACCATTTCTCGGCATGGCGCACGCGGCGCGAGCTCGATTCGCAATCGACGGTGCTGGCCGATGCCCGGCTCAAGCCCATCACCGACAAGCTGGCGCGCGCGCTCGATATTCCGGCGGTGCGGGTGCATATCTACGAGATCGACCCGGTGAACGGGCTCGCGGCGCCCGATGGGCGGATCTTCATCACCCGGGGATTCTACCGGAAGTTCCAGCAGGGCGAGATCAGCGGCGAGGAGCTGGCGAGCGTGATCGCGCATGAGCTGGGCCACGTGGCCTTGGGGCATGCGCGGCGGCGGATGATCGACTTTTCGGGGCAGAACGCGCTGCGCACGGCGCTGGCGATGATCCTGTCGCGTTTCCTGCCGGGGGTGGGCGTGTGGATCGCCAACGGGCTGACCACGCTTCTGGCGGCGCGGCTCTCGCGGGGCGACGAGTATGAGGCCGACGAATATGCCGCGGCGCTGCTCACCAAGGCCGGGATCGGCACCGAGCCGCAGAAATCGCTCTTTCGCAAGCTCGACGCGCTCACCGCCGCGCGGGCGGGCGCGGTGCCCGCATGGCTGATGAGCCACCCCAAGACCGACGAGCGCATCGCCGCGATCGAAACGCTCGAGGCCCGCTGGGTGACCTGAAGGGCGGGGTGCGGGCCGCAAATAGGTCAGATTTTCTCCCAATTCGCGCACAAGTCGCGCGCTAGGGTCGCCCGGTCAATCGCCCGGAGTCCGCCCCAATGCTCATGGCCAAGCGCCTCACATCCGACCGCGACGCGCGCCTCGCGCCGGTCATCTTCACCGCCACGATCTTTCTCAGCGCCTCGCTGCTCTTCTTCGTGCAGCCGCTCTTCGCGAAGATCGTGCTGCCGCATGTGGGCGGCTCGCCGGCGGTCTGGACGGCGGCGATGCTCTTCTTCCAGACGGCGCTGATCGGCGGCTATCTCTATGCGCATCTGCTCACCCGCTACCTGCCGCTGCGCGCGCAGGTGGGCGTGCATCTGGCGCTCTGGGCCGTGGCGCTTCTCACCCTGCCGCCCGCCCTGCCCGAGGGCTGGCAGCTCGATACCGGCGGCTGGGTAGTGTGGCAGACGCTGGGGCTTTTCGCGGCGGGAGTGGGCCTGCCCTTCTTCGCGCTCGCGGCCAACGCGCCGCTGCTGCAGTTCTGGTACAGCCGCTCGGGCGGGCCGATGGCGCATGACCCCTATTTCCTCTACCGCGCCTCGAACCTCGGCTCGCTCATCGCGCTTCTGGGCTTTCCGCTGATGGCCGAGCCGCTCTTCGGCGCGCAGGCGATCGGGCTTGGCTGGGCGGCGGGTTTCGTCTGCCTTGGCGCGGGGCTCGCGGCCTCGGGGCTCGCCACGCGCGGCGCGGCGGCCATGACCATGCCCCGGCAAGACCGGCGCGAGAACGCCGCCCCGCGCTGGCGGGACGTGGCCGGCTGGGGATTCATGGCCTTCATCCCCTCTTCGCTCATGCTGGCGGTGACGCTGAAGATCAGCATCGACATGGGGGCCTTCCCGCTCGTCTGGGCGGTGCCCTTGGCGCTTTACCTGCTGAGCTTCGTGGCGGCCTTCGCCAGCCGTGACCTGCTGCCTCCGAGCCTGCTGACGGCGGGCGGACTGATTGCGCTCGGTATCCTGCTTTTCTACACCGCCGGGCTGCATGGCAATTACCTGACATGGCCCGACGTGGCGCTCCTGCTCATCGCCTTCTTCCTGATCGCGGTCTTCGCCCATCGCAGGCTTTACCGGGCACGGCCCGCGGGGCGGCATCTGACGGGCTTCTACCTTGCGATGTCTGTGGGCGGCGCGCTGGGCGGGCTCTTCAACTCGGTGCTCGCGCCCGCGCTTTTCGACCGGGTGCTGGAGCTCGGCATCACGCTGGGGCTTGCGGGGATGCTCTTCATCCCGCTGACGGGCGAGATGCGGCGCACGCTCTACGAGGGAATCCGCGGTATTCTGGTGGGCGGGATGGTGTCGGTGCCGGCCTACCTGACGGGGCAAAGCCTTTCGGGGGGCGACTGGGGGGCGGTGCTGGTGATCCTGCTGGTGGGCTGGTCGATCTCGATGGCCTTCCTGCGGCGCAGCGCGGCGGGGGCCTATACGGCCACGATCATGCTGGCGCTCACCGCCGTGCTGCACATGCCCGATGGCGCGCTCCTGCGGGAGCGGAGCTTCTTCGGGCTGCACATGGTGAGCGAGGCGAAGGGCATGCGGCTCTATGGCAACGGCACCACGGTGCATGGCGCGCAGCGGCTGGCCGACGATACCGGCCCGGGGCGCCCGGAGCCGCTTTACTATTACCATCCGAACGGGCCCCTCGCGGAGGTGTTCGCCTCGGCGGCCGGGGAGGAGGCGCAGAACGTGGGCATCGTGGGCTTGGGCGTGGGCGCGCTCTCCTGCTACCGGCGGGCGGGGCAGGATTGGGAGTTCTACGAGATCGACCCTGTGGTGGACCGGATCGCGCGCAGCCCGGAGCTGTTTCGGTTCATGAGCGACTGCGCACCGGATGCGCCCACGCATCTGGGCGATGCGCGCATGGTGCTGGAGCGGCAGGCGGGCAAGCGCTACGACATCCTCGTGATCGACGCCTACAGCTCCGACGCGGTGCCGGTGCATCTGACCACGCACGAGGCCATGCAGCTCTATCTCGACCGGCTGACGCCGGAGGGCGTGCTCGTCTATCACATCTCCAACCGGTATTACGACATCTCGCGCCCGCTCGCGCGCTCGGCCGAGGCGCTGGGGCTCGCGGCGAGGCTTAAGGACTACACGGGCAACGAGCGGACCGACCCGGGCGACGTGCCGACGACGGCGACTGTCTTCGCGCGCCACCCGGCGCGGCTCGAGGCCTTCGAGCGAGAGGCGGGCTGGCAGGTGCTGGAGAGCGATGGCGAGCGGATCTGGACCGACGATTTCGCCAACCTGCTCTCGATCATACGGCGTTGAGCGAGAGGTCTTCACGCCTCCGGCGGGGATATTTCCAGCCAGAAGAAGCCGGTTTTCAGCTGCTTAAGGCCTTCGCGAGGCGTGGCAGGCGGGCCTTCTTCAGGAGCGGGCGCATCTCCCAGCCTTCATCGGAGAGGCGGCGGGCCTCGGCCAGCACCTCGTTGGCGGCTTCCGCCACGAGGTCTGGTTGCGCCTGCAGGATGCCCATCAGGAAGGCATCGGGATCGGCGCGGGAGAGCCCTTCCTCGGCGAGGATGTGGCGGGGAAAATCCTTGACGTTGAGGGTGAGGATCAGGTCGGCCGAGCCGGCGATGGCGGCGGCGAGAACATGGGTGTCGGCCGGGTCGGGCAGCCAGAGGCGCGCCTCGAGCGAGGGCGGCCAGGTAACCTCGGCGCGGGGCCAGTCGCGTTTGAGCCAGAGCGCCTCGGCCTCGGCCTGCGCGGCGCCTTGCGCGCCGAGCTTCGCGGCGGCGGCGCGCTGCCATTCGGCGATGATGCGGGCCGACCAGAGCGGCGTGTAGGCGCCCCGCCGCGCGACGCCCAGAAGCATCTGGCGCATCACCGTGGGGTAGATCACGCAGGTATCGAGCAGGGCTTTCAACGCCGGGCCCTCAGAGCCGGTAGGCCAGCGCCTTGAGATAGGCGGTTTCGGCCAGGTGCGGGTGCTGAGGGTGGTCGGGGCCGGCGAAGCCCGTGTAGAGGAGCGGCCCCTCGCGGCCGGCGCGCCCGATGCCGCGCTGGCAGGCGGTGCGGAAGCGCGCGAGATCGGCGGCATGGGAGCAGGAACAGAGCATCAGGATGCCGCCCTCGGCCACCAGCGGCGCGGCGAGGCGGGCCACGCGCTCATAGGCGCGCAGGCCGGCTTCGAGCGCCTGCCTGGAGGGGGCGAAGGCGGGCGGGTCGCAGACCACGAGATCGAAGCGCGCGCCCTCTTCGCCCAAGGCTGCCAGCGCGTCGAAGGCATCGGCGCGGCGGGTTTCGAACCGTGCGGCGACGCCTGTTTGCCCGGCGCCGTCGCGGGCAAGCGCGAGGGCCGGTTCGGAGCCGTCGATGGCCAGCGCCCGCCCTGCCCCGGCGGCCAGCGCCGCGAGCGAGAAGCCGCCCACATGGGAGAAGACATCGAGCACATCCGCGCCGGTTCGAACGAGACTGGCGGCGAAGGCGTGGTTGGGGCGTTGATCGAAGAAGAGGCCGGTCTTCTGCCCGCCGGTGAGGTCGGCCATGTAGGTGGCGCCGTTCATCGGCACCGGAAGCGGCCCCGAGGGCGCCGCGCCCGCCAGCACGGTCGAGACATCGTCGAGCCCTTCGAGCCCGCGCGCGCGGCCGGAGGCGTTTTTCAGCACATGGGCGACGCCGGTGACCTCCTGCAGCGCGGCGGTGAGCTCGGGCAGCAGGCGCTCGGCCCAGGCGGCATTGGGCTGGATCACGGCGGTATCGCCGAAGCGGTCGATCACCACGCCGGGAAGGCCGTCGCCCTCGGCATGAACGAGCCGGTAGAAGGGCGCATCGTAAAGCCGCTCGCGGAGGTCGAGCGCGGCGGCGAGCCGGGCCGCGAGCCAGCCCTGCCCGATCTCGGCGCTCATGTCGCGGCTCAGCACCCGGGCCATGATGCGCGAGGCGGGGGTGACGGCGACGAGCGCCAGGGGCTCGCGGCCGGCATCCTCGAGAAGCGCGATCGTGCCCGGCTCGAGCGCCTTGGTGCGCCGGTCTGTCACCAGCTCGTTGTCGTAGACCCAGGGCGCACCGTGCCGGATGGCGCGGGCGTTCGACTTGGGCTTGAGGCGGATCACGGGCAAAGGGGACGGCGTCATGCCGTCCCCTTAAGCCGTTTCAGGCGCCTCGGAAAGCTCAGAATTGATTGAGCGCGCCCATCAGGCCGAGCTTTGCGGCGTGATAGGTCTCGGGTGCGGTGAGCTGCTGCTGGATGACGCCCGCGAGATGCTCGGTGATGCGCACCTTCTGCGTGAGCCCGGCCTGCTCGGCGCGCACCGCGGCGCTGCCGCCCAATGCCTTGAAATCGGCCTTCACGAATTTCGGCTCGCCGAAGGGCTCGCCCGTTTCGGGGTCGCGCAGGGTCATGGTGAATTGCAGCGCATGGACGCCGCCGGTGGTGTAGCGGGCCTTCTCGGTGAGTGCGTGGAAGCGGCTCACCTCGATGTCGAGCACCGCCGGCACGCCTTCCTCGATCTCGAGGCCGCGCACGCCCCTGAGCATCGCGTCTTCGACGATGCGGGCCACCTGCGCGTGGCGGTCACCCGGCGGGTCTTCGCGCCAGACGATATCGCCGCCCGGGTAGAAGCTGTTGCGCTCCGACACCTTGAGGCTGCGCGGCACCTTCACGCGCACGCTCTCGACCTTGAAGAGCGGTGCGCGGGGGGCGAGGCTCTGGCCGGTATCGGCGAGCGAGCCGGTGGCCGAGGCCGCGCGGCTGGGCGTTTCGAGCGGTGCCGTGGCGCAGGCAGACAGCGCGAGCGCGGCACAAAGCGCAAGGGGCATGGCGAATTTCATCATCTATCCTCCGGTCTGGCCGGCGCCGTGCCGGCGGGGCCACGCCAACTGGGGCGCAAGGCCTTGAAAACTGAAGGGTAACCTCGCGCCCAAATGGGACAAAAACGAGACGAATTTGCGCGATCCCGAGGTATTCTCGGGCCGTTTTCGTGGAGACAGTCAGTGGTTTTTGCCCGGAACTGTCGTGTAAATGGAAACAGACCCGCGCCGCGATCACTCTTCGAAGGGCGCGCGCGGGCGTGACCGCCAGCCGCCCCGGCGGCGCGGGCGCTCGGCCGCGCCCCGGCCCTCGGTGAGCACCTTGGTCATCGGATGGTCGGGCGCGCTTTCGCCATGCCGCGCGAGCAGCACGCCTATGGCCTCCTGCGGGGTGGGCGCCTCGCCGAGCGACAGCGCCCAGTCGAGAAAGATCGACCGGCATTCGCCCTCGGTGATCCCGTCGATCCGGTAGGCCTCGCGCACAAGGCCCTTGGGATCGTTCGCATCGGTGGGTTCACGCGCCATTGCCCGGCTCTCCTTCGTCCTGCCCATACCCGGCGAGCCGGGTGTCGATCACCTGCGCGGCGGCGGCCGTGGCCTGCTCGAGCGCGGCGGTGAGCGCGTCGAGGCTCTCTTCGCCGGCCTCGCGCAGCAGAAACCGCGCCGCCCCCTCGCCCATGTCTTCGGTCGCAGGGCCACGCGCGCCCAGAAGGCGCATCGCCTGCAGCACGGCCCAGCAAAGCCCGTAAGCGCGCGAGAGCGCCGCCTCGTCCGCGTCATCCAGCCAGCCGATTGCGACACCGGCGGCGAGGCCCGAGGCCACTTGGCGCGCCGGGTCGGCGGCCATCAGGCTGCCGGCCTGCGCCACGAGCTCGATCTCCTGCATCCGGCCCGGGCCGATCTTGGTGTCGAGCGCGCTCTCGGGGCGCTTGGCCTCGGCGATGCGGCGGCGCATGTCGGCCACGGCGGGCAGCACGCGGTCACGCGCGCCCTTCTCGGCCAGAAGTGCGCGGCGGAAGGCCTCGATATCCTCGGCCAGAGCCTCGGGCCCGGCGATGGGGCGCGCGCGGGTCAGCGCCAGGTGCTCCCAGGCCCATGCCTCCTCGCTCTGGTAGCTCTGGAAGGCGCTCCAGCCTGTCGCCACCGGCCCCTGGTTGCCGGAGGGGCGCAGGCGCATGTCCACCTCGTAGAGCCGCCCCTCGGCCATGGGCGCGGTGAGCGCGGTGATGAGCGCCTGCGTGAGCCGCGCGTAATAGGTGCGCGCGGGCAGCGGGCGGCGGCCCTCGGAGGCCTCTTCGCCGCCCGCATCGTAGATCACGATCAGGTCGAGATCGGAGGCGGCGTTGAGCTTGGCGGCGCCGAGCGAGCCCATGCCGAGCACCACCGCGCCCCGCCCCGGAGGCGCGCCATGCTTGGCGGCGAACTGCCTCGTCACCTCGGGCCAGAGCGCGCCGATCACGGCCTCGGCCAGCTCGGCATAGTGCGTGCCCGCCTCCTCGGCGCCGATCAGCCCGCGCAGGTGATGCACGCCGATGCGGAAATGCCAGTCTTTCTGCCAGCGCCGCGCGGCATCGAGCTTGCGCTCGTAATCGGCCTCGGCGCCGAGGCGGGTGGCAAGCTCCGCCTCCAGCGCCGCGCGGCCCGGCCAGGGCGCGAAGAAATCGCCCGCGATCACCGCGTCGAAGACGGAAGCGTTGCGCGAGAGATACTGCGCGAGCCCCGGGGCGGTGCCGGCGATATCCACCAACAGGTCGATCAGATGGGGGTTGGCCTCGAAGAGCGAGAAGAGCTGCACGCCCGCCGGCAGGCCCGCCAGAAACCCGTCGAAGGCGTTGAGCGCGCGGGCGGGCTCGACCGAGCGGGAGAGCTTGGCGAGGATCTCGGGCCGCAGGCGCTGGAAGATCTCGTGCGCGCGCGAGGAGCGCAGCGCCGGGTAGCCGGGCCAGCGCGCGATGATCTCCGGGTCGAAGGCCTCGAGCGCCGCCGCCTCGCCCTCCTCCGCGCCGACAGCCTGCGCCGCCACCTCGGGCGCGAAGAAGCTCTCGATGCGCCCGTGCACCTCCTCGAGCCTGTCGCGCAGCTCTGCCTCGAGCCCCGCCCTGTCACGCCCCATGAAGGCGGCGAGGCGCTCCATCTCCTCGGCATCCTGCGGCAGGTCATGGGTCTGCGCGTCGCGGAGCATCTGCAGGCGGTGCTCCACCTCCCGGTGAAAGCGGTAATTGTCGGTGAGCCGCCGCGCATCCTCCTCGGGCACCCAGCCTTTCGACGCCAGCCGCGCCAGCCCCTCCACCGTGCCGCGCACCCGCAGATCGGGGTCGCGCCCGCCGGAGATGAGCTGCCGCGTCTGGGTGAAGAACTCGATCTCGCGGATACCGCCGCGCCCGAGCTTCATGTTGTGTCCCGGCAGCGAGAGCGGCCCGTGCAGCCCCTTGTGGTCGCGGATGCGAAGCCGCATGTTATGCGCATCCTCGATCGCCGCGAAATCGAGATGCTTGCGCCAGACGAAGGGGGTGAGCGTGCGCAGGAATTTCTTGCCCGCCTCCAGATCACCCGCCGCGGGCCGCGCCTTGATATAGGCCGCGCGCTCCCATGTGCGCCCGAGGCTCTCGTAATAGGTCTCCGCCGCCGCCATCGTCATGCAGACGGGCGTGACCGAGGGATCGGGGCGCAGGCGCAGATCGGTGCGGAAGACATAGCCCTCGCCGGTGCGGTCGCTCAGCAGCGCGCACATGGCCCGCGTGGCCCGCACGAGGCTGGAGCGCGCCTCGTGATAGTCGTCCTTGCCGTAGCGGGTTTCGTCGAAGAGGCATATGAGGTCAATATCCGAGCTGTAATTGAGCTCGAAGGCGCCCATCTTGCCCATCGCGAAGGCCACCATGCCGCCCGCCATGGCGGGGTCTTCCGCGGCGACACCGGGCAGCTTGCCCCGGCGGATCTCGGTGCCGATGCTGGCCTTGAGCGCGGCGCTCACGGCGGCGTCGGCGAAGCGCGTGAGCGCGCGGGTCACCGCCTCGAGCGGCCAGGCCCCCGCCAGATCGGCCAGCGCCACGATCAGCGCCACGCGCCGCTTGGCTTGCCGCAGCGCCACGCCCAGGCCCTCGGGCGGATGCGCGGCCACCCCTGCGAGCACCGTGTCGAACGCCGCCTCGGGGCCCGCCAGCGCTTCTTCGAGCCACGCCGCTTCGGCCTCGATCAGCCCTTTCAGGTAGGGGCTGCAGCCCGCCACCCCCTCGATCAGCGCCGCCACCTCCGCGCCGGGTGCGAAGGGCAGCGCGGCGAGCGCCTCGCGGCCCTGCTCGGGCACATGGGCGCGGGGGCAACGGGTCATGCGGGTGCGGAGATCCATGCGCCCAGTGATACAAGCCTGCGAGGGCTGGTCAATGCCGCGCGGCGGTGGCATCACTGCGCCCGGCAGACCGGAAGAGAAGGACGGAGCCCATGTCGAAAAGCCTCAAACGAGTAATCCGGGCGCTGGAGGCGGGCGGGGTGGAGAGCCTGCCGCGCGAGGTGGGGCAAGCGACCACGGCGCAGATGGCAGCCGATCTCGTGGGCTGCGAGATCGACCAGATCGCCAAGTCGATCATCTTTCGCGGCGAGCAGAGCGGCACCTGCCTGCTCTTCATCACCGCGGGCGGCAACCGGGTGGACGATGCGCGCGCCACCGAGCTTGCCGGCGAAGCGCTCGGCAAGGCCGATGCCGCGCTCATCCGCGCCCAGACAGGCTTTGCCATCGGCGGCGTGGCGCCCGTGGGCCACCTCACCCGGCCGCGCGCCTTCTTCGACCCGCGCTTGCGGGATTTCCCGGAAGTCTGGGCCGCCGCCGGCACGCCGCGCCATGTCTTCGCCATCGCCCCCGAGACGCTGCTGCGGCTCTCCGGGGCCGCCGAGGCCGCCTTCACCGCCTAGCCGCACGGGCTTTTTCTTGGTGGAAATACTCGATAATTCCATTTCAGAACAATTACTTGCTTCGATAATGTAAAAAACATTCACATCACCCCTTGCGAAAGGCGGGCCACATCCCGATCTGAGCAATGTGAAAGGCATTCACATCAACCCACCGCGAACCCGAAAGGACAGCCCGACATGAACACCGCCGCATCCCCCGCCCACGCCACCACCGGCTTCACCGGCTGGCTCCTGCGTGCCGAGGCGTGGCTCGACGACAAGGGCAAGGGCGCATGGATCGCAGCGATGGTCCTCGCCTTCATCTTCGTCTGGCCGCTGGGCCTCGCCCTCCTCGCCTACATGATCTGGAGCAAGAAAATGATCTGCACCCGCTCGGCCCGCCGCATCGGCAGCCTGACCTCCCGCCGCGATTTCTCGCGCCCCACCGGCAACTCGGCCTTCGACGCCTACCGCGCCGAGACGCTGGAACGGCTGGAGCGTGAACAGGAAAACTTCGAAGCCTTCCTGCAGCGGTTGCGCGACGCGCGCGACAAGGCGGAGTTCGACCAGTTCATGGACGAGCGCGCCGAGGCGGCCCGCAACCGCCACGGGGACGCGGCGGACGACACGCGCCGCGACGACCGCGATGCGCCCGATCTCGACGCACCCCGAACCGCCTGAGCGATGTCTCCCCAAGGCCGGCCCCGCCCCTCATGGGCCGGCCTCCCGCCCCTCCCGGGTTTTGCCCGGGCGGGGCATTGCTGTTAGAAGAGGCACAGATGACCGATTACACATGGCAAATCCCCGACCCCGAGACGCAGCCGGATTTCTACGCCGACGTGCCGCTCAAGAGGCTCATCGCCTGGGTGGCCGATACGGTGCTGGTGCTGCTCACCTGTCTCGCCATCCTGCCCTTCACCGCCTTCACGGGCATCTTCTTCTTTCCGGCGCTGATGCTCACGGTGGGCTTCGCCTACCGGGTGGTGACCATCGCCAACGGCTCGGCGACGCTCGGGATGCGGCTGGTGGCGATCGAGTTTCGCCGCACCGATGGCGCGCGGTTCGATCTCGGGCTCGCCTTCTTGCACACGATGGGCTTCACGTTGAGTTGCCTTGTCGCGCCGCTGCAGGTGATCTCGATCGTGCTGATGCTGACCGGGGCGCGCGCGCAAGGGCTCACCGATCACCTGCTGGGCACCGTCGCGCTCAATCGGCGCGCGGGGGGCTGAGCGCCTCTGCAGAGCACCTCTGCGCACTGTCCATCCGGCCTGTCACGCGCCCTGTCAATCGGCCGCATCGCCCGCTTGCGGGGGCCCGGGGGATTGTCTCTTGGCGCATCGCCCCTTCGTTGCTATCGTTGCTCCCGGAAACAGGGACGGATTCCACACGGAGCCTCATGCGCCATACGCTGCCCATTGCGCCGCAGTTCTACGTGACTGCCCCCCAGGCCTGCCCATATCTCGAAGGGCGGATGGAGCGTAAGCTCTTTACCGCGCTGCAGGGCGACCAGGCGCAGAAGCTCAACGACACGCTTTCCAAGCAGGGCTTCCGGCGCTCGCAGAACGTGCTTTACCGCCCCTCCTGCGCCGATTGCGCGGCCTGCCTTTCGGCGCGCATCAACGTGGCCGAGTTCCGCCCCTCGAAGAGCCAGCGCCGCATCCTCAAGCGCAACCGCCATCTCGAGCGGCGCGCCACTTCGGCCTGGGCGACGGAGGAGCAGTTTGAGCTTTTCCGCCGGTATCTCGAGGCGCGCCATGCCCATGGCGGCATGGCCGACATGGATGCTTTCGAATTCGCCGCGATGATCGAGGAGACGCCGATACGCACCCGCGTGGTGGAATATGCCGATGGCGAGACCGGCGCGCTGGTGGCGGCCTGCCTCACGGATGTGCTCGATGACGGGGTGAGCATGGTCTATTCCTTCTACGACCCCGCCTTCGAGCGCCAGTCGCTCGGCACCTATATCATTCTCGATCACGTCGAGATCGCGCGCGAGACCGAGTTGCCCAATGTCTACCTGGGCTACTGGGTGCCCGGCAGCGCGAAGATGGGCTACAAGGCCGCCTTCTCCGGGCTCGAGGTGTATTCCAGCGGATCCTGGCAGAAGATGCGCGACCCGGCCGATTACCACGCCAAGCGCCACCCGCTTTCGAACGATCCGATCGCCGAGCAGGTCGCCAATATCACCCTGCCCGATAGCAGGCCCCTGCGGCCCAAGGGCGGCTGAGCCTCTCAGCGGGGCAGGCAGAACCTTTCGACAGCTTCCATCACCTGCGCCCAGCAGGGCAGTTGCGGCAGCAGGAAATGGTTGCGCGACGCGAGCGGCAGCAATTCGGCGTTGGGCAGCCGCGATGCGAGAAACTGGCCCTGGCTGAACGGGTGGATCGCATCGTCGCGCGCATGGGTCACGAGCACCGGCGCCGTGACCTGGGCGAGGTCGTCTTCCACGGAGAACCTGTCGATCGCGCGGCGCAGGCGGGCGGCATTCTCCGCCGAGATCGACATGTTCTGGATATGCACGAGGCTCGCGAGCTGCTCGGGCGTGGCATCGGGCGCGAAAAGCGCGCTGAAAGCTTTCATGAAGGCGCCGTCTTCCTGGCCCCAGCCGGCGCGGATGAGGCCCAGAACCGTGTCTTCGTCGATCTGCCCCGGCGCGGGCGGCCTGAGCGCCCGCCCGAGCGCGTATCCGCCCTGCAGAACGATGGCGCGAACGCGCCCGGGGTTGCGTGCGGCGAAGCGCAGCGCCACCGGAGAGGCCTGTGACGAGGCGAAGATCGCGGCGCTTTCCAGCCCGTTGGCATCGAAAACGCAGCACAGGTCATCCACGAAGGTGTCGAGGTCGAGCCGCGCCATCTCGCGCGTGGAGAGCCCGGTGCCGCGCTGGTCGTAGCGGTAGAGCGTGAAATTCCGGCCCATCCGGGCGAGCAGCGGAGACCATACAGGGCACTCCCAGTCGAGTTCGAGATGCGACAGCCAGTGGCTGACGCGCACGAGGGGCGGGCCCGCGCCGTGATGGGCATGGGCGATCATCTCGCCATCGCGGGTGCGCAGGTAGCGGATCGGAGGCGGCGGCGGATCGTCGCGCGCGGGTGCCGGCGCAACGGGGGCCGGGGCGGGCGCATCGGCCGCGGCGCCCAGCACCGGCACATCGAGCCGGAAGCCCACGCGCGGCACGGTGCGGATCACCCGTTGGCGCTTGCCGTCGTCGCCCACGGCCGCGCGCGCCGCGTTGATCCGGGCGCTGATCGTTGCGTCGGACACGTTGAGGCCGCGCCAGACGCGCTCGATCAGGGCCTCCTTGCTCACGACCGCGCCATCGGCCTCAGCCAGCGCCGCCAGCAATTCGAACACCTGCGGCTCGACATGCACGGGCTCTCCGTCGCGCAGAAGGCGGCGCTTGTCGGTATCCAGCAAACAGGCGTCGAAACGATAGATCATGCGGAAAGTAACGCGCCTTTTGCCGGATATCGCAAGGGAATTGGAGGATCTCCCGCAATTCACAAGGAAAAGGCAAGCGCCTCTCAAGGGGCTCTTCAAGCGCCCGGGGGCCGAGCGTGATGAGATGTTGCATCGGCTCAAGGAAAGGACCGGAGAGATGACACGCAACGCCCCCGAAGCCCCCGAGATCAAGACCCGCCCCGACGGCTCCATCGACACCGCCCATTACATGCAGCGCGGGCGCCACATGCGCAGCGAGCAGGCACATGCCATGATGGGCGGCCTCCTGGGCCACCGGCGCGACCAGCGCCAGCGGCGCCGCGCGGGTTGGGTGAGCGCGCTCTTCTGATGCGCGGGAGACAGGGCCGAACGCCTCGGGCGCTCCGGCCCTGCCCGGCCGCCGAAAGGCGCAGCGTCTCTCAGGTGGCCGGGGCCAAACGCCAAGGAGCCGGCGCGTGGCCGGCTCCTTGCAGATGCCAGACGAGGCCCGCCCCTAGTTGGGGATAAGCGCGGGCACGATGGTGACGATCGCGGGGAAGAACCACAGGATCGCGAGCCCCACAACCTGGATCAGCACGAAGGGGAAGACGCCGCGGTAGATATGCGCCGTGGTCACCTCCTTCGGCGCGACCCCTCGCAAGTAGAAGAGCGCGAAGCCGAAAGGTGGCGTGAGGAACGAGGTCTGCAGGTTCACCGCGATCATGATCGTCACCCATTTCGGGTCGAACGTGCCGCCGTAGATCACCGGGCCCACGATGGGGATCACGATGTAGATGATCTCGAGGAAGTCGAGCACGAAGCCGAGGATGAAGAGCACGAGCATCACGATCAGGAAGACCTTGTACTCGTTGTCGAAGCTGCGCAGGAACTGCTGGATGTAGTGCTCGCCTCCAAAGGAGATCACCACGAGGTTCAGCAGCTGCGAGCCGATCAGGATGGTGAAGACCATCGAGGTGACCTTGGCGGTCTCCCGCACCACCGGGCTCAGCACGCCACCGGCGAAGAGCACCCAGCAGGCAAAGGCGAGGCCGAAGGCGGCGTAGAGATAGGCGCCATAGGCGGCGGTGAAGGCCATCCACGTCTCGGCGGTCACATGCTCGTTGTTGATCCTGAGGTCGAAGTTCACCCCGAGCAGGATCGCCACGATGATGGCGAGCGTCGCGTAGATGATGATCTTGCCCGAGCGGTCCTCCTCGCGCAGCTTGCGGTAGGCGGCGAGCATGATGGCGCCCGCGGCCCCCAGCGCCGCGGCGGGCGTGGGGTTGGTGATGCCGCCGAGGATCGAGCCCAGCACCGCCACGATCAGCACCAGCGGCGGGAAGACCACGCGGATGAGCTCGTTGCTGGCGAGCCGCGCCGCGCCGTGGCTGCAGCCGTAGAAGGCAAGCGCGAAGGGGATGGCGAGAATCGCGAGCGTCGCGCCGGACGACATGGCGGGCCCGATCAGCAGGATATCCGCCAGCAGCCCAAGGACCACGCCCAGCCCGCCCACCAGCAAGGGCCCGGGATTGGCCGAGGGCTGCACGCCCCGCGCCACCACGAGCACGAGCGAGAATAGCACGAAGATGATGGCCACGCCGGTGCCGATGGGCGCCGCGTTGGCGATCTTCTCGGCGCGCAGCTCGGCGATCTTCTCGTCGGAGAGCTGTTCGGAGGCCTGCACGCCGCCGGCGGCGTCGATCGCTTCCTGCTGCGCGACGGCGCGATCCCATTTCTCCTGCCCGTGCAGCTCTATCATCGCGGCCTTGCACTCTTCGCTCACATTGGTGCGCAGGCTCGCAAGCTCGCCCTGGTCGGAATAGCTGTCGACGACGAGGTTCTGGCTGCCGACGATATTGACCTGCCCCAGAAGCAGCGTGCCGGCAATGATCGCCACCGGAACGCCGAGGAACCAGGTGAAGCTTTCGCTGCGGGTGATGGGCTCGGGGTTGGCCGCGCCGAGATCGGTGACGGCGGGCGCGCGCGAGGGGTTGAAGAGCGCGAAGCCGAAGGCATAGAGCGCGTAGAGCAGCGCCAGCAGGATGCCCGGCAGAAGCGCCGCCTGGAAGAGCGTGCCCACGGAAACCACGGCCGGCTCGCCCAGATAGGTCAGCGCATCGGAGCAGCCCACCTCGATGGCGCGGTTCTCCTGCGCGACCGAGTAGAGATCGCCCGCGAGCGTTCCCAGCAGAACGATCACGATGGAGGGCGGGATGATCTGCCCCAGCGTGCCGGATGCGGCGATCACGCCCGTGGCGATCTCGGGCGAATAGTTGTGCCGCAGCATGGTGGGCAGCGACAGCAGCCCCATGGTGACGACGGTTGCGCCCACGATCCCGGTGGATGCGGCGAGAAAGGCCCCGACCACCACGACCGACACGGCCAGACCGCCCGGCAGCGGGCCGAAGACGCGCGCCATGGTGGTGAGCAGGTCATTGGCGATTTTCGAGCGCTCGAGCGTGATGCCCATCATCACAAACATCAGCACCGCGAGCAGCGTCTCGATGCTTTGCCCCGCGAAGACGCGCTCGTTCATCCGGTTGACGATGAAGGAGATGTTGCGGTCGAGCGCCACTTCCCAGCCCTGCGGGAAGACCGGCTCGCCGATGCGGGGCAACTCGGGGTATCGGAAAATCGATATGGTCTCGGCCTTCACCCCCGAGCCCAGCAGGGCGCGGTAGGCATCCGATCCGGTGTCGATCGCCTGGTGGATCAGCAGGCCGGCGCTGTCGAGCGCGGCGATGATCGCGAAGGAAATGACCCCGGCGCCGCCGATGGCGAAGGCCACCGGGAAACCCGAGAGAATGCCCCCGAAGAGGCACAGGAACACGATGATCAGGCCGATCTCGACGCCATCAAGTCCGAACAGCATCAGTGAGTCCCCTCATAGGCTTCTTCGCCCTCGCCAAGCGAGTCCTTGTCGAGGTACTTGTTTTCGCTTTCAGGCCCTTCCTTCCATTCAAGGTAGGAGCGGTAGAAGAAGGCGATGGAATGGATGAAGACCATGCCCGCGAAGGCCACCAGCAGGATCTTGAACAGGAAATAGCCGTTGAAGCCGTTGGGGCTGAAACCGATGGTCTCGACGTTCCAGCGCACGGCGCGCGATTTCATCATGAGCCGGTCGAGCGTGTCGGAAGCCGAAGGCTTGGGCGTGATCAGGTGCCGCCAGAGGAAATACCAGCCATACATCCACACGATGACGGCGGTGGGCAGCATGAAGAGCATCGAGCCCACCATGTCGATCACCCGCTTGGTGCGGTAGCTCACGGCGGAATAGATGAGATCCACGCGCACATGGCCGCCCTGGACGAAGGTGTAGGTGCAGCAGAGCGCGACGACGATGGCGTTGTAGAGCTTGAGCTCTTCCGCCCACCAGCTGATATCCATCTGGATGGGCACGCCGAAGCCGATGGAGATGTCGGGCCGCGCGAAGATGCGCTGGATGAAGACGATGACGACCTGCTGAAGCACCATGATGAGGCCCGCCCAGGCGCAGAAGCGGCCCACGCTGTTGGCGAAGCCCTCCATCACCCGCACCGCGCCCCACATGATGCTCGTGCGCCACATGCCCATGGCCGTGAGCACCAGAACCGCGGTGAAGACTACGAAGAAGAACTCGACCGACCCGCCGTAATAGACGAACCGCATGATCGCTTCCTTGTTCGACCAGTCGAGCCAGAGGCCCGGATGGGTCAGCGCGTAGAAGAAATTGTAGAAGGCCAGACCGATGTTCTGGATAAACCAGAGGATTGCATCCAGCATGCGTCCCCCTCGCCCCCGTGTTGGAATGCAGGCATTGGCGCCCGTCTTGTCATGCAGGCAGGCGGGCCTCTGAAGAAGAGGCCCGCCCGGATATCAACCGGCGTGAGGCTTAGCCCAGAACGCGGTCGCGCTGCGCGGTGTAGACGCCGCTCGACTTCTGGATCCAGTCGGAGGAGGCCTTCATCGAGGCCATCGCGCTGTCGTAGATCTTCTTGTAGAGCTCGTCGCCCATGTTCTCCTGGTGCACTTCCATGGAAGCCTTGCCGAACGCATCCCAGACCGCATCGGGGAATTCGAGCGTCTTCACGCCGTTGGCCTGCAGGCGCTGCAGCGCCGCACCGTTGTTGGAGAGGAACTGTGCGAGGTTCCACTGGTGCGCCTCGGCACAGGCGATCTCGACGATCTTCTGGTGCGCCGGCGCAAGGCTCTCGAACACCTCGCGGTTGGTGCCCACCGAGAGGCCCGCGCCCGGCTCGTGGAAGCCGGCGGTGTAGTAGAACTTGGTGATCTCCTGGAAGCCGGCCTTCTCGTCGGCCCAGGGGCCGATCCACTCGGTGCCGTCGATGGCGCCGGAGGAAAGCGCCTGGTACACTTCCGCGCCGGGCAGGTTCTGCACCGAGGCGCCGAGCTTGCCGAGTGCGAGGCCGCCGAGGCCGGGCATGCGGAACTTGAGGCCGTTGAAGTCTTCGGGGCTGGTGATTTCCTTGGCGAACCAGCCGCCGGCCTGCGCGCCGGTGTTGCCCGCGAGGAACGACTTGAGGCCGAAGATCTGGCCCAGCTCGTCATGCAGCTCCATGCCGCCGTCGAAGTAATACCAGTTCACCAGCTCCTGCGCGGTCATGCCGAAGGGCACGGCGGTGAAGAAGGCATAGCCCGGGTGCTGACCGACGAAATAGTAGTCGGCGCCATGATACATGTCGGCCTGGCCGGCGGTCACGGCATCGAACACCTCGAAGGCGCCCACGAGCTCACCCGCGGCCTTCACGTCGATGGTGAGCGCGCCGTCGGTCATCGCGGTCACGCTGTCGGCCACGCGCTGCGCGGCATCGAACACGCCGGCAAGGCCACGGCCCCAGGTGGTGACCATGGTCAGCGTGCGGTTGCCCTGCGCATAGGCCGGTGCGGCCAGCGTGGTGGCGGCGGCCGCGGTCCCGCCGAGGGCGGTATTTCTCAGAAATGAACGACGATCCATGTGGTGTTTCCTCCCGATACATGATGGGCGCAACAGGCTCTTGGCGGCCCGCGCGCGGATCGTTGCAAGTGGCGGGACACTAACGCGACCGACCCGGATTGGAAATACCGACTACTGCGTAGAAACGCCGTCAACCCGCTCCGGAGCCGCCCAAATTTCGGGCGTTGCCCCCTGGCAGCGGCAAGATGCTGGGCATCGGCGCCGATTCGCACTAACGATTCGACATGTTCCACTTGGCAGACAGACTGCGCCTCAACTACGGCCAGAAGCTTTTTCTGGTCGCCACCCTGCCATTGGTGCTGGCCGCCGCGCTGATCTCGGTGATCGTCACGCTCGAGGCCCGGCAACTCGCCGAACGCGAGATCCGCAATCTCGAGGAACAGCTCATCGCCGCCAAGCGCGACGAACTCAGGAACTACCTCTCGATCGCGCGCACCTCCTTCTTCAACACCTATGGCCGCGCCCTGCCCGACGACGAGGAGGCCAAGCTCTTCGTCACGCAGATCCTCGCGGGCATGCTCTACGGGCAGGACGGCTATTTCTTCGTCTACGATTACGACGGCACAAACCTCGTGAGCCCGCGCCACACCGACATGATCGGGCGCGACTGGAGCGGGCTTCAGGATGTCAACGGCGTCGACGTGACCGACGAGATCATCCGCCTCGCGCGCTCGGGCGGCGGCTATCACAGCTACGAATGGCGCAAGCCCTCCACCGGCGAGACCGCCACCATGGTGACCTACGTGATCGGCCTGCAGGACTGGCGCTGGGCGGTGGGCACGGGCGTCTTCATCGACGATGTGATCGCCACCGTGAACGCCGCGCGCGCGGGCGTGGAGATGCGCATCCGCCGCACCTTCCTCTGGATCGGGGGGATCACGCTCGGGGCGCTGCTGCTCGTCTTCACCTCCGGGCTCTTCATCAACATCCGCGAGCGCCGGGTGGCCGATGCCAAGCTCAAGAAGCTGACCCAGCGAGTCTTCGACGCGCAGGAAGAGGAGCGCGGGCGCGTGGCGCGCGAGCTTCACGACGGGATCAGCCAGATCCTCGTGGGGGTGCGCTACGCGCTCGACACCGCCAAGCGGCGGCTCGCGGCGGGCGATGCGCGGGCCGAAGACACGCTCGACAAGGGCATCGAGCACCTCTCCGGCGCCATCCAGGAGGTGCGCCGCATCAGCCGCGACCTGCGCCCCGGCGTGCTCGACGACCTCGGCCTCGGCCCCGCGCTCAAGGCGTTGATCGACGATTTCGGCGCGCGCACCGGCATCGAGACCGAGTTCGAGACGGTGGTCTTCCGCAACCGGCTCGACGGCGATGCCAAGATCGCGCTCTACCGGGTCGCGCAGGAGGCGCTCACCAATGTCGAGCGCCACGCCGGCGCCACCCGCGTCTCGATCGACGTGCGCGGCCACAGCCGGGGCGCGACGCTGCGCATCTCCGACAATGGCCGCGGCCTGCCGCAGGGCGGCGAAAGCGCGCGGCGCGCCACCAACGGGCTCGGCCTGCGCAACATGCAGGAACGCATCGAGCAGCTTGACGGCACGCTCCGGATATTGTCTTCGAAATCCGGCACGGTGATCGAAGCCTCCGTGCCGCTCACCCACCTCCTGCCGCCGCAGGAACGCTCCGATACGAACCGCAAGGCCAGCGCATGAAGGACACAGCCCCCCGCCCCATCCGCATCGTCATAGTCGACGACCACCCGATGGTGGCCGAGGGCATCCAGTCGATCCTCGAAAGCTACGACGACGTGGAGGTGATCGCCACGCTCGGCAACGGGCAGGAGATCATCGACCGGGTCGAGCGGCTCGCGCCCGATGTGATCCTGCTCGATCTCAACATGCCGGGCATCGGCGGGCTCTCCACCACCGAGATCATCCTCGAGCGCCGCCCCGAAACGCGCATCCTCATCCTCTCGATGCATGACAGCCGCGAATACATCGCCTCCGCGCTCTCGCACGGCGCGATGGGCTATGTGCTCAAGGACGTGCCTACAGAGGAGATCAAGCGCGCGATCGATGCGGTGATGGCCGGGCAGCGCTATCTCTGCACCGGCGCGCAGGGCTCGCTCAGCCCCCGCGAGGGCGCCTTGCGCGAACAGCTCACCAACCGCGAGCAGACGATCCTGCTGCAACTCGCGCAGGGCCGCTCCAACAAGGAAGTGGCCGAAGCGCTCGATATTTCCGTGCGCACGGTCGAGACCCACCGCAAGAACATCAAGCGCAAGCTCGGCATCTCCTCCACCGCCGGGCTCACCCGCTACGCGCTGGAACATGGCGTGCTGCAGGGCACCGGCGTGTCTCTCTGAAAGGCGCCGGCTGGGGGCGCTGCCCCCAGACCCCCGGGATATTTCAAGCCAGAAGAAGCCAGATGCCGCGCCAGGCTTCTACTGGCCGAATATATCCCCGCCGGAGGCGGAAAACCCCGGCGCGGCGAAGCGCCGGGAGATAGCCGATCCTGGAGGGGCCGGGCTTACCCCACGAGGCCGCCATCCTCGCGGGTGACAGCCACGATGGCCGAGCGCGGCAGTTTGCCCTCGCCATCGGGGAAAGGTGCATCGGGGTGCTGGATCCCCACGAACATGGTGCGCCTGTCTGCCGACCAGCACAGCCCGGTCACCTCCGAGCCCTTGGGGCCGGTGAGGAACCGCGCGATCTCGCCGGTCACAGGGTCGCCCACCAGCATCTGGTTGTTGCCCATGCCGGCGAATTCGCCCTCGTTGCTGTCCTCGCCGTCGGTCTGGATCCAGACGAGCCCGGCACTGTCGAAGGCCATGCCGTCGGGGGCGTTGAACATGTTGCCGGGGGTGATGTTCTCGGAGCCGCCATAGACGTTCTGGTAGACCTCAGGGTTGCCGGCCATCACGTAGAGATCCCAGTCGAAGGTTTCCGACGCGTGGTCGTCGCCATGCGGGCGCCATCGCACGATCTGGCCGAAATTGTTGGTCTCGCGCGGATTTGGGCCGTTGACCGGCGTCTCGTCGCCACCGGCATTGGGCTTCACGCCGCGGTTCTTGTTGTTGGTCAGGCAGCAATAGGCCTCGACCGCGTAGGGGTTGGCGGCGATCCATTCGGGCCGGTCCATGGTGGTGGCGCCCACGTTCGACGCCGCGATGCGCGCAAAGATCAGCACCTCGGCGAGCGAGGCCATGCCTGTCGTCTCGGGGGTGAGCGCCAGCCATTCGCCGGTGCCGTCATCGCTGAATTTCGCAACCGAAAGCGTGCCTTCGTCCAGAAGCCCCTCTGTCGAGCCGCCCGGCGTGTAGATGCCATCGGAGACGAAGCGATACATGAACTCGCCGCGCTCGTCGTCGCCCATGTAGACCACGACGCGGCCATCAGGGGCGAGCACCACCTCCGCATTCTCGTGCTTGAACCGGCCAAGGCCTGTGTGCTTGACGGGCGTGCTCTCGGGGTCTGACGGGTCGATCTCCACGACCCAGCCCGCGCGATGCGGCTCGTTGGGGTTCCTGGAGATGTCGAAACGCGCGTCCCATTTGTGGTAATCGTAGCCCCAGCCCTCGTCGCCGATGCCGTAGCGGATGAAGCCGTTCCAGACAGTTTCGGTTTGCGGGGCTTCGGCCACGGTCGAGCCGAAATAGCCGTTGAAGTTTTCCTCGCATGTCAGGTAGGTGCCCCAGGGCGTCACCCCCGAGCCGCAATTGTTGAACGTGCCGAGGCTCTCGGTGCCCGTCGGGTCAGCCTCGGTCTGCATCAGGTCGTGGCCCGCCGCGGGGCCTGCGATGGTCATCGGAGTCAGATGCGTGATGCGGCGATTGTAGGGGCTGTCCTGCACCACCTGCCAGCCCTCGGCGCCCTCTTCGATCTCCATCACCGCGACGCCCTGCAGCTTCATGAGCTTCTGCACATCCTCGAGGCTCGCCGGCGTGCCGCCCTCGGTTTGCGGCAGGTTCACATCGCGGTTGGTGTATTCGTGATTCACCACGAGGATCTGCCGCCCGCCGATCACGAAGCTCTCCATCCCGTCGGTATTCTCGCCGAAGATGCGATCGGCCGAGGCCGCGTCGCCGCCAGTCGTGTGGTCGAAGGCGGGCGCGTCGGAGAAGAGCGGATCGCCCCAGCGCACCATCACCCGCCAGCTGTAACCCTCGGGCACATGCACGGTGCTGTCGGTCTGCGCGGCGATGGGCGTGAAGGGAAAGCGCGAGGCGCTCATCGCCTCGGCCGAAGTGGAGCCCAGAAGCTGCGCAGTGCCCATGGCCGCCGCACCCGAGCCGAAGGCAAGCACGCCGCCGAGGAAACCACGGCGCGAGAGCGCGCGCTCGACCACGCGGTCGAAGTCGCAGGTCTCGGGGCGCAGGTCGTTGAGCTCGTCCCAGTCGTCGGCGGAGAGGCGGGTGAGATCGGCGTCTTTCATGACAGGCTACTCCTTCGGCCAGTGCTTGAATGTGTCTGGCGCGGAGCGTCGCAAGCCAATGTAACCGCCGGTTGTCTGTTTTGTATCGGGCGGAAGACACTGCCCCGCGCGGCGCCATTTCGCGCATGCCGGGCTTCTTCTTGGCCCAAATACCTCGGGGGGAGCGCCGCAGGCGCGATGGGGCGGAGCCCCGCCCGGCCCGCGAATTGCGCAACAAACGGAAAGCAAACACGCAGCGGTGCGACATTTTTTTCGCCCAACCGCGATTTCCGCGGTTGACGCCCCCGCGGGCCGCTCATAATGTCCCGCGCACGACGCAGAGGAGTCCCTGATGTCTGGGCAAATCGTACTTATCGTAGGCAAGTGGCGCATGGGCCGGTAACGGACACCATAACGGTACCCCATGCGCCCTCGGAAAACCGGGGGCTTTTTTATGCGTGATGAACGGCAATGTCATGAACGGAGCAAGATGAGATGACACGTCAGATGACCGGAGCGAAAATGGTGGTTCAGGCCCTGAAGGATCAGGGTGTGGACGTCGTATTCGGATATCCCGGCGGCGCGGTGCTACCGATTTATGACGAGGTGTTCCAGCAGAACGAGATCCAGCACATTCTCGTGCGTCACGAGCAGGGCGCGGTGCATGCCGCCGAGGGCTATGCGCGCTCAACCGGCAAGCCGGGCGTGGTGCTCGTGACCTCCGGTCCCGGCGCCACCAACGCGGTGACCGGCATCACCGATGCGCTGATGGATTCGATTCCGCTCATCGTGCTCACGGGCCAGGTGCCCACCTTCATGATCGGCAACGACGCCTTTCAGGAGGCCGACACCGTGGGCATCACCCGGCCCTGCACCAAGCATAACTGGCTGGTGAGCGACACCAAGGATCTCTCCAACATCCTGCACCAGGCCTTTCACGTGGCCACCTCTGGGCGGCCCGGGCCGGTGCTGGTGGACATCCCCAAGGACGTGCAGTTCGCGAGCGCGGAATACACGCCGCCGCAAAAGGCCAAGGTCTCGCATTACCAGCCGCAGGTGAAGGGCGACATGGACGCCATCACCGAGCTCGTCGAGGCGCTGGAAAAGGCCGAGCGGCCGATCTTCTATACCGGCGGTGGGGTGATCAACTCGGGGCCGGCGGCGAGCCAGCTTCTGCGCGAACTGGTCGACGCCACCGGCGCGCCCATCACCTCCACGCTGATGGGGCTCGGCGCCTATCCGGCCTCGGGCAAGAACTGGCTTGGGATGCTCGGCATGCATGGGCTCTACGAGGCCAACATGGCGATGCATGACTGCGACCTCATGATCAATATCGGCGCGCGGTTCGACGACCGGATCACCGGCCGCGTCGATGCGTTCAGCCCCGGCTCGAAGCGCGCGCATATCGATATCGACCCCTCCTCGATCAACAAGGTGATCAAGACCGACATCCCGATCGTGGGCGATGTGGGCCATGTGCTCGAGGACCTGCTGAAGGTCTGGAAGGCGCGCGGGCGCAAGATGAACCGCGAGGGCCTGCAGAAATGGTGGGCGCGGATCGAGGACTGGAAGAAGATCGACTGCCTGAAGTTCAAGCAGGTGGGCAAATCCATCAAGCCGCAATACGCGCTGCAGCGGCTTGAGGAGCTGACCCGCGGGCATGATCGCTATGTCTGCACCGAGGTGGGCCAGCACCAGATGTGGGCCGCGCAATACATGGGTTTCGAAGACCCCAACCGCTGGATGACCTCCGGCGGGCTGGGCACCATGGGCTATGGCTTTCCGGCCTCGATCGGCGTGCAGGTGGCGCATCCCGACGCGCTGGTGATCAACGTGGCGGGCGAGGCCTCGTGGCTCATGAACATGCAGGAGATGGGCACGGCCGTGCAGTTCCGCCTGCCGGTGAAGCAGTTCATCCTCAACAACGAGCGGCTCGGCATGGTGCGGCAATGGCAGGAGCTTCTGCACGGCGAGCGCTATTCGCATTCGTGGTCCGAGGCGCTGCCCGATTTCGTGAAGCTCGCCGAGGCCTTCGGCTGCAAGGGCATTCTCTGCACCGATCCCGCCGATCTCGACGATGCGATCATGGAAATGCTCGATTATGACGGGCCGGTGATCTTCGACTGCCTCGTGGAGAAGCACGAGAACTGCTTCCCGATGATCCCGTCGGGCGAGCCGCATAACAAGATGCTGCTCGGCGAAGCCAAGACCAAGGATGCCATCGGCTCCTCGGGCGCGGTGCTCGTCTGAGGCGGATCGGCCCCTCGGGGCCACGAACATGAGAGGCGCGGCGATGGAACAGGGCGAGGCGGAGCAAAGGCTCTCGGCGTTCGACCATCGCCGCGGCTGGCAATTGGGCCTTCTGGGCGCGACGGCCACGCTGATGATGACGGCGGGCGCCTTTCTCGGGCTTGGCGACGCGGGGCTCAAGGTGCCGGTCGATTTTCATGTGTTCTGGGCCGCGGCGCGGCTGGCTCTCTCGGGCGACCCGCTCGCCGCCTTCGATCTCGCGCGGATCGTTGAACTCACCGGCATATCAGACGGCGGCTGGATGCCATGGGCCTATCCGCCGGGCTTTCTGATGCTGCTCATGCCTCTGGGCGCCCTGCCCTTCATCGCCGCCTGGGCCGCCTTCACGGCGCTTTCGCTAGTGGCGCTGATTCTGGCGGTGCGGCCTCTTGCGGCGGGTCGGATGCAGGTGGTCTGCGCCGTGGCGCTGGCGCCTGCGCTGCTGCCGGGCCTGCTCATCGGGCAGACCAGCACGCTCTGGGCCGCCGGCCTCGTGGCGGCGCTCGCGGCGCTCGGCACGGGGCGGCCGTGGCTCGCCGGGGTCTTCATCGGGCTTCTCACCCTCAAGCCGCAACTTGGCCTGCTGATCCCCGTGGCGCTGCTGGCGCAGGGCGCCTGGCGCGCGATCCTTTCGGCGACGCTCACGGCGCTTCTGCTGGCGTTGCTGCCCACCGCGCTCTTCGGCACCGCCTACTGGCCACGCATGCTGGAGATGATGGGCACCCACGGCGAGACGGTGCGCGGCGCGATCGGCGGGCTTGGCCTGATGATAAGCCCCTACTCCTTCCTGGCCGGCCTCGGCCTGCCCGAAGCGCTGGCGCTGGCGCTGCAATGGGCGCTCACGGCCGCGCTGGCGCTGGCGGTGTGGCTGGCATGGCGCGCCCCCGCGGCCACGTTCGATCTGCGCGCGGCGGTGCTTCTCACCGCGATCCCGCTCGCCTCGCCCTATCTCTGGCACTACGAATCCGCCCTGCTGGCCCCTGCGGCGCTCTTCATGTGGCGCGCGGGCGTTCTGACCCCTGCGCCCCTGCGCCTCACGCTTGCAGCGCTCATGTGGCTGGGCCTCGCCCCGGCCGCGCTTCTTCTGATGCAGACGGGATTCGAAAACCTCTTCCGCCTCGTCTTCCTGCCCATCGCCGTGACGGGTTTCGCGCTCAGCCTCGGCGCGCTTCTCCGCCTGCGGAACACCACTCCGGCCCAAGCGGCCAACTCTCTCTGACCCAAACAAAAAGGCAAACCGAAATGTCCGCGCTGAAAATCAAGAAAGGTTCGTCCAAGCATTCCGCCTACAACCTGCGCCCGACCTTCTCGGACGTGGTGGAGCGGCATACGCTGGCGGTGATCGTCGACAACGAACCGGGCGTTCTGGCCCGCGTGATCGGGCTCTTCTCGGGGCGCGGCTACAATATCGACAGCCTCACTGTGGCCGAGGTCGATCATACCGGCCACATGAGCCGCATCACCATCGTCACCACCGGCACGCCGCAGGTGATCGAACAGATCAAGGCGCAGCTCGGCCGGATCGTGGTGGTACACGAGGTGCACGACCTCACGGTGGAGGGCCCCTCGGTGGAGCGCGAACTGGCGCTTCTGAAGGTGCAGGGCGAGGGCGAAAAGCGGGTGGAGGCCCTGAGGCTCGCCGATATCTTCCGCGCCAACGCGGTCGACAGCACGCTCAAGAGCTTCGTGTTCGAGCTGACCGGCACGCCGGAGAAGATCGACGCCTTCGCCGAGCTCATGCGCCCGCTGGGCCTTGTCGAGATCGCGCGCACGGGCATCGCCGCCCTGCCCCGCGGCGCCTGACGCAGAAAGCAGGAAGGGGATGCCGCGCGTTACATGCGCGTGGCGCTCTCTAACCCACGATACGGAAGATCATCTCGCGACGGGGCGCGCGTGGGAGAGCCGGGCGCTCGGCCTCGCTGACGGGGCGCAGCGCGGAGATCCGGGCGGCGCCGGGCGGATGCGCCCGCGACGGGGCCGGAAACTCAACCACCCTCGCCGCAAGGTTCGCCTCCTGCTCGGCGGGCGTCACGGGCAGGCTGCCCCGGTTTCGCGCAAGGCCGGCACCGGCGGCGAGCAGCTCTTCGGCGATGCCGGGATATTCGCTGGCGCTGATCACGCACGGGTCGAGCGCCAGCCGCAGGTCGTCTTCCTCGTGCAGGTCAAACCGCACCAGATCGCCGGTTTCAAGCCGCAACGGCAACTCTGTGCAAGCGGCGGGCTTGCCTCTGAAAAACGCCAGTTCATTATGGTCTTCGCACCAGATGACGGCTCTGGTGCTATCTTCGTTGCGCCAAAGAACTACCCCGTGCATGCGGCCCCCGCGTGTTGTCTTCCCCTGCTTCGATTGTGGAAAAATTAACGCGGATTGCCACGCACAGAATTGCCGGCCCGGCTGGTGATTTTGTGGCAGAGGCTGCGTGAGCTGACGCTAATTAGCAACAGGTCTGACGCTAATTAGCGTCGATTTCAATGCAATCATTGAGAAATAACGGGAAACTTGCGCTTGATATGCACGCAACAACCGTAAGGCAACCATGCCCAACACGCAAGCGCCGGCACAAAACCGCGTCAGCCCGCCCGAAGATCCGGCGGCGCTGCGACGGATATTTGGGGATAACCTGCGGGTCCTGTGCGAAAGCTACAAGTCTGTCTCAGAGCTCTGCCGCGAGCTCGGCATCAACCGGACACAGTTCAACCGCTACATGTCGGGCGAGAGCTTTCCGCGCCCCGACGTGCTGCACCGGATCTGCCGGTTCTTCGACGTGGATGCGCGTATCCTGCTCGAGCCGGTGGCCGAAATCGAGCCGACCCCGCGCGACCTCCTGAGCCACCCGGCGCTGGCCGGCTTCTTCGGCAAGGCCGCCACCCATGTGAGCGAGCGGCTCTTTCCCAGCGGCTTCTACCGCTTCGCACGCCAGAGCTTTCTCGACGAAAGCCGCTTCGTGATCGGGCTCGTGCAGATCCGGAGGCAGGATGGCTATACCCTGCTGCGCGGCTTCGAATCGCGCAAGGAATGTCGCGCGCAGGGCCTCTCCACCCGTGCCTCCGATCGCGAATACCGCGGGCTGGTGATGCGGCAGGAAGAGGGCATCATGGCGGTGGTGACGCATCGCGACTCGCTGGCCTGCTCCTTCAACTTCCTCACGCCTGAGACCGCCTTCCAGTCGAATCTCTGGGAAGGCTACGCCTCGCGCACGGTGCGGGAGAAAGTGACCGGGCGCCGCGCCAACCGGATGGTCTACGAGCATATTGGCACGCGCTGCGCCGATGTTCTGAAGGCCGCACGGGGCATCGGGGTGGTCGCGCTCGAGGAGGTGCCGCGCTTCTATGTGCACCTGTTGCGCCCGGGCGAGCCGTTTCGCTGAACGCCAGAGTGTCGCTCGCGGGCAATTACGGTCGCTCCCGGTCGCGCGAAAAACGGCCATGACCGGTAGGGCGGGGTTTACATTTCAACCCCGGAGCCTCGCCCATGAACGCCCCAATCACCGATCTCAGCCAAGTGCGCAACAGCGTGGAACAGGCCCACGGCCTGCCCAACGACCACTATATCGACCCGGGCGTCTATGCCGAGGAGCGCGAGGCGCTGCTCTTCTCCCAATGGGCCGGGCTCGCGGTGGCGGCGGATGTGCCCGAGCCGGGCGACGCGGTGCCGCTCGATTTCGTGGGCCTGCCGCTTCTGCTGCTGCGCGACAAGGATGGCGATGTGCGGGTCTTCCAGAACATCTGCCGACATCGCGGCATGATCCTCGTGGAACAGCCTCGCAAGATCGAGGGCGCGATCCGCTGCCCCTATCACTCGTGGTGCTACTCCACCAAGGGCAAGCTCGTGAGCACGCCGCATGTGGGCGGCCCCGGCCACAACACCCATGCCGCGATCAAGCGCAACGACCTGGGGCTGATCGAGGTGCGCAGCCATGTCTGGCGCGATGTCGTGTGGATCAACGTCTCGGGCGATGCCCCCGCCTTCGAGGCGGCCATGGCGCCGATCATCGAACGCTGGAAGGAATTCGACCTGCCGATCTATCACGGCGGGCATGACAGCCGGATCACGCTCGAAGTGCAGACCAACTGGAAGCTTGCGGTGGAGAACTACTGCGAGAGTTACCACCTGCCCTGGGTGCATCCGGGCCTCAACAGCTATTCCCGCCTCGAAGATCACTACAATATCGAGCTGCCCGGCGCCTTCTCGGGGCAAGGCACGATGTTCTATCGCCAGCTCACCAACGAAAACGGCGACAAGTTTCCCGATTTCGAGGAGGTGGGCGCCAAGTGGAACGAGCAGGCCGAATATATCGCGCTCTATCCCAACGTGCTGCTCGGCGTGCACCGCGACCATGCCTTCGCCATCATCCTCGAGCCGCGCGGGCCGGAGAAGACCGTGGAGCACATCCACCTCTATTACTCCGTTCCCGACAGCGACGAGGGGCTGCGGATGCGTAACGCCCAGCTCTGGAAGACCGTCTTCGAGGAAGACATCTTCGTGGTCGAGGGCATGCAGAAGGGCCGCCATGCCACCCAGTTCGACGGCGGCCGCTTCTCGCCGGTGATGGACAGCCCCACCCACTGCTTCCACGACTGGGTGGCCGGCAAGGTGGAGACGCATCGCGCCAAGGCGCGGGCCGCCGAATGAAGGAAGAGCTGGAAGCGCGGCTTCTCGCGGCGCATGAGGGCGACGACCGCTTCGCCCTCATCCGGCTCTATACGCAGGCCGCCGACATCGCGAACGATCTCGATGCCGAGTGCTTCTTCCTGACCTATGCCTATATCTTCGCACTCGAAATGGGCGCGGCGGAGGCCAGCGGGCTACATGCCCGGCTGAAGGCGTATGGCCGCGAGGACTAGCGCGCGATTTCTTTCAAAGAAATCGTGCTAAAGTCTTCCAAAGACTTTGGCGCCCCTGGCCCATGCCGGCACACGCTCAATTACCGCCTTGCATTCCGCCCTGCCCCGGCGTTAATTAAACGTATGTTCAATTACAGGCGGCGCGGGAGGTTCCCCACATGGATTTCGCCCTGACGGAAGAACAATCGGCCATCTTCGACATGGCATATGCCTTCGGGCAACAGGAGATCGCGCCCCACGCGCGTGACTGGGAGCGCGAGGGCAACATCCCCAAGGAGCTCTGGCCCAAGGCAGGCGAGTTGGGTTTCGGCGGGCTCTACGTCTCCGAAGCGGGTGGCGGCACGGGGCTTTCGCGGCTCGACGCCACGCTCGTCTTCGAGGCGCTCTCGATGGCCTGCCCCTCCGTGGCGGCGTTTCTCTCGATTCACAACATGTGCGCCAAGATGATCGACAGTTTCGCGTCGGAAGAGTTCAAGGCGCGGGTCATGCCCAAGATCCTGACTTGCGAAACCTTCGTCTCCTACTGCCTCACCGAGCCGGGCTCCGGCTCTGACGCGGCGGCGCTGAAAACCCGCGCGGATCGCTCCAACGAGGGCTACGTGGTCAACGGCACCAAAGCCTTCATCTCCGGCGGCGGCTACTCCGACGCTTACGTGGTCATGGTGCGCACCGGCGGCGACGGGCCGAAGGGCATCTCCACGCTCTGGGTGGAAGACGGCGCAAAGGGCCTCTCCTTCGGCGGGCTGGAAGACAAGATGGGCTGGCGCTCGCAGCCCACCCGGCAGGTGCAGTTCGACGACTGCCATGTGCCGGCGGAGAACCTCGTGGGCGAGGAAGGCCGGGGCTTTTCCTACGCGATGGCAGGGCTCGACGGCGGGCGACTCAACATCTCGGCCTGCTCCATCGGCGGGGCGCAGGCCGCGCTCGACGCCACCCGCGCGTATATGCGCGAACGCAAGGCCTTCGGCCAGTCGATCGACCAGTTCCAGGCGCTGCAGTTCCGTCTCGCCGAGATGGAGATCGAGCTTCAGGCCGCCCGCACCTTCCTGCGGCAGGCGGCGTGGAAGCTCGACACCGGCGCGCCCGACGCCACGAAGTTCTGCGCCATGGCCAAGAAATTCGTCACCGAAGCCGGAAGCCGCATCTGCAACCAGTGCCTGCAGCTCCACGGCGGCTACGGCTACCTCGCCGATTACGGCGTGGAAAAACTGGTGCGCGACCTGCGCGTTCATGAAATCCTCGAGGGGACGAACGAAATCATGCGCCTCATCGTGGCGCGGCACATGCTGGCGGAGACATGAGCGACATCTCGATCAGGAAAGAGGGCCGCGCGGGGCGCATCACCCTCACCCGGCCCAAGGCGCTCAATGCCCTCACCTATGACATGGCGCTCGCCATCGAGGCCGCGCTCGACGATTGGCGCGAGGACGAGGATGTGGCGCTCGTGGTGATCGACGCCGAGGGCGACAAGGCCTTCTGCGCAGGCGGCGACATCGCGAGGCTCTACGAAACCGGCCGCGGGGGCGATTACGACTATGGCCGCACCTTCTGGCGCGACGAATACAGGCTGAACGCCAAGATCGCGGAATATCCCAAGCCTTACGTGGCGTTTCTGCAGGGCTTCACGATGGGCGGCGGCGTGGGTATCTCCTGCCACGGCTCTCACCGCGTCGTCTGCGAAAGCTCGCAGATCTCCATGCCAGAATGCGGCATCGGCCTCGTGCCGGATGTTGGTGGCTCGCTTCTGCTCGCGCGCGCGCCGGGGCGGCTTGGCGAATATCTCGGCCTGACGACCGCGCGGATGGGCCCGGGCGACGCGATCCACGCAGGCTTCGCCGACCGCTTCGTGCCGCAGGAGGCCTGGCCCGATCTCATCGCCACGCTCTGCGCCTCGGGTGACTTGGCCGCGCTCGAGGCCGCCTCCACCGAGCCGCCGGAGGGCAAGCTCGCAGCCCTCGCCGCGGAGATCGACGCGCATTTCGGCGGCGAGCGGCTGGTGGACATCCTCAATGCGCTCAAGGCCTCCGGGGACGACTTTGCCGAAGACGCACTCAAGGCCATGCGCCGGAATTCCCCGCTTTCCATGGCCTGCGCTGTGGAGATGATCCACCGCCTGCGCGGGCCCGCCGCAGATATCCGCCGCGCGCTGGGGCTGGAGTTTCGCTTCACCTATCGCAGCATGGAGAACGGCGATTTTCTCGAGGGGATTCGCGCGGCGGTGATCGACAAGGATCGGGCGCCCAAGTGGCAGCACGACCTCGCCAACCCGCCGCAACTGGCGGCCACGCAGATGCTGATGCCCCTCGGGGCGGATGCGCTTTCATTCGACTGAGGGAGGAGACCCCATGGAAATCGGTTTCATTGGACTGGGCAACATGGGTGGCCCCATGGCCGCCAATCTCGCCAAGGCGGGCCACGAGGTTACTGGCTTCGACACCGTCTCGGTGGAGGTCGAAGGCGTGACGATGGCAGGTTCCGCCGCCGAGGCTGCCGAGGGGCGCGACGTGGTCATCACCATGCTGCCCAACGGCGCGATCCTGAAATCTGTGGCGGCTGAGGTGATCCCCGCGATGCGCAAGGGCGCGGTGCTGCTCGACTGCTCGACGGTCGACGTGGAGAGCGCCCGCGCGGTGGCGGCGGATGCGCAGGCCGCCGGGCTCTCGGCGCTCGATGCGCCCGTTTCGGGTGGCATTGCGGGCGCTGCGGGCGGCACGCTCACCTTCATGGTGGGGGGCGACGAGGCGGGCTTCAGCACCGCGAAGGAGCTCTTTGATATCATGGGGCAAAAGTCCGTTCACTGCGGGCCTTCAGGCAACGGGCAGGCGGCCAAGATCTGCAACAACATGATCCTCGGCGCCACCATGATCGTGACCTGCGAAGCCTTCGCACTGGCCGACAAGCTGGGCCTGGACCGGCAGGCGATGTTCGACGTCGTCTCCACCTCCTCGGGCTACAGCTGGTCGATGAACGCCTATTGCCCGGCGCCGGGCATCGGCCCGAAATCGCCCTCCGACAACGACTACAAGCCCGGCTTCGCAGCGGAGCTCATGCTGAAGGATCTCCGCCTCGCGCAGGAGGCCGCGGCATCCGCCGATGCCGACACGCCGCTCGGCGCCGCCGCCATGGCGCTCTACGCGCAATTCGTGGAGGAGGAAGACGGCAAGGGCAAGGATTTCTCCGCCATGCTGCCGAGGCTCATGGCACGCGGACATGGCTGATTGATCCATATCATATTCAGCTTTTGAAATGCGGTTAATGGTGGTCCCGGCAACATCATGAGAGGGGTCGCCATGTTCAAGAAAAACATCGGAAATATGGAACGGGTGCTGCGCATCGGCGTGGGGGCCGCGCTGATCGCGGGCTTCTTCCTCAATGGCGGGGGCACCTATAGCTGGCTCTACCTGCTGGGCGTGATCCCGCTGGCAACGGGCCTTGTAGGCCACTGCCCGCCCTATGCGTGGCTGGGGATCAACACCTGCAAGAAGAGCTGACGGCGGGGCGGCGGCGCTGTTTCGCGACAGGTATTTGCAACAAGAAGAAGCAGGGGCGCGGCGCAGGCGGCGCCCCTTTCGCTATTCCGCGGCGACCTTGCGGGCCGAGAGCATCTCCTTGAGGTAACGCCCGGTATGGCTGCGCTCCACCTCGGCCACGTCCTCGGGCGTGCCCACGGCCACGATCTCGCCGCCGCCATCGCCGCCCTCGGGGCCGATGTCGATGAGCCAGTCAGCGGTCTTGATCACGTCGAGATTGTGCTCGATCACCACGACCGTGTTGCCGTTTTCCACAAGCTCGTGAAGCACTTCGAGCAGTTTCTTCACGTCCTCGAAATGGAGGCCGGTGGTGGGCTCGTCGAGAATGTAGAGCGTGCGGCCCGTGGCGCGCTTGGAGAGTTCCTTGGAGAGCTTCACCCGCTGCGCCTCGCCCCCGGAGAGCGTGGTGGCCTGCTGGCCAACCTTGATATAGCCGAGGCCTACCCGGGCCAGCGCATCCATCTTCTCGCGGATCGAGGGAACGGCTTTGAAGAACTCCTGCGCATTCTCGACAGTCATGTCAAGAACGTCGGCTATGCTCTTGCCTTTCCACTGGATTTCCAGCGTTTCGCGGTTGTAGCGCGCGCCGTTGCACGTCTCGCAGGTGACGTAGACATCCGGCAAGAAGTGCATCTCGATCTTGATCACGCCATCGCCCTGGCAGGCCTCGCAGCGCCCGCCCTTCACGTTGAACGAAAAGCGACCGGGCTTGTAGCCGCGCGCCTTCGCCTCGGGCAGCCCGGCGAACCAGTCGCGGATGGGGGTGAAGGCGCCGGTATAGGTGGCCGGGTTGGAGCGCGGGGTGCGGCCGATGGGGCGCTGGTCTATGTCGATCACCTTGTCGAGATGCTCAAGCCCCTTGATCGTCTCGCAGGGCGCCGGCGTCTGGCGCGCGCCGTTGAGCCGCATCGAGGCGGTCTTGAAGAGCGTCTCGATGGTGAGGGTCGACTTGCCGCCGCCTGAAACGCCCGTCACGCAGACGAACTTGCCCAGCGGAAACTCCGCGTCGATGGACTTGAGGTTGTTCCCTTCCGCCTTGATGACCTTGACGGATTTTCCCTTGCCCTTGCGGCGCTCGGCGGGGATGGCGATTTCGCGCGCGCCCGAGAGATACTGCCCGGTGATCGAGGCCGGGTCTGCGGCGACCTGCTCGGGGCGGCCGTGGCTCACCACCTGCCCGCCATGCACCCCCGCGCCGGGGCCGATATCGAAGACGTAATCGGCAGTGCGGATCGCCTCCTCGTCATGCTCCACCACGATCACCGTATTGCCCTGGTCGCGCAGGTTCTGCAGCGTCTGCAGGAGCCGCCCGTTGTCGCGCTGGTGGAGGCCGATGGAGGGCTCGTCGAGCACGTAGAGGACGCCCGTGAGCCCCGAGCCGATCTGGCTGGCAAGCCTGATCCGCTGGCTCTCGCCGCCCGAGAGCGTGCCGGCGCTGCGCGACAGCGTCAGATATTCCAGCCCCACGTTGTTGAGGAATCCCAGCCGCTCCCGGATCTCCTTGAGGATCGCGCGTGCGATCTCGTTGCGCTGCGCGGTCAGGTTCTCGGGCACTGTCTGACACCACGCATAGGCCTCGCGGATCGACATCTCGACGACCTGCCCGATATGCAGCCGCTGCTCCGCCGGGCCCTTGACCGGGCCGATCTTCACCGCGAGCGCCTCGTCGCGGAGCCGGTAGCCGCCACAGGCGCCGCAGGGGCGGTTGTTCTGATACCGCTCGAATTCCTCGCGGATCCAGGCGCTGTCGGTCTCGCGGTAGCGGCGCTCCATGTTGGGAATGACGCCCTCGAAGGCCCGCGTCACCTGATAGACGCGCCCGCCCTCGTCGTAGCGGAAGGGGATCTCATCTTCGCCCGAGCCGTAGAGAAACACCTGCTGCACATGCGCGGGCAGATCCTTCCAGCGCGCGTTGCGGTCGAACTCGTAATGCTTGGCGATGGCCTCGATCGTCTGCAGGAAATAGGGCGACTTGCCCTTGCGCCATGGTGCCAGCGCGCCATCGGCGATGCGCAACTGTTCGTCGGGCACCACGAGACGCTCGTCGAAGAAGAGCTCCGCCCCGAGGCCTCCGCAATCGGGGCAGGCGCCGAAGGGCGCGTTGAACGAGAAGAGCCGCGGCTCGATCTCGGGAATGGTGAAGCCCGAGACCGGGCAGGCGAAATTCTCGGAGAAGGTGATGCGCTCGGGCTCGCCCGCATTTTCCTTGTCCCCGGCCCCGCCCCCCGCGGTCTCGAGCACGGCGATGCCCTGCGCGAGGTCGAGCGCGGTGCGGAAACTGTCGGCCAGCCGTGTCTCAAGCCCTTCCTTCACCACGATCCTGTCCACCACCACGTCGATATCGTGGCGGAACTTCTTGTCGAGCTTGGGCGGGTCGTCGAGCTCGTGGAAGCTGCCATCGACCTTGACGCGCTGGAAGCCCTGCTTGCGCAGCTCGAGGAATTCCTTGCGGTATTCGCCTTTCCGGTCGCGCACGATGGGGGCGAGGAGATAGGCGCGGGTGCCCTCCTCCATCGCCATCACGCGATCGACCATATCCTGCACCTGCTGCGCCTCGATGGGCTGGCCTGTGGCCGGGCTGTAGGGCGTGCCCACGCGGGCGAAGAGCAGGCGGAGATAGTCGTAGATCTCCGTCACCGTGCCGACGGTGGAGCGGGGGTTCTTGGAGGTGGTCTTCTGCTCGATGGAAATGGCCGGGGAAAGCCCGCTGATATGGTCCACATCCGGCTTTTCCATCATGTCGAGGAATTGCCGCGCATAGGCCGAGAGGCTCTCGACAAAGCGGCGCTGGCCCTCGGCATAGATCGTGTCGAAGGCGAGGGACGACTTGCCCGAGCCCGACAGGCCGGTGATCACCACCAGCTCGTTGCGCGGAATATCCACGTCTATGTTGCGCAGGTTGTGCTCGCGCGCCCCGCGCACCTCGATGTTCTTGAGCTCGGCCATCGGCTCCCCCGGTCACTTGCCGTTAAGAAATAGGCGAGACCGCGGGATCTTCCAAGGCGAAAATGCGAACATAGCGCGAACACCTGACAAGCCCTGTCAGCACGCCGATATTTTCCGCGCCGCGCGCGTGAAAGCGCCGACCGGGCTTTCATCTTTCCCCAAATACTCCCGCGCGACGGGCGGTTCAGATGTGGATCACCCGGCCATAGGCGTCGAGCACCGACTCGTGCATCATCTCCGAGAGCGTGGGGTGCGGGAACACGGCGTGCATCAGGTCTTCCTCGGTGGTTTCGAGCTGTTTGCCCACCACGTAGCCCTGAATGAGTTCGGTCACTTCCGCGCCCACCATATGCGCGCCCAGAAGCTCGCCCGTCTTGGCGTCAAACACTGTCTTGACCATGCCTTCCGGCTCACCGAGTGCTATGGCCTTGCCGTTGCCTATGAAGGGGAAGCGCCCCACCTTCACCTCGTGGCCTTGCTCCTTCGCCTTGGCCTCGGTCAGGCCCACGCTGGCAATCTGCGGGTGGCAATAAGTGCAGCCGGCGATGCTTTCGGGGCGCACCGGGTGGGGGTGGCCGCCGGCGGCCAGTTCGGCCACCATCACGCCCTCGTGGCTGGCCTTGTGCGCCAGCCAAGGCGCGCCCGCCACGTCGCCGATGGCATAGAGCCCCTCGACGCCGGTGCGGCAGTATTCGTCGACCACAACATGGGTGCGGTCCACCTTCACGCCGAGTTTTTCGAGCCCGAGGTTTTCCACGTTGCCCACGATGCCCACGGCAGAGATCACGGTGTCGAATTCGAGCTTCTCCACCTTGCCGCCCGCTTCGATATGGGCGGTCACCTTGCCCTTCGCGCGGTCGAGTTGCTTGACGGTGGATTTCTCCATGATCTTCATGCCTTGCTTGATGAAGCTCTTCTTGGCGAAGGCAGAGATCTCGGCATCCTCGACCGGCAGGATGCGGTCCATCACCTCGACCACGGTCGTGTCGGCGCCGAGCGTGTTGTAGAAGCTGGCGAATTCGATGCCGATGGCGCCCGAGCCGATCACCAGCAGCTTCTTGGGCATGCGCGGCGGCACCAGCGCGTGCTTGTATGTCCAGACGAGATCGCCATCCGCCTCGAGCCCGGGCAGTTCGCGGGCACGGGCGCCGGTGGCGAGCACGATGGTCTTTGCTTCGAGCTCCTCGGTGCCCTTGTCGGTCTTCACCGAGACCTTGCCCTTGGCGGGGATCGTGGCCTCGCCCATGATCGTGGTGATCTTGTTCTTCTTCATCAGGTGGCCCACGCCGGAATTCAGCTGCTTGGCCACACCGCGCGAGCGCTTCACCACCGCGTCGAGATCGTAGCTGATGCCCTCGGCCTTGAGGCCGAAATCCTTGGCGCGGTGCATGAGGTGGAACACTTCGGAGGAGCGCAGCATCGCCTTGGTGGGGATGCAACCCCAGTTGAGGCAGATGCCACCCATGTGCTCGCGCTCGACGATGGCCACGCTCAGACCAAGCTGCGCCCCGCGGATCGCGGCCACGTAGCCGCCGGGGCCAGCGCCGATCACGATCATGTCAAAGGTCTTTGCCGCCATGTGCCTCTCCGTCTGGGCTGATGTTCGAATCCGGGTTCGGAATATAGTTTGATATTAAACTATCTCCCGCCAGCACACAACGAAGCATTCCCCGCCGCAGCGAGATGTCACGGGGCTGCATGCAAGACCCTTGTATTCGAAAGCGAAAGCGGAGCGCGCGACGGCGCTCAGGCCGCATCCGCCTCCTGCAGCGCGCGCAGGGTGGAGCCGTAGCCCCCCTGCCGCACATAGCTTTGCTCGGGGCCGGTGGAGGCGCGCGAGAGCGCGTCGTTGCGATAGGGGAAGCGGCCGAACTGGCGGATCACCTCGCGATGCGCACGGGCATGCAGCAGGTTGTCGGCGCCGGTTTCGGGCATGCGCTCCATCATCAGGCGGATGCAGCGCTCCTGGTCGCAGAGGTTCTCGGAATGCATCAGCGGCAGGTAGAAGAACTGCCGCGCGGGCTCGTCGATGCGCAGATCCCACTTGCGGTGGATCGCCGCCTTGGCGGCCGCGAGCGCGGGCGCGTCGGTGGCGAAGGCGCTCGCCTCGCCGCGGAACATGTTACGGGGAAACTGGTCCATCAGGATGATGTAGGCAAGGGTGCCGCTGGGATAGGTGAGCCAGAGCCCGCAAGTGCCTTCGCGCGCGGTCTCCCACGCCTTGCCGAAGCGGTTGCGGATCTCGGTATCGAGATCGTCATCGATCGTATACCACCCCTTCGGACCGATCTCGTCGAGCCAGAACTTCAATACATCTTCCGGGGCCGTCATGCTGCTATCCTTGTTTGCCCAAATAAAATTCCGTTAAAATTGGCATACATGCCGGGTATTGCACAGTAAAGATTTGCAACATCGGCAACGATCCGTGACCGTTTCGGCGCTGTTAGCGCCACCGTTTCGGCGGGTTATTGCGCAGCCGCGCCGGGAGCGTTGCCGCTCTCCTCTTCCTGCGCGCTCTCGGCGTCGTATTCGCTCGCGAAGCTCACCGCCATCACCGAGGCGGAGGGCGCGACCATGGTAAAGCGGTCGGTGTCGTCCACCGAGGGGGCGGGGCGCTGGGTCATCCTGTAGGCCGCGTAGGCCGAGATCGCGAAGCCCAGCACCGCGATGAAGAGGAAGAAGGCCCATGCGCCAATCGCCTGCATCATCCAGCCCACGATGAAGGGCCCGGTGACGGCGCCCAGCCCGTTGATGAACACCATGCCGCCCGCTGCCGCCGCCATGTCGTCGGGCTCCAGAAAGTCGTTGGTATAGGCGATGAGGAGCGAATAGAGCGGGTTGGTCATCCCGCCCACCATCAGCCCGGCAAGCAGCAGTGCCGGAAAGATGCCGCCCAGCACCATGCCGACCACCGCGCCCAAACCGCAGATCGCCGCGCCGATCAGAATCAGCAGGCGGCGATCCATCCGGTCGGAGAGCCACCCGATGGGATATTGCAGCACCAGCGCCCCGGCGAAGAAGGTGGAGACGAAGATGGAGATCTGCGCCACGGTCAGCCCGGCCTGCGTGCCGTAAACCGAGGCCATGCCGAACTGCGCCGAGAAGACGCCGCCCAGCAGGAACATGCCGACACAGCCCAGCGGCGACACCGCCAGCATTTGCCGCAGCGAGAGCGGCTTGGCGGTGGCATAGGTGGGCGTGGGGCTGATCGAGAGCAGGATCGGCGCGAAGGCCAGCGAAATGAGCACCGAGGGAATGATGAAGAGCACGAAGCCGCCCGGGTCGGCCACCACCATGAAGCCCTGCGCCGAGATGATGCCCACCATCTGCACGATCATGTAGAGCGAGAGCGCCTTGCCCCGGTTCTGGTTGTCGGCGGCGTTGTTGAGCCAGCTCTCGGCGGTAACGTAGACCCCCGAGAAGCAGAACCCGATGATGATGCGGCCCGCCACCCATGCGACGGGGTTTGCAAGGGCGGGGTAGAGGATCATCACCGCGGAAATCAACGATGCGAGCGCGGCGAAGACGCGCACATGCCCCACCCGGCGGATCATTTCGGGCGCCATGCGCGAACCGAAGAGAAAGCCCACGAAATAGCCCGACATCACCAGCGACATCTCGAGGGTGGTGAAGCCCTCCATGTCGCCCCGGATGCCCAGCAGCGTGCCCTGCATACCGTTGCCGACCTGCAGCAGCATCATGCCCAGAAGCAGCGGCCATGCGCTGGAAAGAACGGAAAACATGGCAGAACTCCTCGGGCGCCGAATACAGATTTCGTAGCATGACCGCGCGGTTCGGGCCAGTTGCGAGTCGACCCTCAGGCCGGCTGGTGCCGCCGTCGCAGGGATTGGCGGCAGGATCAATACGTGAAATGCGCACAGGCGCGGCGGTTTGGCGCGCGCGCGGCGGGATGGCAGGTGTGGCCGAGGCTCAGCCCGGGATCAGCAGAGAGGCGTCGCCGTAAGAGAAGAAGCGGTATTCCTCCGCCACCGCATGCGCGTAGATGCGGCGGATGCGCTCCTGACCCATCAGCGCCGAGACGAGCATCATCAGAGTCGATTTCGGCAGGTGGAAATTGGTCATCAGCGCATCGGCGACATGGAAGGTGAAGCCGGGATAGATGAAGATATCGGTCTCGCCGCGCCACGGCGCGATCTGCCCAGCCCTCCCCGCGCTCTCGATCAGCCTCAGCGCGGTGGTGCCCACCGGGATGATGCGCCCGCCCCTTGCCTTCGTGTCGGCGATCTCGGCGGCGGCTTTCTCGCTCACCTCGCCCCATTCGGCATGCATCTTGTGCGTGGTCACATCCTCCACCTTCACCGGCAGGAAAGTGCCCGCGCCCACATGCAGAGTGACATGGGTAAACTCCACGCCCTGCGCCGCCAGCCCGTCGAGCAGCGGCTGGTCGAAATGCAGCGAGGCGGTGGGCGCGGCCACGGCGCCCAGTTTGCGGGCGAAGACAGTCTGGTAGTCTTCCTTGTCCTGCGCATCGGCCGCGCGGCGGGCGGCGATATAGGGCGGCAGCGGCATCGCGCCCGCCTCGGCGAGCGCCGCCTCGAAGGCCTCGCCAGTGAGGTTGAAGCGCAAAAGCGCCTGCCCCTCGGCCTTGCCCTCGCAGGTGGCCACGAGCCCGGCGCCAAACACCGCCTCCTCGCCTTCCTTCAGCTTTTTCAGCGGCTTGACCATCGCGCGCCAGGCCCCGCCGGGGGCAGGGTCGAGCAGCGTCGCCTCGATCCTGGCCTCGGTTTCGCCCTCCGCGCCGGCGCGTTTGCGGGTGCCGGTGAGCCGTGCGGGTATCACCTTGGTGTCGTTGAGGATCAGGCGGTCGCCGGGCCGAAGCCACTGGCCAAGGTCATAGACCCGCGCATCGGTAATCGCATCGCCCTCGGCCACCAGCAGACGGGCCGAGGGCCGGGGCCGTGCCGGCCGCGTGGCAATGAGCCGCTCCGGCAGCTCGAAGTCGAAATCCGCGAGTTTCATCAGCGATCCGCTCCGGTTGTCGCGCCCACGCCGCTTTCAGCCTCGCCCGCCGTGCCCTCGCGGGCACCGTCGGAGGCCACGCCATCATATTGCGGCGGCGTGCGGCGGAAGATCTCCCGGAACATCCCCGGCGTGAGCACCGAGAGCGGGTTGACCTGCACGCGCGGGTTGCCCTTCTCGCCCTTGAGGTCATAGGTGAATCCCACGAGCCCCTCGCCCTGCCGCGCGAAGACCCCGCCCAGCATGTTGACCGCATAGACCGGCGAGACGACGCCTTCCATGTCCATGTAACCGGTTTTCAGGTGGTAATAGCCTTCCATCGAGATCCCCATCGACGCGCCCGTGGCGGAGCCGGAATAGAGCGTCACGCGCTCGGGTTCGAGCTTGAATTTCGCCTCGACGCGCGAGAAGTGGATGCCGTCGCCGCTGAGCTGGTCGAGCAGGCCCACCACGCTCACCGCGTTGAGCAGCGCCGCCATGGCGGGCGCATCCTTCACGCGGATGCCGTTGGAGATGAGCTTGCCCATGTAGGTGCCGCGCTCCTGCCCCGGCGCGAGAAAGAGCGTGAGATCGCCGTCGCGGGCCTGCGGCAGGATATCGGCCGAGCGGAACACGCCGCCGGCATCCTCCGAGCGGATGGTGAAGGCGCTGCCGCCCGACTGCGGCACCACCTGCCCCGTGATCCGCGCCCCGCCATTGACACGCCCCGAGAAGGTGCCGCGCGCACCCTCGCTCATGTCGAGCTCGGCATCGAAGGCGGTGAGCGCGAGGCCGTCAGAGATCTGCAGCCGGTCGAGCTGCAGCGACACCGAGCCCCGCTCGCCGCGCGGCCCCTCGCCCGAGCTTGCAAGCGAGGTCTGGCGCAGGTCGATCTCGCCGCCCAACACCCGCACGAGCGGCGCGCGCCCCGGGCCCATGCCCACGAGCTGCACCGGCGCATCCATCCAGGTGCCGAGCTGCACCCGGCTGAAGGTCGCGTCGCGCAGCTGGCCCTCCTCGGTGAGCGCAATCGCGCCCTCGGCAACCAACCCGCCCGCGTTGATGCGCACCCGGTCGATCCGCGGCGGCTCGGAGAGCGCGCCCATCACCTCGAGCCGGCCCGTCGCGGCCGGGGACAGCGCCCAGTCGAGTTGCCGGAGCGCGAGGCCCACGCCCTCGAGATCGGAGGTGAGGCGAAATTCCGGCGGCGTGTCGGGCGCGAAATCCACCTCGAGGCTGCCCCATCCCGCCCCCGAAAGGCTGCCCGGCGGCAACCCGATCTGAAACTCGTCGGCAAAGCGTTCGGACAGCTCGATGCGCCCCTCCACATTGGCGCGCCCGTTGCTGCCCTCGGTGAGCGGCATGGTGAAGAGACCGTCGAAAGGCACCTTGCCGAGCCGCCCCTGCCCGCCCACGGTGAGCGCGGCATTGTCGGCCGTGAGCTGCAGGCTTGAGGCCGCCACAACCCTCCCCTTCACCAGCGTCTCGCTGCGCACCTCCTCGAGCTCGCCCTTCACCGAGAAGGCCACCTCATCTGGCGTGAGGTCGTCCTTCACGAGAAAGTCGAGCTGTCCCTCGAGCCGCCCGCGCCCGTCGGCCAGCGTTACCGGCCGCCCGGCTTTCTGCAGAAAGCGGAACGGCCCGCTATCCAGAAGCGAGAGCGCGGCGGTGATGGAGCTCTCGGTGCGCAGAAGCACGCGGCCCGGGCCGCGATGGATGCGCAGATCGGGGATCTCGAAGCTCGAGCCGGTGATGTCGATCCGCCCCCCCTGAGGCGGGGTGACGTGGCCGCCCTGCGCGGTGATGACAAACCGGTTGTCGAGGATCGAGGCATGGCCGCTGCCATTCTCGATATGCGGCACATCCTTTATGAACCGCGTCTCCAGCGCGTCGAAATCGAAGCCCAGAAACACGTTGGGCGGGCCTTGCTGCGCGAGCCGCAGGGCGAACTGAATGTTCGAGAGATCGGCGGTGACGACGTTCTCGGTGATCCAGTCGCGCGCCTTGGGTTCGAGCGCCTCGGGCCAGAGCGCGAGCAGCCGTTCGGGCGCGATCGAGGGCACTTCGGCATCCACCGACACATCCCAGCCCTCGGGCCCCGCCAGCACCTCGCCCCGCGCCCGCAGCGGGCGCCCCTGATCGGTGAGGCTCAACTCGCCGATGGTCACGCGGAACGGGTCGAGCGCGAGACGCATGTCGAGCGCGGCGCCCTCGATCTCGAGCGGCTCGGGATAGATCGCCATCGGATTGGTGACGATCTTCTCGAAGCGCAGTTGCGACAGCAGCGTGTCGGGCCAACCATCCTCCATGCCGGTCAGGTAGGTGTGCCCCGTGGCGCGCGCGCTCACCCACGGGCTTTCTATTTCGGCATCCGAAATGCGGATCACCTGTGCCTCGGGCTCGTAGGTGAAGGCCATGGCCGCGCGGCTGAACGGCACCGGCGCCGCGCCCTCCACAGGGCGCAGCACGCCCGTGCCGATATCGAGCGCCACGTCGAGCGGGCCGAGCGCGCCTTCGCTATCGACTTCCGCCGAGATCGCGCCCGAGAGCGGCGCATCGAGCGCGCCCAGCCACGCAAGGGCCGGCGACTGGCCCGCGATGTCGCCGGCGGGCATGTCCTGGAACTCGACGCTGAGGCGCGCGGCCACGTCGCCGATATTGGAGGTGTAGGCCAGCGCCAGCGTGGTGGCATAGTCGCGGGCGCCGAGCAGGGCCAGATCGGAGGTGAGCGTGAGCGCCTCGCCCTTGCGCCGAAGCTCGAGCCGCCCGCCATCCACCGTCCAGGCGCGTCCGGCGCGGGCATCCTCGAAGCGCAGGGTCAGGTTATCGGCGGTGATCTCGCTCAAGGCCGCGAAATGCGGCCGGGCGAGCACCGCGTCGGCCTGCTCGATGAGCGCGGCCACGTTGGGCGCCTCTTCGAGCGGATTGGCCGTTTCGCCGATCGAGAGCCCCACCGCGCCATCTGCCGAGCGGCGCAGCACCATCCTGGCGCCGGAGAGATGGATGGCCCCGGGCCGCAATTCGCCCTTCAGAAGCGGGCCGAGCGCCACCGCGCTCCGCACATCCGAGAGCCGCGCGATGGGCGTGCCCTCGGCGTCGCGCACCGTGACGCCCTGCAGCGAGAGCCGCGGCACCCAGTCGCGCTCGAGCACCACCGACATCTCGGTGAAATCGAGGTCGATCCCCGCCACGCCCTGGTTCACCTGCGTGGTGATCCGCTCGCGCAGCCAGTCTGGCGCGGAGACACGGGTGCCGATGAGCGAGAGCGCGCCGATCACCACGACGCCTGTCAGGAAGAACAGGGCAGCAAAGCTCCAGAGCCCCGCCTTGCGGAGCTTGCGGCCCCGCCGGTGGCGGTTGGGGGCGCTGGGAGTGTGCTGATCCATGCTCTTTGTCAACGGGCGCGTTGCCTCTTGGTATTTATTCTGGCCTCTTGCGTTCTAATATGGAACTCAATTCTAGGTTCCAAGGAGGTATTGCCATGCTCGAGACCGGCCAAGAGGCCCCCGATTTCACCCTGCCCCGCGATGGCGGCGGCGATGTGACCCTTTCCGCCCTGCGCGGCGCGCCCGTGGTTCTGTTCTTCTACCCGAAGGACGACACCTCTGGTTGCACCAAGGAGGCCATCGCCTTCACAGGGCTTTCCGGCGATTTCGAGGCGGCGGGCGCGAAGGTTTTCGGCATCTCGAAGGACAGCGTACAGAAGCACGACAAGTTCCGCGACAAGCACGAACTGGGTATTCCGCTGCTTTCGGACGAAGAGAGCGACGTGTGCGAGCGCTACGGCGTCTGGAAGGAAAAGAGCATGTACGGCAAGAAATTCTTCGGCATCGAGCGCACCACCGTGCTCGTGGGCGCCGATGGAACGGTGCTCAAGGTCTGGCCTAAGGTGAAGGTGCCGGGCCATGCCGAGGAGGTGCTCGAGGCGGTGCGCGCGCTTTGAGCGGAAAGACGCTTGCCGACATGGCGGTGGAGGTGCTCTCCACCGCCGACGGCCGCGAGAAGACCGCGCTCTCGCGCCGCCACGCGGCCGCGTGGTTCGCCGCGCGCGAGGCAGGCGCGCCGCTGCCCGTTGGCCGGGCCGAGCCGCCCCTGCGCCCCGCGCGCCCCGAAAGCCCCGAACTGCGCGACCCGCGCGACGTACCGCGCCGCCGCCCCGGCTCGCCGCAGGGGCGCGTGGCGCTCGTGCACGCGGTCGCCCATAGCGAGCTCAACGCGGTCGACCTGCACTGGGATATCATCCCGCGCTTCGCGCATGTGCCGATGCCTTTGGGCTTCTACGATGACTGGGTGAAAGCGGCGGATGAGGAATCGAAGCATTTCAACCTGATATGTGACTGCCTTGAAGCGATGGGCAGCCATTATGGCGCGCTTCCCGCTCATGCCGGCATGTGGCGTGCGGCCGAAGATACGGTGGATGACTTCATGGGTCGGCTGGCGGTGGTGCCGATGGTGCTCGAGGCGCGCGGGCTCGATGTGACGCCGGGCATGATCGAGATCTTCGAGCGCGCGGGCGAGACCGCCGCGGTGGAGAGCCTCAAGGTGATCTACGCCGAGGAAGTGGCGCATGTGGCCTACGGCTCCAAGTGGTTCCACTTTCTGTGCGGTCGCCATGAGGAAGATCCCAAGGAGGCCTTTCACGCGCTGGTGCGGCGCTATTTCCATGGCGCGCTCAAGCCGCCCTTCAACGAGGAGAAGCGTGCCGAGGCGGGCCTGCCGCCCGATTTCTACTGGCCGCTGGCGGGGCGCGCGGGCTGAGCCGCGCCTCGCCCTGCGGCAAAACGCCTGCGGCCGGCCCCGTGAGTTACGCGATTTTCGCCGCTCAACCCCTTGCTTATCGGCAATATTTCGCCGTTCACGCGGTAATTTGCTCAAATCCCGGGGCAGAGAGGGCTAAAAGCTTGCCCCCCGGCGGATCAGTTTGTAATCACCTTGCAACCGCTCTGTAAGAAAACGTGATAATGAGCGGTGCCTTTGGGGAAAGGCACTTGGGGACGGCAAAAGGGACGGGGCTACGTGCGCACACGGACAGCTATCAAACTGAACGCCATTCTGGAGACGTATTTTCCGGAAAGACGGGTCTTCCTGCGGTCTGACACGGACACGCGCTTCATTCGCCTGAGGCCCGCCTCGCAACTGATCGCCTTCGCCGGCGCATCTCTGCTCATCGGCTGGACAATCATCGCCACCGCGGTGCTGCTGATGGACAGCATCGGCGCAGGCAATTTCCGCGAGCAGGCCAAGCGCGACCAGCGTACCTACGAAAACCGCCTGAACGCGCTCGAGGCCGAGCGCGACGCGCGGGCGCGCGAAGCGGCGGCGGCACATGAGCGATTCAGCTCTGCGCTCGAACAGATTTCGCGGATGCAGACCCAGCTCCTGCAATCCGAAACCAGCCGGCGCGAGCTGGAAACCGGCATGGAAGTAATTCAGGGCAAGCTGCGCACCGCCATGAAAGAGCGGAAATCCGCGCGCGACGAGGCCGCCCAGCTGCAACTCGCCCTGCAGACCAACGGCACCGTGCAGGGTGACGTGCCGAGCGTCTCGGGAGCCGATGCCACGGTGGAGATGCTCACCGCCGCGCTGGCCGAAACCGCGCAGGAGCGCGACACGATCAGCGAGGATGCCAAGCTGGCGCTGCTGCAGGCAGACGAGATGGCCGCGCAGATCCAGCTCATGCGCGACCAGAACGCGCAGATCTTCCGCCAGCTCGAAGACGCGATGACCATCTCCGTGGAGCCGCTCGACAAGATGTTCCGCGCCGCGGGCCTCGACACCGAAGACATGCTCGACACCGTGCGCCGCGGTTATTCGGGGCAAGGCGGCCCGCTCATGCCGCTCTCCTTCTCCACTCGCGGCGAAGACCCCTCGCCCGACGCGATGCGCGCCAATGGCATTCTCGGCCAGCTCGACCGGCTGAACCTTTACCGCATCGCCGCGCAAAAGGCGCCCTTTGCCCTGCCCGTCAAGTCGGCCTTCCGCTACACCTCGGGCTTCGGCATGCGCTGGGGCCGGATGCACAGTGGCACCGATTTCGCCGCCAAGCACGGCACGCCGATCTATGCCACCGCCGACGGAATCGTGACCCATGCGGAATGGCTTTCGGGCTATGGGCGGCTCGTGAAGATCCAGCACGAGTTCGGCATCGAGACGCGATACGCCCATATGTCGCGCATTCGGGTGCGTGAGGGCCAAAGGGTCTCGCGTGGAGACCGGATTGGTGATATGGGCAACACTGGACGATCCACGGGCACGCATCTACACTACGAGGTCCGTGTCGGCGGCAGGGCCGTCAACCCCATGATCTATATCAAGGCTGCGAGAAATGTTTTCTAAGAGCAAAATCAACGATCCCGCCCCCAAGGCAGAGCTGCCGAAGGCGCCAGTGGCGGACAAGACCAACGAGGCACAAGGCCGCAGCGAGTCGGCTTCCAGCGAGTTTCGCGCCTCCGCGCCCAAAGCCAAGCCGCCCGCATCGGTGCTGTCTTCCGACCTGCACGTGACGGGCAACCTGAAGACCACCGGCGACATCCAGGTGGAAGGCACGGTGGAAGGCGACATTCGCGCCCATCTCCTCACCGTGGGCGAAGGCGCCACCATCAAGGGCGAGGTGATCGCCGATGACGTGGTGGTGAATGGCCGCATCGTGGGCCGCGTGCGTGGCTTGAAGGTGCGCCTGACCTCCACCGCACGGGTCGAGGGCGACATCATCCACAAGACCATCGCCATCGAATCCGGCGCTCACTTCGAAGGCTCGGTGCAGCGGCAAGACGACCCGCTCAATTCCAAGCCCAAGGGTCAGCAGGCACCGCAGGGCCAAGGCCAGCAAGCGCCGGCGAAGCCGGTTCAGGAAGCCGCCAAAGGCTGAGCCACGGGCCTTCCGATGCAACAAGACACATGAAGGCGCCCTGCCCCGGCAGCGGCGCCTTTTTCATGCCAGGGCGCCGATAAGGGCGTGACGCGGCCGCCGCGCATGGCCATTCTGCGCCAGAGGTTCCGAAGACAGGAGAGAGCGCGATGAAAGCCGCCCTGATGACAGAGTTCGACGGCGATCTGCCCTTGCAGGACATCCCCGAGCCCGACTGCCCGCGCGACGGCGCGATCGTGGCGGTGAAGGCCTGCGGCGTCTGCCGTTCCGACCACCACGCCTGGAAGGGCGCTGACCCGGATGTAAGCCTGCCCCATGTCATGGGCCACGAATTCGCCGGAGAAGTGGTGGAGGTGGGCCCCGAGTGCCGCAGCTTCCGCAAGGGCGACAGGGTGACCGCGCCCTTCATCCTCGGCTGCGGCGCCTGCCCCGATTGCCGCGCGGGCGAGCCCACCATCTGCAACCACCAGGAGGTGATCGGCTTCACCTCGCAGGGCGCCTTTGCCGAGCGGGTGCCCGTGGCGCGGGCCGATTTCAACCTGGTGCGCCTGCCCGAGAGCGTGGGCTACACGGCCGCAGCCGGCATGGGCTGCCGGGTGACGACCGCCTTTCGCGCCGTGGCCGACCGTGGCGCGGTGAAGCCCGGCGAGTGGCTCGCGGTGCACGGCTGCGGCGGCGTGGGGCTCTCGGCCATTCTCATCGGCCGGGCCATGGGCGCGCGGGTGATCGGCATTGATATCGCGCCGCAAGCCCTTGCCATGGCAAAGGAATTCGGCGCCGATGCCGTGATCGACGCCAGCGCCGGCAATGTGGGCGAAGCGGTGCGCGAAGCAACTGGCGGCGGCGCGCATGTCTCGCTCGACGCGCTGGGAATGACGGCCACCTTCGAGAATTCCCTGCGCTCGCTCCGCAAGCTGGGCCGCCATGTGCAGATCGGGATGCCGGTGGGCGCGCACGCCACCCCGCCGCTGCCTCTGCTGGAGCTGGTCTATGCCCGCCAGCTCACGCTTCACGGCACGCGCGGCATCGCTCCGCATCGCTTTGCGGCGCTCTTCGACATGGTGGAGGCCGGGCATTTCGACCCCGCGGCATTGGTCACCAGCACGATTCCTCTGTCCGAAGCCGGTGCGGCCCTGCGCGCAATGGATCGTTTCCAAGGCCACGGGGTATGCGTGATCGACAGGCTAGATTGTTGATAATACAGAAACAAAGACGCAGTTTTGACGCTTTTTCGACACGAAAAAGTCTGGCCAGACGGGCCCATTCGTGAAAGTTTTGTAACACGCGCCGCCCGGCGCTGGCCGGTTCGGCGCTCTGGTAAAGAGTAAGGAGCCGATCATGGCCAAGACAACCAACCAGCCACCGGACAAGGGCACGGTCAAGCCCGCCACCCCCACGAAATCCACGCCGAACTCGCCGCGGGTGATCTCGCGGCAGGTGTTCAACGATTTCGCGGCGATCTGAACGCGGCATGAAAAAGGCCGCACGCCCGAGCAGGCATGCGGCCGGATCAGAAGATTATCGGCGCGGGTGCGCGCCTCAGCCGACCAGTTCGAGACCGGAGAAGAAATAGGCGATCTCGACGGCGGCGGTTTCCGGCGCGTCGGAGCCGTGAACCGAGTTTTCGCCCACGGATTCGGCGAACTCGGCGCGGATCGTGCCCGGCGCGGCGTCGGCCGGGTTGGTGGCGCCCATCACGTCGCGGTTCTTGGCAATCGCGCCCTCGCCCTCGAGCACCTGCACCACCACCGGCGCGGAGGCCATGAACTCGCAGAGCTCGTCGTAGAAGGGGCGCTCGGCATGAACGGCGTAGAACACGCCCGCCTGCGCCTTGGTCAGGTGAATGCGCTTCTGCGCCACGATGCGCAGGCCGGCCTCCTCGAACTTGGCGTTGATCTTGCCGGTGAGATTGCGGTTGGTGGCATCGGGTTTGATGATGCTGAGCGTACGTTCGACAGCCATGATAAGCCTCTTGTTGCTTGCTGTTGCGGGAGGCGGGAAACCCCACCTTGGATGGATCGCGGCCCCGATAGCATGGGGGTCGGGCTTTGAAAAGCCGCGATTGAATGGTTGATTGACCGGGCCGCGCCGATGGGGCATCCCTCGCCCATGCTGAGGATCGAGGACATCTCCTATTCGGTTGCCGGGCGCCCCCTGTTCGAGGGCGCCTCCGCTGTCGTGCCCGAAGGCCACAAGGTGGGGCTGGTCGGGCGCAACGGGTCGGGCAAGACAACGCTCTTCCGGCTGATCCGTGGGGAGCTCGCGTTCGAGGGCGGGGCGATCTCGTTGCCCAAACGCGCCCGCATCGGCGGGGTTGACCAGGAAGTGCCGGGCAGCGCGGTCTCGCTCATCGATACCGTGCTCGCCGCCGATACCGAGCGCGCATCGCTTCTCGACGAGGCCGAAACCGCCACCGATCCGGCGCGCATCGCCGAGGTGCAGACCCGGCTCGCCGACATCGACGCATGGTCGGCCGAGGCGCGCGCATCTTCGATCCTGAAGGGCCTCGGCTTCACCGATACCGAGCAGGCCATGCCCTGCTCGGCCTTCTCGGGCGGCTGGCGGATGCGCGTGGCGCTCGCCGCCGTGCTCTTCTCGGCGCCCGATGTGCTGCTTCTCGACGAACCCACCAACTATCTCGATCTCGAAGGCGCGCTCTGGCTGGAGACCTATCTCGCCCGCTACCCGCATACGGTGATCGTGATCAGCCACGACCGGGGCCTGCTTAACCGCGCGGTTGGCGCGATCCTCCATCTCGAAGATCGCAAGTTGACCCTCTACCAGGGCGGCTACGACCGCTTCGCCGAGACCCGCGCCGCCAAGCTCGCGGCGGCGGAATCGGAGGCCAAGAAGCAGGAGACCCGGCGCGCGCATCTGCAATCCTACGTCGACCGCTTCCGCTACAAGGCCGACAAGGCCCGGCAGGCGCAATCGCGGCTGAAGGCGCTGGCCAAGATGCAGCCCATCACGCGGCCGCAGGAGGCGGCGCTCAGGGCCTTCACCTTCCCCGAGCCAGAAGAGCTTTCGCCGCCCATCCTGCGGCTCGAGGGGGCCAGCGTGGGCTATGGCGAGCGGGCCGTGCTGAGCCGGCTCGACCTCAGGATCGACCAGGATGACCGGATCGCGCTCCTCGGTCGCAATGGTGAGGGAAAATCCACGCTTTCCAAGCTCCTGGCGGGCAAACTTCAGGCGATGTCGGGCAGGATGCACGCCTCGGGCAAGCTGCGCGTGGGCTATTTCGCCCAGCACCAGCTCGAAGAGCTACGCCCTGACGAAACCCCGCTCGAACATATCCGCCGGATGCGCCCCGGCGAGGCGCCCGCAAAGCTGCGCGCAAGGCTCGGTGGCTTCGGCATCGGTGCGGCGCAGGCCGACACGGTAGCGGGCCAGCTCTCGGGCGGACAGAAGGCTCGGCTTTCGCTCATGCTGGCCACGCTCGACGCGCCGCACATGCTCATCCTCGACGAGCCCACCAACCACCTCGACATCGAGAGCCGCGAGGCGCTGGTGGAGGCGCTCACAGCCTATACCGGCGCGGTGATCCTCGTGAGCCACGACATGCACCTCCTGAGCCTCGTGGCAGACCGGCTGTGGCTCGTGAAAGACGGCCGCGTGGCGCCCTACGAGGGCGATCTGGAGAGCTACAGGGCGATGCTTCTGGGGTCGGAAGACAAGACGAAGGAGGCCTCCACGGTCGCCGCCGCGAAGCCGAGGCGCCCCTCTCGCGATGCGGTTCTCGCGCTGCGACAGGACGTGAGAAAATGCGAGGAACGCGTTGAAAAACTGAACGAAATGCGGGATCGCATAGCGTCGAAACTGGCCGATCCCGCGATATATGACGATGCCCGAGCCACCGACATGGAAGCCTGGCAGAAGAAATATGCCGAGGTGATGGACGGGCTCGACCGCGCCGAGGCGCTCTGGATGGCCGCGCTCGAGCGGCTCGAAGCGGCGGAGGCGTGAGCATGGCGGTCGATACCGGCTTTCTCATCACCGCCTTCGTCACCCTCTTCGTGATCATCGACCCGCTGGGGATGACCCCGCTCTTCGTGGCGCTCACCCAGGGGATGACGGCGGCGCGGCGCAGGGCCATCGCGCTGCGCGCCTGCATCGCCTCGGCGCTCATCCTCATCGTCTTCGCGAGTTTCGGCGAGGCGGTGCTGGGCTTCATCGGCATCTCCATGCCTGCCTTTCGCATCGCGGGCGGGTTGCTGCTCTTTCTCACCGCGCTCGACATGCTCTTCGAGCGGCGCACCAAGCGGCGCGAGGGCACGGCCGGACAGGCCGAGGAAGAGGATGACGACGACGACCCCTCGATCTTTCCCATCGCCATACCGCTCATCGCGGGGCCCGGCTCGATTGCCACTGTGATCCTGCTCGCAGGCCAGCGCCCCGGCGTGGAGGGGCTGGCCTGGGTGATCGGGGTGATGCTCTCCGTGCTGGTGCTCGTCTTCCTGCTCTTTCTCACGGCAGGGCTGCTGGAGCGCGCGCTGGGACGCACCGGCATCAACGTCATCACACGGCTGCTCGGGATGCTGCTTGCCGCGCTGGCGGTGCAATTCGTGCTCGACGGCCTGCGCGGCTTCGGCCTCGCCGGGTGACCTTCCCAATCCACGGCCCCGCGCCTATATCCCAGTCATGACAGGAGACGATACCGCCCGGCTGCTCTATCTCGCCCTTCTCGGAGGGGCGATCTGCCTGTGGTTCTTCGCGCAGAACCGCCAATCCTTCGGCAAGGTTACGCAGCAGGCGCTTGTCTGGGGTCTGCTCTTCGTGGGCGTGATCGCGGCCTTCGGGCTTTGGGGCGATATCCGCAACACGGTCACGCCCGGGCAGGCAATGATCACCGAGGCGGGCCGGATCGAGGTGCCGCGCGGCCCCGACGGGCATTACTACCTCACCGCCGAGGTCAACGGCGCGCCGGTCAATTTCGTGGTGGATACCGGCGCAAGCCAGATCGTGCTGACGCAGGCGGATGCGCGGGCCGCGGGGCTCGACCTCGCCAACCTCGCCTATGTGGGCCGCGCCTTCACCGCCAATGGCGAGGTGCGCACAGCCCCCGTGAGGCTCGAGCGGATCGCCATAGGCCCCATCTCCGATGAAGGCGTGCGCGCGGTGGTGAACGAGGGCGAGATGGACCAGTCGCTTCTGGGGATGGACTACCTGCAGCGCTTCTCCAGCGTCGAGATCAGCGGTGGCCGGCTGGTGCTGACACGTTAAGAGGGGGCGCTGCCCCCGGCCTTCGGCCTCCCCCGGGATATTTGGAGCCAGAAGAAGCCGGGGCGGGCAGGATGCCTAGCTTTCCGCCTTCTTCTCCCAGCGGCCGGATTCCTCCGACCAGTATTGCGCCGAAGCGCCGGCCCCCGTCAGCGTCTTCCATTGCCCGCGCGCCACGTTGAGCGCCGCCTCGTCATTGCCGTCGAAGAGGATGCAGACGCGCTCCAGCCGCGCCACCTCTTCCGCCCTCACCTGGGCGCCATCGACACTCATCAGGCAGGCGGGATCGTTGGGGCAATCCGCCTCCGTTGTGAGCAGGATCGGCTGGCGTTCGGCATGGGGCGCGGTGGCGAGGCCGTGAGGCAGAAAGCTCTCCTCCGGCCCCAGCCAGAGCTTCTGATCGAGCCAGTCCATCCGCGCCGGATCGGTGCCGCGCACCGCAACCCGCCAGCCCGCCTGACGCGCCTTGCCCAGAAGCATCGGCAACGTCGCCTCGAGCGGGCGGCGGGTGAGATGGTAGAAGAAGGCCGCGCCCATGCGGCGCCTCAGCCCTTCTCGTAGCCGTCGGCCACGAGCCGGTTGAGTGCCATCACGCCCCAGCCGGTGCTGCCCTTGGGCGCGAGGGCGGTATCTTCGCCCACGCGCGCCACGCCCGCGATGTCGAGATGGATCCACGGGCAGCCTTCCTTGATGAAGCGCTGCAGGAACTGCGCGGCGGTGATGGAGCCGGCAGGCCGCCCGCCCACGTTCTTCATGTCGGCGATGGCGGATTTGAGTTGCTTGTCATAGGCCTCGCCAAGCGGCATGCGCCATGCGCCCTCGCCCTCTGCCTGCGCCGCCTTCAGGAAGGCGTTGCAGAAGCCGTCATCATTGGAGAAGACGCCCGCCTTCTCGTGGCCGAGGCCAATGATGATGGCGCCGGTGAGCGTGGCGAGGTCGACGATGGCGGCGGGCGCGTGCTTCTCCTGCGCGTACCAGAGCACATCGGCCAGCACGAGACGGCCCTCGGCATCTGTGTTGATGATCTCCACCGTGTCGCCCTTCATCGAGGTTACCACGTCGCCCGGGCGGGTGGCCCGGTCGGAGGGCATGTTCTCGACGAGGCCGATCAGCCCGACCACGTTGGCGCGGGCCTTGCGGGTGGCGAGCGTGTGCATCACGCCGGTGACGGTGCCCGCGCCGCCCATGTCCATCGTCATCTCCTCCATGCCGGCAGCGGGCTTGAGCGAGATCCCGCCGGTGTCGAAGACCACGCCCTTGCCGACGAGCGCGAGAGGGGCAGCGCCCGTCTCACCGCCCTGCCACTCCATCACCGCCATCTTCGAGGGGCTGGCGCTGCCATGGCCCACCGAAAGCAGCAGGTGCATGCCCAGCGCGCGCATGTCCTCCTCCTCGAGGATGCTCACCTTCACGCCCAGATCCTGCAGGCCCTTCACCCGGTTGGCGAATTCGGTGGTGGTGAGGTGGTTGGCGGGCTCGCTCACGAGGTCGCGGGCGAGAAAGACGCCCTCGGCCACGGCGAGATGCGGCGCGAGCGCCTCTGTTGTCTCATCGGGTTTGGAGACCATCAGGGTGACACTGCCGGGCAGCTCGGTCTCGCCAGTCTTGTGGGCGGTGAAGCCATAGGCGCGCAGCACCAGGCCGAAGGCCAGTTCATCGGCGCGGCGGATCGTGCCCGCGCAGACGAGCGACCCCTCCTTGCCCAGCCGCTTGCCGAGCGTGGCGCCGGCACGGCGCGCCTCTTCCACCGAAGGGTTGCGGGAGAGGCAGAGCACGTCGAGCGCCTCGGCCTCCATGCCGGCGGGCCAGTCGAGCGTGCGGGCCTCGCCGGGTTTCATCTTGCCCCAGGCCGGGCTCTCCACGAGCCGCTTCAGCGCGCCCTTGGTGAGCCGGTTCGCGCGGCGCGCGGTGGTGTCCATCTTGCCATCGGGCGTCACGATCACGGCCACGCGGCCGGTGGCGCCTGCGATCTGCTCGATATCTGTTTCGGTGACATTCACGGAAACCGGGCGGGTCATGGCAGCTGCTCCTTCTTTCGCCTGTCGCGTTCGCCACAGTGGTAGCGCGGTGCGGGGCGGATGGCCAGTTAGCAGTTTTCCCCGCCGGAGGTTTCCGATAAGTTCCGCTCAAAGACGACTTGCGGGGGTAAGAGCTTTTGTCCAGATTCGACAGGTACATGCTGTCGCAATTCATGGTGCTGTTCGGATTCTTCGCGCTGGTTCTGGTCTCGATCTTCTGGATCAACAAGGCGGTGCGGATGTTCGACCGGCTGGTGGGCGATGGCCAGCCGGCCTGGGTGTTCCTCGAGTTCACCGCGCTCACGCTTCCCGGCGTCATCGGCATGGTGCTGCCCATCGCGGCCTTCGCGGCGGCCGTCTACGTCACCAACCGGCTTTCCACCGAGAGCGAACTGACCGTGGTGCAGGCCACAGGCTTCTCGCCCGCGCGGCTGATCCGGCCCGCCTTCGTCTTCGGGGTGATCATCGCGGTGCTGATGTCGATGCTCTCGCACTGGCTCATCCCCACCAGCCTCGGCCAGCTTCGCGCGCGGGAGGCGGAGGTGCGCCAGAGCGTTTCGGCACGGTTTCTCGAGGAGGGCGAATTCCTGCACCCTGCACCGGGCATCACCTTCTATATCCGTGACATCACCCCAGATGGCGAGCTGCGCGACGTGTTCCTCTCCGACCGTCGCGACCCGGAAAACCCGGTTACCTACACCTCGTCGCTCGCCTATCTCGTGCAGGAGGGCGACGGCACCTCGCTGGTCATGGTTTCGGGGCTCGCGCAAACCCTACGCGGCGTGGGCAGCCGGCTCTTCACCACGCATTTTGCCGATTTCTCCTATGATATCAGCAGCCTGATCGCCCAGAACCCGACCAATCTCAACAAGGTGGAATTCGCCCATACGGGCGATCTGCTCTTCCACCGCGCGGAGGTGCTGGAGCGCACCAAGGCCACTCCGGGCGAGCTCGCCTACACGCTGCACGGCCGTTTCGCGCAGGCCTTCATGTGCATCGTGGCGGCGCTCATCGGTTTCGCCACGCTGCTTCTGGGCTCATTCAGCCGCTTCGGCGTCTGGTGGCAGATCCTCACCGCCTTCGTGCTTCTGGTAGGCGTGAAGCTGGTCGAGGGGGGGGTGACGGGCGTGGTGCTCTCCAACACCTCCGCCTGGCCGCTCATGTATCTGCCCTCGGCGCTCGGCTTCGCGATCACCCTTGCGCTCATCTACATGGGGGCGCGGCCCGGCCTCTTTCGCTGGCGATGGCGCAGGGCCCGCACGGGAGAGGCGGCATGATCCTGCACGCCTATTTCGCCCGCAAGTTCTTCTCCTTCTTCGCGCTCGTTTTCGGGGTGTTTCTCGTTCTGATGGCGCTGATCGACCTCGTGGACGAGCTGCAGGATTTCCCCAACCTGCCCTTCGTCGACGTGCTCGAGCTGGTGCTGCTCAATGTTCCCTCGGAGAATTACGAGATCCTGCCGCTGGTGGTCGTGCTGGCCACGGTGGGGCTCTACGTCCGGCTTGCGCGCTCGTCTGAGCTGGTGGTGGTGCGTGCGGCGGGGCGTTCGGCGCTGCGCACCCTTGCGGCGCCGGTGGCCGTGGCGGCGATGATCGGCGTGCTGAGCGTGACCATGCTCAACCCCATCGTCGCGGGCGCGGCCAAGCGGCACAACGACCTGATCAACAACCATATCGGCGGGGGCGCGGCCATTCTCGTTCTGGCCTCCGAGGGGCTCTGGCTGAGGCAGGGCAGCCCCGAGGGGCAAACGGTGATCCATGCCGAGCGGGCCAGCTCCGACCTCACGGTGCTCTTCGACACGACCTTTCTCGATTTCGACCCAGACGGCCAGCCCGCGCAGCGCATCAAGGCCGCCGCCGCGCGGCTGAAAGACGGCAACTGGATGCTCTACGACGTCAAGCTGTGGAATCTCGGCCCGAATTCCAATCCCGAGGCATCCGCGCGCGAGATGGACCGGATGCAACTGGCCTCGGCCCTGACGCAAGACCGCATCGTGGACAGTTTCGGTAAACCGGAATACATTCCCATATGGGATTTGCCGGCCTTCATCGCGCAGCTGGAACAAGCGGGATTCTCGGCCCGGCGCTACGATATGTGGTACCAGATGGAACTTGCGCGCCCCCTCTTCCTGATGGCGCTCGTGATGATCGCGGCGGCATTTACCATGCGTCCCGCGAGGCTGTCGAACACCGGCATGTCGGTGCTCACGGCGGTGCTGCTGGGCTTCGGCCTGCACTACATCAGGAACTTCGCGCAGATCCTTGGCGAAAATGGCGAAATTCCCATATCGCTGGCCGCCTGGGCGCCGCCTTTCGCCGCGCTCCTGCTGGCCACGGGCATCATTCTTCACAAGGAAGACGGATGAACGGCGCGCAGGCCATATCCCGGCTGCTGGTGGCCATCGCGCTCGTGCTGACGCTGGGCATGGGGCTGGCCGTGCCCACCGCATGGGCGCAAACGGCACCCGATGCCCCGCCCGACCCCGCGCTTCTCGTGGCGGATGACGTCTACATGGAGGGCAACGAGCGGCTGGTGGCCACCGGCAACGTGGAGGCGCTCTACGATGGCCGGCGGCTCCGGGCGCAGGGCATCGTCTATGACCGCCGCGAAGACAGGCTCATCCTGACCGGCCCGATCATCCTCGAAGACGGCACCGATACGCTGGTGCTGGCCAATTCGGGCGAGCTCGATCAGGACATGGAAAACGGCATCCTGCGCGGCGCCCGGATCGTGATGGGCGATCACGTGCAGCTTGCCGCGCAGGAGCTCAACCGCTCGGGCGGCCGGTTCAACCAGATGACGAAGGTTGCGGTCACCTCCTGCCGGGTGTGCGAAACCGGGCGTCCGCCGCTCTGGCAGATCCGGGCGCGCAAGGTGGTGCACGACCAGCAGGAGCAGCAGCTTTATTTCGAGGATGCGCAATTCCGCATTCTCGACACGCCCGTTTTCTACCTGCCCCGCCTGCGCCTGCCCGACCCGACGCTCGAGCGCGCCACCGGGTTCCTCGTGCCCTCGCTGCACAACTCCTCGCTTCTGGGGTTCGGCGCGCGGGTGCCCTATTTCGTGCGGCTTGGCGATCACAAGGACATCACCATCACGCCGTTCATCACCAACGAAACCCGCACGCTCGAGCTGCGCTACCGGCAGGCCTTCCGCAATGGCCGCATCCAGTTCGAAGGCGCGATCTCGGATGACGATATCGGCACAAAGAGCCGCAAGGGCTACATCTTCGGGCAGGGCGAGTTCGATCTCGCCGAAGACTTCAAGCTGCGCTTCGACCTCGAGGCGGTGAACGATGACACCTACCTGCTCGATTACAATTACTCCGAGAAAGACAGGCTCGACAGCGAGATCGAGCTGGAGCGGGTGAAGCGCGACAGCTACCTGCGCGGCGCGGTCACCTATTTCCATTCGCTCAGGGTGGGCGAATCGAACAGCACGCTGCCCACGGTGGTGGCCAACGCCGAATACGAACGCCGCTTCTTCCCCTCCCGCCTCGGCGGCGAGGTGCGGCTGGGCTACGCGGCCCACAGCCACCGGCGTTCCTCGGGCCTCATCGTCGACGGGCCCGACCCGGATGTCTGGGCCGACGGGCGCGACGTGGCCCGCCTCACCTTCTCGGGCGACTGGCGCCGCAACTGGACGCTGCCGGGTGGCATCCTCGCACAGGTGCGCACCGGCGTGGCGGTGGATACGTTCCATGTCGAGCAGGCCGGCATCACCAGCCAGGGCTCGGCCACCGAGGTGTCGCCGGAGGTGGCGCTGCAGCTCCGCTGGCCGCTCATCCGCAGCGAAACCGGCGGCGCGACGCAGGTGCTCGAACCGGTTGTGCAGGTGAGCTGGGTGGGCGGCTCAAACCCGCTCATTCCCAACGATGAAAGCACCCGAATCGAGTTCGACGAGGGCAATCTCTTCTCCACCTCGCGCTTCACTGCCCCCGACCGTCGCGAGCGCGGCTTGCAGGCGGCTTATGGCGTTACCTGGACGCGCTTCGCGCCCTCCGGCTGGCAGGGCTCGCGCGCCCTCGGCCAGATCGTGCGCGACGAGAACCCGTTGGAGTTCAACGGCACCAACAGCTTCTCCTCAAGCTCCGGCCTCAACGGCGAGATCTCTGACGTGTTGGTGGCCGGCCAGATCACGACGGATCACGGCCG